>JBDHCY010000347.1:1861-5714 GCA_039591795.1 Gemmatimonadota bacterium | reverse complement strand
TCCCGGTCTCCCTGGGCCCTGAAGTGCTCGGTGATCATCGTCTCGAAGCCGAGCCTCACACCGACGTGGCGGCCCAGATCGACGGTGACGTAGGGGTTCAGATGATCGCTGAAGTGCTTTCCCAGCTGTCCGCCGGCGTTTCCGAGACCTTCTTTGTGTGCTCCGCCGTCGGCGGAGAGCATCAGCATGCGTGGCGTTTCCACACCACCCATTGCGAGGACAAAGCGGTCCGCCCGGATCACGAGCTCCGTCTCGTCGTCGGTCCTTATGGCGTGCGCGGCGACGATGCGATCGCCACTCGGACCGGTCTCGAGTCGGCGCAGACTGGCGTTCTCGACGATCGTAACGTTGGGACTCGCGTCGAGGGCTGGCACATGCACCCGGTCCGGTGAGTACCTTGCTCCGGTCGGGCAGAATTTGCAGATCCGGCAGGCAAGGCACTCGGAGCGGCCACGGTAGGGCCTTGACGGCGTCGCTCGCGGGCATGAATGGCCGGTGGCGCCGAGTTTGTTCAGAGCCGGCCCGAGTATCTCCGTGTCGTAGTAAGAAAACCGGTGTGCCGACATGGGAAAGGGGCCTGACCGGGAAGACGCGTAAGGGTTGTCTTCGTTGGCCGAGACGCCGACTTCGTTCTCCACGTCGAACAGCCAGGGCTCGAGCTCGGCGTAAGTGATCGGCCAGTCGCGCCCCAGACCGTACAACGTATTCATTTGAAAGTCGTCTTCGCGGGGCCGGATCATGAGGCCCTCGAAGTGCAGAGCCGTGCCACCCACACCGAACAGCCTCATGGCTGTCCACGCGACGACCTGGCCTCCCTCGGCCGCGGACGTGTGCGGAGTGACGGAGGCCGGGCAGGCGTTGTCGTTGAAGTCCGCGAAGTCGTTCAGAGTTTCCTTGCCTTCAAACAGCAGGTTGAGGAGGTCGTCCTCGGAGTAGCGGGGCCCCTGCTCGAGGATCACAACCCTCTTGCCTGAAGCGGCCAGCCTGCTGGCCAGCAATACACCGGCGATGCCCGCGCCGGCGATGCAGTAGTCAGTCTTTGTCTCTTCAGCCATGTGAATCCCTTCCTCGCTCGGCGTCCTGCGGCTGGCCTGAATTATGCCGTGTTCCCTCCTGCCTGGGTGTTCCCTTTGAGGGCAGGGACTTCATGGCCTAGCGTTATGCTGGATCGCACCAGATGAGCTTCGGTTTGACATCAGATGCTATTTGATGTATCATCAAACATCATGGCACGGACGACTGTCGACATCGATCTCCCAATCCTCAAAGAGATCAAGCGGATCCAGCGGGAAGAAGGCCTGTCCATGGGCAAGGTCATCTCCCGCCTCCTCGCCGACGCGCTCTCCCGTCGCAAGCCTGGACGATCCAAGACGAAGCTTCGCTGGGTTTCACGCCGCATGAAGCCGCTCATCGACATCGCGGACAAAGAAGCGTTGTACGCAGTGTTCGACCGGGATCTTCAGTGAGCTACTCCGCGGACGCGAACCTCCTGCTCTACGCCTCGGATCAGTCCAGTCCTCATCACGCGGCAGCTGCGCAGTTCCTGGAATCGCGGCTCGACGATCCCGACCTGTTCTGTTTGAGTTGGGTGACGCTGATGGCCTACGTCCGGATCGCGACCCATCCTCGCATCTTCGCCGACCCGCTGTCATCGGACGAGGCGCTTTCCAACGTGGCATCGCTGATTGGCTTGCCCCGGGTGCGACTACTTGCAGAGGAAGAAGGATTCATCGAGGTCTACCGCGAAGTGACGGCTGGGCTCACGGTGCGGGGGAACTTGGTACCCGATGCGCACCTTGCCACGCTGCTCAGACATCACGGCGTGACCGTCCTGTACACGGCCGATGCAGACTTTCGTAGGTTCGACTTCCTGGACGTCCGCAATCCGTTACAGGGCTGACGGATTGGGTGAGCCAGGGGGATGATGCACCGTTCCGAGCAGTGTCCTCCTTAATGCACCAGCTGCGTGGTCCAGTGGACCTCGACCACGTTGCGTCTCGGGTCCAGGCCTGGACGGCCCTCGAACTTGCCCAGTGAGACGGTGAACCCGAACGGGTCTCGCCCCGGCATCACGACCGGATGACATTGCGTGGACCCGTCGGAGGTCACCGCGGTCAAGATCACCACGTAGTTCTCGCCTTCCTCGTACGGCGTGGCGAAGGTGATGTCTGCCGTCGCCGGTTGGCTCGGCGGCAGCGGAGTTCCGAACATTTGCCAGGCCATCCAATGCCACGCCGCCTGTGCCCGATCGGGTAGGTCGAAGTCGGAGGCGGGGATGATCCCGGCCTGCCTTGCCGAGTCAGCGAGACCGTCAAGCAGCGCACCGTCCGCGCTGACGTCTCGCCCGTCCACCGTCGCCCCGTCCTCGAGGTCGAGGTTGCCCGCGAATGAAACATCGCCGGACGCAAGAACGAAGAGGGACGAGTTCGGTGCCCCGGGCTCGATCCGGAATGGAAGTCGGGACCCGTTCGTGACGTCTCGAATGAAGAAATTTGTCTCGTTGCCTGCCACGTCCCAGGTCTGCGCCATCCAGCCCCCCGAGCTGTCCTGTTCCAGGCGGACGGTGGGTGTGTCGCTGTAAACCGTATGCACATGGGTGTTGGGCGTGCTCGTTCCGATCCCGAGGCGGCCCCTGTCATCGACGTAGAGGGCATGGGTCCGCGCGCCCGCCTCGATGGTGAACGGGATGCGCCCCGCGTCGACATCCTCGATGGAGAACTTGTCGAGCCCGCCATCGACGGACTCGTTGGCGCTGATCTGCCAGTCGTTCGTTGGATAGCTTTGAATGTTGGACGTGTCCTCGAACTTGATCCGCAGGTTGTTCTCTTTCAGCCGGATGGTGTCGAAACCGAACGATTCCCCGTTGACGCAATCATTTCCGGTGCACAGACTGCCATCAATGATCAGATCGTCGAGAATCACCTGATCTCGCGTGGCATCCCCATCCATGTCGCCGGCTTTGCCGGTGTCCAGGTGACGGAAGTTGCCCCGGCCGGCGCGCGAAGCGGCGGTGCGCTTTGGCTCGTCCGTCTCGGGCGGGCCTCCCGTCACGAAGGCGCCGGCCATGACGGTGAAGCCCCCGGATTGCAGGGGTGCCTGTGGAGGTAGCTTTCCCGTGCTGCGCAACTGCTCCAGCGTTGCGGACTCGTCGCCGGACTCCCGAGCGGCGGCCAGGGCCGCGCGGGTGTCGGGGTCGAGCAGCGGGACCTGACGCAGCTCATACGTGTACTGGCCGTCAGGCAACGACCGTCCCTCCGCGTCGACGGCGTCGATCACGAGGGGGCTTCCGTCCTCGATCGCCTTGCGGAACCAGATGTCCCGTGGACCGGAGACCGTCAGCACCAGCCGCTCCACACCCGACTGTGGTGTGCAAACGATCTCGCCCTGGTTGATGGTCACACTCGCGATCGGTGTGGTGGATGGGCGTGCGTCGGCGGCAGCCGCTACGCCGCCCGAGGTCAGAAGAACAATTGCGAGCAGGGCCAGCCAGGGCCGACCCGTTAGAGGTGTGTTTCGAGGTGTCATCGCTCCTCCCGGGCAAACGCCGCCGAGGAGCCGAGGCGGATCTCCCTGCAGCGGTTGCTGTGCTCGATCCCGATTGCGCGTCTTTCATGGGCTGTCAGGGCCTGTGGCCGACGTCGATCGGATCGAAGTGAAGAACTCCTGGAGTTATGAGCTCCCCTGCTCTGAGATCACATTACTTATACGCATGGACTCGAACGGAATCAACGGTCTAACGCCTTGCGAAAGCGCGTTTACCTTCTTTTGCATCAATGCCGTAACAACTCGCGACCTCAGCTGCCGAGCTGGGACGCTGCTTCAGCGCCGAAGTGCCCGGAACTGCTCCTTTCCT
>JBDHCY010000347.1:0-1826 GCA_039591795.1 Gemmatimonadota bacterium | reverse complement strand
AGGCAAAACCATAACAGCAGTGTCCCCGAAACGTCCCCTAACCAAAAGACTAGGGGCCGCAGGTGAAGACCCGCTCGGTGCCGGTGTCGTCCACGCCCCAGCTCCCGGCATGGGGCTCGAGGGGCCGGACGACGTAATAGAAGACTTCGCCGGGATTCGGATCGACCGAATCCTCGTGGCAGTTGGTGGTCTCCTCGGCAACCGAGCAGCCGGTCTCGAAGGTCGGATCCGCGGAGCGGGCGACCTGGTATCTCGTTGCCCCGTCCTGGTGAGGCCAGCAAAACTGCTCGACGTCACCGCTGTCCTCCACCGCGTCGAATCCCGATAGTTCGTCGATGATGCCGTAGCCGTAGTCGCCCGGGCATTGGTTGTCGAGACCGTCGTTCGTTTCCGGCGCGTCCCGGTAGGTCGTGGCATCCGCGTCGTCGCAATCGCCGGCGCAGATACGCACGCCGTCCGAATCGTCGTCGAACTCGTCGGCGGGCACCGCCGGCCACGCGGCGGCGTCGCAATCATTGTTTACGCCGTCGCACAGTTGGATCGCGCCGGCGTGGATCGTGACGTCGTCGTCGTCGCAATCCAGCAGGCAGGAGGAGAAGTGGTCGCCGTCGGCGTCGGGGCAGGTTACGTAACACTGGGTGAGCTGTGCCGAGCTTCCCGTTGCCGCCGTGACGGTCGGTTCGGTGAACCCGGCGCCTGACAAAGGTATGCTGAACTCGTTCGAGGTCGTAACGCTCGATGTAAGGCTACCTGCGCTGACGCCAGGAGTTGCGGTATGCGGACACCCGGCCCCCATGGCGCCGTTGGTGTCGAGTTTCAAGAGCCATGCGTCAGCATCGCCCGATCCATAGGAGTAGGTCTTTCCAGAAACGAGGAATCCGCCATCGCTCGTCTGCACGATCTGGGTCACCTCGTCGTCATCGCTTCCCCCGTAGGTGTGCTGCCAAAAAACCGTTCCGTAGATGTCCAGCCCGATGATCCAGATGTCCGTGCCTCCTGCGCCGAAACTGGTCGTCGTCGCAGCGACCACGATTCGACCGTCATCGGTCTCGAGGACGTCGACGGGGCGATCATCGCCTGTCCCGCCCAGGGTGATTTCCCCGGCAAGGTAGTCAGTGGAGCTGTATCTCAGAACCCAGACGTCGCTTCCTCCGGCCCCGTAGCTCTCCGTGTATCCGACCACGATCGAGCCGCCGTTGGCGAGGTGGACCGATGCGGTCGCCGCGTCCTCTCCGCTGCCACCCCTAATCTCCTGGTACGTCCCGCGATTGAGCCAAAGATCCTTGTCGCCGTATTGCGGCTGGACCCATCCGGCGGCTCCTTCGCCGAATTCGTGGCTATCGGGGAGGTCGGGGAAGAAACGGACCTCGTTGAAGGTCCCGTCGTTATCGAAGGATAGATCCAGGCCGACCGTGAATCCCCCTTGCTCTCTCGAAACGACAGCGTCGAACATCGCCAAGATCGCGGTGATGTGCTCGTCCGCACCGTCATCGAATGATCGGGACCAGTTGGGGGTGCCGTCCGTATCGACGTCGATCAGCCAGGCGTCGTACCCACTCTGGGCGTAGCTTTCGGTTCGACCACCGAGAAGCAGTCGCTGGCCGTCTGCTCTAAGCCGTATCTCATCGAGTCGATCATCGTCGACGTCGCCATAAGCCTTGTCCCACAGCAACAGACCCGTGGGGTCCAGGCGGAACAACCAACCGTTCTCCGCGGGGGGACTCGAGGAGCCGGTAGCGCCCGCGACCGCGATGCTGCCGTCGCGAAGCGGTGCAAGCCCCTCGGCTGAGTCGAGAAAGGACCCTCCCACGGTCCTGGCCCAGGTC
>JBDHCY010000346.1:0-3861 GCA_039591795.1 Gemmatimonadota bacterium | reverse complement strand
TGCCCGATTCCGAGCAGCGCGCTGATGCGTGGCAGGCCGGCCCCGCGTTCAAGCGCGTTGCCAGCGAGGGGTCGTTCATGACCAGGAAGGTCTTCGGAGGCGACGGTCCCGCCGGACGGGCAGCACGTGGAGGTGGGACGGCAGCTGCTGCGCCGCATCCAGCAGGGCGCCGCCGCTCGGGGCGGTCGCCTGCAACCATGGCACGCGCTGTGCCAGCTCCTGCCCGCGCTCCCGTCTCCAGGGGCCGACGCGTCGCCTCGGGCTCGGGAGCCGCGCCTCGCGCCGTCGGTGACACGGGAAGTGGCGCTTCAGCCGAACCGCAGCGCCCGGGCTCAGACCGGGGGCGCGTGGCAATAGCTGCAGGCGCCGGAGATCGAGCCCGCCCAGTAGTAGTTGGGCGGCTCGCGCTCGGCGGCTTGGCGGGCGCGCTCGAGGTCGCGGCGCAGGGAGTCGACGTGGCGGCTGATGCGCGGGTGGTTGGAGGGCCAACCGCCGGGTCCGAGCGCCTGCGCCTCGTGCTCGAGGCGGCGCAGCAGCTCGATGATGTGCGCTCGCTCGGCCGCGTCGATCTCCGGGTCGGCGTCGGCCGCCATCACGGCGTTCAGCTGGGTCACGAGCCGCGCGAAGCGGCCCATGGTGGTCTCGAGCTGATCCTGGGTCAGGTAGTTGAAGCCGGGCCCGTAGGTGTGGCGGCGCAGCTCGCCGAGGCCGGTGCCGCAGGCCGCGATCACCGCCACAGCCACGAGCAGGGCGCCAATCCCGACTTGGAGATTGTGGGCCTGGCCGCGAACCCGCATGGTACGGACCATACTCGAAAAGCGGGGAGCAGGAGAACCGCATGCGCTCGTAGCCGATCGCCTTCCGTCCCGCGCTGCCGCTGCTGTGGCTGCTGGCGGGCCCCTCGTGGGCCGCGCCTTACGACATCCAGATCGGCGGGGGATAGGACATTCAAGCTGCGTTCTGGCCCGACGTCCGAGTACGGGCGTTATGTCCCATATCTCCACGGGACCATGCCGCAGCGCGAAAACGCTCGAGGCTGCCGATGGACGGGTCGGGATGCTCCAATCGGTTGATTCGAGCCTCGAGCCAGATTCTGATCGTCTTGTGCTCGATCCGCCGTACGGCGTAGAAGACGCCGTGCGGCGTCGAAGTTCTATCCGCGGGCGGGCCTGGGGTTCGCCGAGCTGACTCGGCGTGACGCGGCTGGACGGCTCTAGTGCTGGTGCCGCGGCTCGTACGTCCCCATGCAGCCCATGATCATCTTCAGGTCGAGGTACGTCTTGAACCCGGGCTCCTCGGCCTCACAAAGTAGCGGCACCGCGTTCACGCAGTGGAACGCCGTGGTCGAGAGGCCCTGCGCGACGCGTTGGTCGTGGGTGAGATCCGGCGGAAAGTCGACGTCGATATTCAGATTCACGTCGCCCTGGAGCGAGATCCGCCATCCGGACTCGCGTGGAATGTCCATCTTTCGCTGAAGGCGCGTCTGGTGGATGTCGTCGAGGTACCAGATCTGCTCCTGGACGATCTCCATGCCACAGTTCGTCGTACCAACGTGCTTGTAGTGGTTGAGGGCGATCTGGTCCTTCTCGACGACGCCGATCGCGGTCTCGATGTCCCGGTTGGCCAGAATGTAGTCGTGCGCCATCCCGTACGAGACGACCTCCACCCCGAGACCCACAGCGATCATGTCGATCGACTCGTACCAGTTCTTGGCGAGCATCTCCTTGAGCGGATTGTTGTCTGCCTGCTCTGGTGAGACGCCGAGGTTCATCACCATGCGCATGACGCCCTCAGAGCTGTACTCTCGGCAGTCACCGCATTCAGTCATCTTGATGCGATCGATCCGGTTGCACCAGCCGCTGAAGGTCAAGGGAAATCGCTCGGCAATCCCGCCCGGGTTGCAGCCTGACGACAGGAAGTTGACACCCCCCTTCTTCGCCGCCTCGTCGATCATCGAGGCGACTTCCGGGCTTTGGATGAACGGATAGAAGTAGGGGCAGGGAGTGACAACATGCTTGCCGGCTTCGAGGATCTTGCAGATGTCGTTTGCATCCCAGGGCAGAGGGCAGTAGATCACGCAGTCCGCGTTCGATGTGAGGACCGCGTCGACGTCGCGGGTCGCGATCACGCCGGTGTCGTCGGCACCGATGATCCGTCCCGCGTCGAGCCCCTCCTTCTCTTCGCTGTAGACCTTTACGCCCGCGAGCTCGAGCTTCGGATGGCGGAGGATACCGCGCAACGCCGACTTGCCGACAACGCCCGTCGCCCACTGGTAGACTCTGTACTCGGTCATGCCTTCTCCTCCGCGCACACGTGAACGGGAATCGAGCTCATGCGGGGAATGCCCGTGTAGGGTTCCTCGTAGTCGAACTCTCCGCTTGCCAGCGCTCCGGTGTGGTTTCCCATCGAGTAGGGCTGCGGCTCGCCCGGATCCGCACCGGCAGCGAGGCACTCGAGGTCGAGGCCGTATCCGTGGCTCATGGAGACCACGCCGCGGAGCAGGTCGTCCGCGGCGGAGACCACGGCGTGCACCGTCGCCCGGCGAGACGTGATGGCCACCAACGAGCCGGCCACGATTCCAAGCTCCTCCATGTCTTCGGGATGCATGAAGAGCGGGTTGTGAGGCCTCTCACGAACAATGTAGTTCTGGTCACGGCTCAGCGAGTTGAGCGTCCCCGGTTGGCGACGGCTGACGAGACGAAAGGGGAAGTCATCGTCGCCGTCGAGCGAGCCCTGGCGAGCCGCGTCGTCTAGCTGCGCCATCATCGTCTCGTTGCCGAGTTCAAGAAGCACCTTGCAACCGGGGTCACGCGGCAGGACCACTTGATTCGGATCCTCGTAGAGGCGGCCCGCATGGTGCTTTCTTACCTCGGAGAGCGAGACTCGCGAGCCCTCGGTCAGAATGTCGAAGAGTTCGTCCGTCGTCGGCGCCTTCTGCATGTCGAGGGAAACGAAACGGCCGGGCGGGTCACCCGGCACGCGCAGGATGCCGAGATAGAGCCGGAGTTCGAGGCCGAGCTCCCGTGCCACGTAGTAGAAGAGCTCCCAGTCCTCCATCAGATCGGAGCCGGGCGGCGGCTCGACGAGCGCTTCCCGGTAGGCGGCGTAGGGGACGGGGTAGCCCCAGCCCGGCGCGTGGGCCTCCAGCTCTTCGAAGTCGTAGGTCATCATCGGAATCTCCGGCGGGAGCTTCGGCGGAATCACGTATTCGGCGTAGCGCGCGGTCTGGGTGAGCTTCGGGTCGAGCACGACGAGCAGTTCCAGCTTCTCGAGCGCCTCCCTCGTCTTGATCTGATCCGGCCAGGCCGTCAGCGGGTTTCCGCCGAGGCAGAAGAGCGCTCGGATCTGCCCCTCGCCTTCCATCAGGATCTCATCGGCGAGCGCAGCCGTCGGCAGCCCGCACGCAGTGTTCGTCAAGCCGCGAACGCGGAGCTTCGGCGGAAATCCCCAGGCGGGCATGGGGGGCAGCGGCTGGGCCCGACGCGGCCCTCGCGGCACGAGCACTCCGGGGTTGGGAACGGGATCGCCAGCGCGCGGCCGAAATCCACAGAGCGTCACCAGGCACGTCAAGAGGTATTCGGTGAGCGTGCCGCGCGGCGACATGTTCGAGCCAGTCCCCGCACTGGCGCCTCCCGTCGCGCACGAGGCGAATAGCCGCGTCGCTTCGATGAGGTCGTGCGCCGCAATGCCCGCCCGTCGCTCGACGAGCTCGGGCGTGAAGGGCTCGACGTGCCTGCGCAGCGTCTCGAGATTGCGGGCGTTTTCCGCGATGAAGTCCGCGTCGAAGAGACCTTCCTCCAGCACGATCCGCACCATGCCGGCCAGGATCGCGGCGTCCTCACCGGGCACGGGTTGGAGGTG
>JBDHCY010000345.1:0-3862 GCA_039591795.1 Gemmatimonadota bacterium | reverse complement strand
CCTCGCCTGATAACAGATGTCTCAGTCCTCCGCGATGAGCTCGGTCTCCGGATACTGTGCGGACCAGCCGAACCAGAAAGCGCGGCGGGCCGGGAGCCGCGGCAGCCGCGCCTCTCCGCCTTCGGCTACCAGGCTACCCTCCCTCACTCGCCAGGTACGGCCGCTGGCGTCCCGCACGGCCCGCAATGCTGAACGGATACACGGGGCTTTTCCGCAGAAAGCCGGTGTCGATCGCCAGCGGCCGGAGCCGGAAGCCGTCGGACGGCTCGACGAGCAGCGCCAGCACCTCCGCTTGTTCGGCAGCCGCCGGTCCGGCCACCGATCCGCCAGCCGACGCCGTGACGCAGAACAGAGCCCACGATTCAGCGGACCAGTTGCAGATCGGCCAGTATCGCCCGGAAGCGAGGGTGCTCCTGGAGCGAGCGCAGCTCGGGCCGGGCGGCTACCATGGCCAGGCTCGGGGGGCGGTCCCGGTGGGCTCGAGCGAGGGTCGACAGGGCGCTTTCCCGGTCGCCGGCCATGTTTTGCAGGATCGCCAGGTCGAGCGGGGACGGCTCCAGCCTCTGCGCCACCGACTGCCAATCGGCGACGCCCGCTGCCAGCGGTTCGGCCGCCTCGGTGAACGGGCGAACCTGCGAAGGCTCCACTCCCATCAGTTCCGCGTACCGCTCCAGCGCGTCGCTCGCATCCGCGGGGCGGTCGAGGAACAGGAAGAGCAGACTCAGGTCGAGCCACGTCTCCAAGCGAAGTCGATCGAGAAGCAAGATCTCCTGTCCAATCGCGATCGCTTCGTCGAACTGGCCGTGGGCCCTCAGCGCCGCCAGCTGCACCGAGCGCGCATCCGGCGAGCGAGGATCCAACTGGACCGCGCGCCGCGCGTGGACGAGCGCGTCTTCGATCCGACCCACAGCCGTGAGCAGCATCGCGTAACGCTGACGGGTCGAGGGATCGTCGGGATCCAGCTCCAGCGCCCGCACATACTCCGCCTCCGCCGCCTCCCACTCGAACCGGTAGAAGTGAACCTGCCCGAGCGCCACCCGGGCTCGCACGTCGTGCGGAGCCAATCGCACGCCGAGGCGAGCCGACCGCTCGGCCAGGACGAGGTTTTGGGTGACGGACGCCCGGTCTCCCGACGCCCGCTCCAGAGCGGCGAGCCGGCCGTTGGCGAGACCCGCGTGGGCGGGGGCATAGCTCGAATCGAGGGTGACCGCCGCTTCGAAGTTGTCGATCGCATCCCGGATGCCCTCCTCGGTCCCACGCCCGAGGTTGGAGACGCCCCACAGGTACTTGTCGTACGCCATCGCGTCCACGCGCTCGGCACCGGCCGGCACCTCGCCGGGCTCGACGCCCAGCTCAGTCCGCAAGGCCCCGGCGATCGAGCGGGCGATATCTCTTTGAACCGCGAACACGTCGCCCTGCGGCCGGGCGAAGACCTCCGACCACAGCTGGATCCCCTCTCTCGCGTCGATGAGCTGGGCGTCAATCCTGTACTCGTCCGCGAGCCTGCGAAAGCTCCCTTCCAGAACGGCCTGCACGCCGAGTTCGCGGCCGATCCGGCGGGCGCCGGCTCCTTCCGCCTGCAGCGACCTGGCTGAGCGCTGTCCCACGACCATCACCCCGTCCAGCCGGCCCAGCACGCTGGCCAGCTCCGTGGCAAGGCCGACACCGAAGTACTCTTCGGACGGGTCATCATCGAGATTCTCGAATGCGAGAACGGCGATGATCGCCACTGCGTGAGATCCACTCGCAGCCTCGCGCTCGACGACTCCCCGGGCTAGCCAGCCTCCGAGGAGAAACGAGGCGATGATAGCGACGCCGATCAGGACGGCCGAGATGGCGAGTGCGGGCATTCCGACCCACGCCTGGGTCGTTTCCTCGGCTACCTCAAGCCCCGGTCCCGGCTCTTGGTGGCGGACGATCCCCTCGCGAGTGATGTCGTACACCCAGGCGAGGGCCATCGCGAGGGGGAATCCGGCCAGCACAACGATCACCGCGAATTCGAGCGTCCAGTCCGGCAGGCGCAGCGCCTCGCTGAGCAGTGAGACGGCCTCTGTGAACGCGAACGCGCCGCCGAAGTAGAGAGCCGCCGTCCGCACCACCTTGCGCCGTCTCAGTTCGTGCAGGAACTGCTGGATCGGGCGCATGCATCACTCCTCGGCGTTCACTCCCTGCCGCTCGGCCGCCCTCGTTCCGGGGCAGCTTCGCGCGTGATTTCCACGTCGCGAACGGTCTACCCGGCGAGCCGCAGGCTGCAATCTCCTCAGATTAATAATAGTGAAGACGATCGAGCGGGCGGGCAAGTTCCACAGCCGCGGCCGGGCTGACCCTGTCTCCCGTTCGGTGTCGTTAGCGGCTCGTGCACGAGGACTATTCCGGTCCGACCCATCGAAGGGGTGATAGGGTTTCCACTCACCGTCGCCACCGGATGTAGTGCTTTTCTGCCAATAAGTCGTCGGCGCGAACACGGCCGTGCGAGAGCCTTGTCTACCTGTTCCGGGCATGGAACGGCCGGGATGTTTCATGGAACGCTTGTGGAAGGACGACCGGACTTCTCCCATCCGCGTTACCTCCCCGTTGCCTGGACGAGCGGCTCATCCTCTCCCAAGTATGCGTCCCGAGTCTCTCTTCGGCTCAGACGCTACAGGTAACTGAACGAGCCCCGAGCCTATCACAGAAACGCCGTCGGCATTGAAGCGGCTCGGTGAAGGGGAGACTCCACCGGCCGCGGCACGCGGCCGGTGGAGTGGACTCGGCTCCGGTTCGAACCGGGGATGTGAACTTCGAGGCTGGACGGCGATTACCGGGCCGCCATGCCGTTGGCGTCCGCTGGTAGCGAGCCGAAGTCACCGATGTGAGTTAGACCTCCTTTAGCTTCGGCGCGGAACGCGCCGACGGTGCCGCCGCCGTTGCGCACGTAGAGGAAGCGCCCGCCGGGCGTGAACGCCGCATCCAAGGGCGCAATGCCGGTGCCTGCCGCCGCCTCGAGCAGCGTCAACGTGGCGCCGGGGCCGATCGCCAGGCTGGAGATCGTGCCGCTCGCCGTGTTGGTGGTGTAGGCGAACTTGCCGTTCTGGCTGATGGCGATCCAGCAGGCCGCCAATTGGGTCGTTGCTACCTGGCCGGAAATCAGTTCGAGGTTGCCGGCCCGATCCAGCCGGTAGGAGGAGGCGGTGCTCAGGTTCGGTGGGCCGCCCTGGGCCTCGGACACGACCAGGTCACCGCGCTGGTTGAAGTTGAAGCCGAACGGCGTATTGCCGGCCGAGGCCTGCGTGTTGGGACCGCTCGCCACCCCGTCGGATCCGACCGTGTACGTGCTGATCGTGTTGGTCGCCTTCTCGGTCACCACCAGGATGCGGCCGTCGGGACTGAACTGGATCTGCGCCGGGCCGGCGCCGCCGAGCGGTTGGATGATCGAGCCGGGGATCGGCGTGGGCGCCCCGCCCGTGCCGATGCGGAACCCGGCGATGCCACCGGAGCCTGCGGCGTTGAGCACGTAGAGCAGGTCGCCGTGCACGGTGAGGCTGATGGGCCGCGTGCCGCCTGATGAGACCGGGTTGCCGATGAGCTCCAGGCCATCGCGACCGACCGCGAAGGCCGAGATGTCGTCGCTGCCGGCATTCACCACGTACAGACGCCGGTGGTCCTTGGTAAGGATCACGGACCCCTGGTTGCCCAAGCCGTCACCGGTGCCGGTCCCGCCCGTCGCGTACATCGCGGCAGGTGTCGCCAACTGGCCGTCGGCCGCGCGATCGAAGACGATGACCTCGTTGCCCCCGGTCGCGTTGCTCATCAGGTAGACGGCACCGGGGCCTTCCAGCCCCGCCACTGACGCCGTGGGACCGAGTTCCGTCCGGGGCTCGAG
>JBDHCY010000344.1:0-4160 GCA_039591795.1 Gemmatimonadota bacterium | reverse complement strand
AGATACCCTTCACTCCCCCAGGCGTACGCCCTGATAGGCCGGGCAGACCACGCTCACGTTTCACAGTGAGACATGGACAGCTTGGGGCCGCTCAAGTATGAAGAAACCCTATCAGCAGTTTTACGGGGAATCGCGCCTTCGGGATCTAACTTGCCGGGGCCGATAACCTAGGATCGGCACGGAGTGTCTTCCCGGGAGGTGCAAGTGCAAATCAATAAACTGTTTGGGGTCGGCGCTTTCATTGTGGTCGCGGGAGCCGTAGGAGTCGGGGCCGCCTGTACCGACGAGCAAACGATCACCGTCACTGACACGATCGCGGTCGCCGTGAAGCCGGGGCCCGACACGGAGGGCGGCTTCTTCGGCTATTTCGACGCGGAGGCTGGACAGACGAACTGCGGCAACTGCCACGCAGGCATCCAGAGCCGGTGGGAGGGCACGAATCACGCAGATGCCTACAACGGTCTGGTGAACTCGGGTGGCGCGCAGGACTTCTGCTACGGCTGCCACACCGTGAGCGAAAAGGGAAACAGCTACGCCGACGCCGGCGTCCCCGGCGGCTGGAACGCCGTCAACGACAGTTCATATCACGACGTCCAGTGCGAGAGCTGCCACGGACCCGGTGGGGATCACCCGGAGCTGGCTGGCGCTGGGCCGCTCGCCCACATCGCCATCGACACGCTCGACAACTTGGAAACGGGCTGCGGCTCCTGCCACTCGGGGAGCCACCATCCCTTCGTGGAGCAGTGGGCGCAGTCGCGGCACAGCCGCATGAGCGAGCACGTCTTCCAGCCGGACAATCCGACCAGGTCCTGCAACAGCTGTCACGAGGGCAAGGGTGTGCTGCGGGCGTGGGGTGTCCAGACCAACTACGCCGAGCGTGACGACCCATGGAACCTTGCGACGACTCTCGGCCAGGTGTGCGTCGTGTGCCACGACCCCCACTCGTCGGCCAACACGGCCCAGCTCCGGTTCCCGATCGAGACGAATGACGAGACCGTGAACCTGTGCATGCAGTGTCACAACCGTCGTTCCGAGCCGGCGATAGGGAGCTTCCGTGGCCCGCATGCACCGCAGGGTGCCATGATCCTCGGGAGTGCCGGATACCGGCCAAGCGGCATCGGCATCGACACGTCGCTGCTCGTGTCCTCGCACGGGGCAGAAACCAACACCAAGTTGTGCGCCGCCTGCCACGTGTTCCCGGCCGAGTTCACCGATTCAGAGACGGGCGAGACGATCCACTCAGTGGGCCATCTCTTCCGCCCGATTCCATGCCTCGTGAACGGCGTGCCGGTGGCAGACAACAATTGCTCGTACGACCCAGGGGGTGCGGGCACGATCCGCACGTTCACCTCCTGCGTCCAGGCGGGCTGCCACGCATCGGAGGCGGTAGCAGCCAGCGCGCTCGCTGTTGCACGGCTGCGCATCGAGCAGCTGGCCACGACGATGTGGGACGACACCAATGGAGACGGCGAGCTCCAACCGACGGACGGCGGCGACCTCGCTACCATCCTCGGAGCGTCACCGAACGAGTTCTGCCCAGCCATTGCCACGGGCCTCGGCTGCGCGCCGGGCACGGTCGACACGATCGTGACCGTGGCCGAGGGCGCATTGTTCAACGTTCGGATGGTGGCGGAGAACCGCTACGGCCTGACGGCCGATCGATCCCTGAGCGTACACAACCCGTTCCTGGCGGAGGCGCTGCTGCGCGCCAACATCATCGAGGTCAAGGCGTTCTACGGCCTGCCGGCTCCGCCGCCTGCAGTGGCACGAATCATGTCCCAGCCGCTGCTCAACAAGCCCGGCCGCGAGGTCCCGCAGCTCACGTTGAAGGGGATTTCGGAGTAGCGGCACATAGATGAACCCAAACCCGACCGGCCCCGGTCGTCTTGCACTGTCCGGGGCCGGTCGTTTTCATCCACGGCGCATGGACCACCTCCAAAGACTTGCGGCTTTGGAGACCGGGCGCTAACGGGGAATAGCCACGGGAGAGCCCATGGTCGACGAAGTCCCCGAAGCTCCGGCCGCCGAGGCGACCACCGAAGATCGGACCTCCGAGTGGAAGCCGGGGTTCAACGAGTACCTCCTCGGTGGCGTCATTGTTCTCGTGCTGTTCGTGATCGGCATGGGAGCCGCGTTGTACCTCCTGCCCGGTGACCATCTCGAGCTCTCCGAGCTGCAGCCGGTCGCCCGGGTCGCTCGAGTGACGGAGTTTCCGCCCGGAGCGAGCCGAATCGTGAACTGGGGTGCGCACGTCGTGCTCGCCGTGCACGTGGAGGGGCGCGAATACTACGCCGTCCAAGGGACGGCTCCCACCGATGGATGCATCCTCGAGTGGGACGCCGTGTCTCAGCGCATCGTCTCGCCCTGCAGTTATCTGGTGTACGATCTACACGGCAACGTCGTCCGTGGCCTGACCACGGTGCCGCTACATCGTTACGCCGTATTCGAGCGGGAAGGCATCGTCTACGTCACGGAGCGACTGCGGTGAGCGGAGAGCGCAGACGCACGGTCCCGCGATGGTTGGGGCAATTCTGGGCAGATCTCAAGGCGAGTACGGACGCGGGGCTTCTGGGCATCCTGCGCTTCCTCGGTCTCCTGTACGGTCCCATCGACGGACGGCTGCCGATAGACCAGGCCTTCCGCAAATCGATGCGCTACCGGTTGGCGCCCCACATCACCTGGCGGCACGCGTTCGGTGGCATTGCGTACCTGCTCTTCATCATGCTCGTCGTGACGGGCGTGCTGCTCGCCGTCCATTACCGGCCGTCCGCGCAGGAAGCGTACGCCAGCATCCAGCACATCGTGTCGGAGGTACCGTTCGGCTGGCTCGTGCGGGACCTCCACGCCTGGTCGGCCAATCTCCTGGTCGTGGCCCTGCTCGCCCACATGGCGCGTGTCTTCTTCGACGCATCGTACAAGCCACCTCGAGAGACGACGTGGCTCATCGGTGTGGTGCTGCTCTTCCTGGTGCTCGCGTTCGGTGCTACGGGATATCTCCTTCCGTGGGATCAATGGGCCTACTGGGCCGTGACCGAGGCATTGGACGCGCTGAGCGGGGTTCCGATCATCGGCGGCGCCGCCGTCACCTTGCTGCGCGGCGATCCGATCGTCTCGGGGGGCACGCTCAGTCGCTTCTTCGCCTTGCACGTCATCCTGCTCCCCTGGATCGCGTTCACTCTCTTGTTGATTCACTTCACGATGGTCCGGAGACACGGCATCGCTCCACCAAAGGGAGCTGCAGCACCACCAGGACCGGGTCGTCCCTTCTTCCCGAATCACTTGCTGCGATCGCTCATGGTCGCGGCAGTCGTGTGTGCCGCGGCCATTTCGGCCGCCGTGTTGTGGCCCAGGCCGATCAGCGAGCCGGCGAACCCCTCGACAGTTCCCGAAACCCTCGTGTCCACCTGGGTCGTCGTGCACGTGTCACGCGCCCTCATCTACTACTTGGGCCCGTGGGGTCTTGCCGGCTTCAGTCTGCTCGGGCTCAGTCTCGCTCTGCTCCCGATTTTCGACCGTGGGCCTGAGCGACGTCTCCGGCGGCGCCCGGTCGTCGCAGGCCTCGGCCTCGCCTTTTTGATCGGGTTCGGACTCGCATGGCTAGCCGGCCGGCAACTCCGCTCGGTGCCGCCGACCCTCGGACCGCCGGTCGAAGAGCGCTCCGCACCCCAGGTAGGTGCGCCTCTCCCTCCACCCGGCCCCACCGACGTGCGGCCAGCGCCCCAACCGAGTCCTCCGACGGGGCCCCCACAATGAGCCGGGCCATCGTCTTCAGCCTGTCGATGCTCGGCTTGCATCTGCCGACCGAGCCGGCGGTGGCGATCGCGGAGCCCGCCACGCCGCAGGCCGTCGTTCGCCAGGACACGGCATACGGGTGTATTACCTGCCATGCCGACAAGCGCACGGCGTTCGTGCTCGGCGTGCATGCGGAGCGCGGCATTCAGTGTGAGCACTGCCACGGTGGCGACCCGTCGCAGCTCGAGCTCCCCGCCGCCCATCGGGGCCGCTATGTCGGAACGCCCGGGAAGACCGCCACGGTTGCATTGTGCGGTTCGTGCCACTCGGATCCGAATCAGATGCGGCAATACGGGTTGCCGGTGGGGCAGGTGGCGGAGTTCCGGACCAGTAGGCACGGACGTCTCTTGTTGGCGAACGGCGATCTG
>JBDHCY010000343.1:0-4454 GCA_039591795.1 Gemmatimonadota bacterium | reverse complement strand
GGTAGGCGATCACCATTTCGACTACGCGGCGGGGCATGGCGGGAACTTGATCGTCTTGTTGGATGAGCTGGACATGGTCATTGTCACTACCGCGGATCCGTTGTACGAGCTACCGGCGGAGGCAGGATGGCTGTTCGAAGGGGCGATCGTCGATCTGGTGGGCAAGTTCATCGAATCCCTACCGAAGGGGTGACGAGCAGGCCAGAGTGACGATGCCCGGTCTTCCCACAGCCTTCACCGACGCCATCCGCGACCGCTACATGGTCGAGCGAGAAGTCGGCACGGGTGGCATGGCCACCGTGCACCTCGCCCGCGATGTGCGCCACAAACGCTACGTCGCCATCAAGGTGCTCAAGCCGGAGCTTGCCGCGTCATTGGGCGCCGAGCGGTTCCTCAAGGAAATCGAGATCGCCGCTTGCCTGACGCACCCCCACATCATCCCGCTCCATGATTCAGGGCAGGCCGCCGGGTTCCTGTACTACGTCATGCCGTTCATCGACGGCGAATCGCTGCGAACGCGGCTTCTCCGCGAGACACGCATCGACACGGCGGCGGCCCTTGGCATCGTGGAGGACGTCGGCGACGCGCGTCAGGGGGATTTGGATGAACACCTTTCGATACGTTGGATTGCTAACCAGCTGGCTCATGGGAGTCACACACCCGATCGCTGCGCAACATGTTGACACGGTGCGGGTCGGCAGCGTTGTGCTACGCGATGGGCGTCTGCAAACTGGCACGTATGCGATCGAGAGCCTTCGCCGCGTCGATGGGCGCGACACGCCAATCAGCACGACGACACAAGCGATCACTCGCGACCGCCAGGGCGACGTCGACGTGTACCTCATTCGCACAACCCACGCGTCGTCCGAAGGCGACACGACGATCGGCGTGATCGTAGCGCGGGCGACGGATCTTGCCCTGCTTCACCACCGCGTGAAGGCCGCTCGAGACTCGGCGGCAGTCGCCGTGACCAATGGTTACATCACAGGCTGGGTGGTACTGCCGGAAGAGCCGATCCGCCTGATCGATCAGCGTTGGGAGCGGCCGGTGTTTCCGATCGAAGGTCAAATTCCGTGGCTTTTTCCGTTACTCCCGCTTGCAGAGGGGTACATGGCAGTGGTCCCGCACTACTCCCAGTGGGAGGGGCGCGAGGAATGGTCCACCATTCGTGTCGTGGGGGCTGAGCGACTAAGGCAGGGCGGGCAGGAGCTGGACTGCTGGAGAGTGGATGGCGGTGAGCTCTTTCCCGGGTATCGGGTCACGTACTGGGTCGACAAGAACACGCGGCGTGTCGTTCAGGGAGTAGCGCGGGGGACGGAGGCGGGCCCCGAATTCTGGTCGCGGGCGCGGACGCCGTGATGCCCAATGCCATTGGACCCGCGCTTGCCAGTGGCAGGCGTCGAGCGAATCCAACTTCCTTTCCCGAACTCGTAGTAGCCACCGGATTGGTGCCGCTGATGATCGCCGTGCGATTGCGACGGATCGTGGTGGGATTGCTGCTGCTGACTTCCGCGTGCGGCGGCGAAGCCGAAACCCAAGTGCCTGAGTACCGCGGAACGATCGCGTGGGTCGGCCTCTACACGGATGACCTGCTCCGGTGGCTGGAGAACGAGAACCGACTCATGGATATCTGTGGCCAGCCAACTCAACCAGCCACCGACACGTGGACACGCTGCGCAACGGAGGCTCGAAAACCACGGTCGGTGACGGTCACGGTGTACGAGGCCCCATCGACCGATGCGCGCGCGCTCGGGTCGATCGAAATCGTCGCCGTTCCCGCCCAAGGGCTGACTGCGCAATACCTGCCGGAGACCGGCGACCCGGTCCCATTCGTTCCTGATATCTATCTGCAGGATTGGGGCTACGGGCCGTTCTTTCATCAGAGCATTCTGACGCACACCAGTGGTTGGGTGATGCTCCCACCGACCCCGTTTCCAGCCCCGGTCTGGGTGAACGCACAGGATGCCTTCGGTGATGGGTACCTCCGGGAACCGTATCGCGAGGAAATCGTCTCGTCACCAAGCGGCGACTGGTGATTCGGCGGATTGACGACGAGGGGCTTTGGCTGCGGCCCGAACAACCGGCCGACGCATGGTGTTTGGAAGGCGATCCGCCGCCGCTCCAGCCCGCAGACTCCGTGTTTTGGTCCGGCAGCGATCTGCGAGACGCTCACTCATAGGGGGCCAATGATGTTTCGCCGACCCTTGCCCGCGCGTTCGTCACACGTTGGGCTCGCGACCATCGCCGTATGGGCGCTCGCCGCGGCACCCATCGCCGCCCAGATGTCCCGCGCGGAAAAGATCGTCATCATGGACTCCATCGCCGAATCGCCATTGGTGGAGGGTCGGATTGCCGGGCTCGCCGTCGCCGTGATCCACGGGTCCGACACGCTGCTCTGGAAGAGCTATGGTGAGGCGGACCTCGAGTGGGACGTTCCTCTGACGACGGATGCGATCTTCGAGATCGGCTCGGTCACCAAGCAGTTCACGGCCGCGGCAATCCTGAAGCTTCGTGACCAAGGCAAGCTCGACCTGGACGCCAATATCACCGACTACTTGCCCGACTATCCAACACAGGGGCATCGAATCCCGGTGCGCCGGCTCCTCGACCACACATCGGGAATCAAGGGCGCCACGGAGATGGAGGCCTTCCGGACGATCAGGGGGCAGGACCTTCCTCGTGACAGCCTCGTTACCCTCTTCGCCGCCGAGCCTTTCGATTTTCCGCCAGGTGAAGCGCTGATCTACAACAACTCGGCGTACATCCTGCTCGGACACGTCATCGAGAAGGTGAGCGGAGTTTCCTACGAGGAGTTCGTAGAGAAGGAGTTGTTCGACGAGCTGGGCATGGACCGCTCTAGCTACTGCTCCAACACCGAGGTCGTGGAGAGGCGTGCCCACGGCTATCGCCTCACGCGAGAGGGATTAGTCCGGCGGGAGTACACGAGCCACGTCTGGCCGTTCTCGGCCGGCTCTCTCTGTTCGACTGTCGGGGACCTCGTGAAGTGGCTGCGCGCACTTCATGGAGGCCGGGTTCTGCCGGACGCCTCGTACCGGGACATGATCACCCCGGTTCCCCTCAATGATGGCACACCGGTCCGCTACGCCATGGGGCTGTCCGTGGCTCCCGATAACGGGGGCAGGCGCGTGATCAACCACGGCGGCGGGATCTCGGGATTCGTATCCGATACGCGCTACTATCCCGATGACGATCTGATCGTCGTGATGTTGGTCAACACCGTCGGGAACCTCTCCCCGGCCGCGCTGTCGCTGGAGTTGGTGGACGTGCTTCTCCCGCGCGTGCCGAGGGAGCGTCGGGCCTTCGAGGGAGACACCACGCCGCTGGTGGGCACGTATTCAGGCCCCGCCCGGGGCCGCGAGTTGACGATCGAAGTGACGGCGACCGACAATGGCCTGATGGCCGCGCCCGCAGGAGGGAGTCGCCCCAGACCACTAGCATGGCAGGAGGGGTGGACGTTCATGCTGGGGTCGGTTCAGGTCGTGACGTTCGAGCGTGACGCCGACGATGGTCCCGCGAGCGTCTTGCGGCTCGACGGCGGCGGCAGCCACTACGTGTTGCGGCGGCAGCCCGACTGAGCTGGGGAGACGCCGAGGACGTGGAGCGCTCGGCAGCCCTCGAGCATGGAACCAGCGTCGCTTCCGGAATTCACGACTCCCCGGCTCGTGCTTCGACCGTACGCGCTTATCGATGCGGCGGTGGTGCAGCGCCTCGCGGGCGTACCGGAGGTGGCTCTGACTACCAAGTCGATCCCCCACCCGTACGAGGACGGGATGGCGGAGGAATGGATCTCTACCCATCAATCCAGCTGGGAGAAACGTGAATCACTCACGCTTGCGATCACGCACGAACCGGACGGGGTTGTTGGGACGGTGAGTCTTCATCTCAACTTCGTCCATCAACGAGGAGAGCTCGGCTACTGGGTCGGTTTCCCCCACTGGAGTCGAGGATACGCCACCGAGGCTTCTGCGGCACTCCTCGATTACGGGTTTGTCGAACTTGGCCTGCACCGCATCCAGGCGCGCCACATGACTCGCAACCGAGCGTCAGGGCGCGTCATGCAGAAGCTCGGCATGACGTTCGAGGGAGTCCATCGGCACCACATGTTTGTGAGGGGTCAGCATGAGGACATCGCGATGTATGCCATGCTGCGTTCCGACCGCTGAATGCTCTGCGACGCGATTCTCTTCGACCTGGACGGCGTGTTAGTTGATTCGGCTGCAGCAACTTTCCCCCGAGGATCGGAGTCCGACTCATGTCCGACCGTAGAGCATTCATCAAGTCCGGGGCGGCGGCCCTAGGGGCGCTGTCCTTGGCTCCGGGCCACGTGCTCGGTCGACCACGGCGGCCCGCTCACGTCACCGGGTACGGGGCGCTCCAGTCGAGCACCCCGCGTGCCCTGGAGATTCTGATCCTGGGAGGGACGGGCTTCCTGG
>JBDHCY010000342.1:0-3869 GCA_039591795.1 Gemmatimonadota bacterium | reverse complement strand
ATCGTGCTCTACGGTGACGAGGTGTCCGTTGCCCGAGCGCTGCGCTCGCTCGCCGGCGGGCCGGGGAGCGTCCGCTATATGGTGGACGGGGTAGGGGAGTGGCTCTCGGAGATCATGAACCCCGTGATCGCCCCGGATGCCACACCTGAAGAGCGCGCGGCGTTCGACCGCGTGGCGGAGCTGAGTCGGTACTTCGGTGGCATGCCGCGTGTTGGATCCGCGACCGATCGCGGCTCGCCGGAGCGGCTGTTGGAGCGGACCCAGAGGCGGGGATGTGCGTTTTAGCGCGCAGCTCGCTGTATGTGAAAGCGTCGCTGGTCGCCGTGGGCAGGCTACTGATCCACGGCCGTCATGCGCCAGTCGTCGGGCGCAACCACCGGTTGGGGGAGTGACCGGAGGTGCTCGATCAGCGCGTCCAACATCGTGACACCCATCGCCCTGGCCCGCAGCCCTTCGAGCATGCCCCATCCGCCGCCGCCGCGCGCCAAGAAGTCTGGCAGGCCCACCGCGTAGCGTCCGTCATCGACGATCGGCCGGCCATCGGCCAGCTCAGCCGAAACGAGCCGCTCGCCGGCTGGGCGGGTGGGATCGTACGCGATGCGAATGCCCGAAAAGATGTGACTCGGCCGGTCGGCCGCATGCGACAGAATCTCCATGAGTTGGCTGCCGGTGACGTCGAGTCGGTACACGGCGTTGCCGAACGGAAGCACCTCGAACAGCTCGCCGTAGGTGACCGGGCCGGCCGGCAACTCGCGCCGGATGCCGCCGCGGTTCGTGAAGGCCAGGTCGCTGGACGCCGCCCGGCGAGCCGCATCGGCGATCAGCCTGCCGAGACCGTACTCGTCTCCCCGCCGGTCGAGAGGATCGCGAAGTGTCGCCACCTGTCGTTGCGCGACGGAGTCGGCGTGGGCGAGAAACGGCGCGATGGCACGGAGCACGCCCGAGTCCGGCCTCGTGGCGTCGGCGAAGACGGTATCGACGGCCACCCGAGACCAACGCCGCCCATCGGGGAGCCGGTACAAGTCCACGACCCCGATGGCTCTCCCTCCGGCTCCTCCCCGCAAGATCGGGATGCCGTTCACGACAGCGAAGCCCGACCGATGGTCATGTCCCGAGACGATGAGATCGACACTACCGGAGTCGAGCGCGCGTGCGAGCTCGACCATTTCCCCGCCACAACGGTCATCGCGACAACCGCCGCCGGCGTGGGCCACGATGACGGTGAAGTCGGGACGGACGGCTCGGACGGTCGACAGGGCCGAACCAACGGCGCTGGCCCCGCGGCGAAACTCGAACGGCGCCGCCATCTCAGAGACCAGCATGCTCGACGTGGTCGAGGTCAGGTATCCGATGACGCCCACGCGCACTCCGTCGATCTCCAGGATGACGTAGGGTGGGGCCCAAGGAGGGCGGCGGCCGGTGTCGCGCTCGAACACATTGGCGGCGAGCCACGGGTAGCTCGCCTCACGCTGCCGCGCGAGTAGAGTGTCGACCCCCCAATCGAGCTCGTGGTTCCCGACGGCGGCTGCGTCGATGCCCAAGATGTTGAACGCCGTAACGACTGTCGCACCGTAGGTGAGGTTCGAGGAGAGCGAACCCTGCATCTGATCGCCGCCGTCGAAGCGGAACGTGGGGCAAGCACACTCGGCCTCGGCGCGGTCCATCACGGTCTTCACCACACCGATCCCCCCGACCGGGCGGCCGTCAGACCAATCGTAGACCCGCGGCTGGAGCGTGCCGTGAAAGTCGTGGGTCGTGAGGACGCGGGCGTGCACGGTATCCTGCGCGCCGAGTGCGAGCGTCGCCGCGAGCACGGCTGTGATCATCTCGTGGGCTCCGCAGGGTCGAGCGTCAGCGATGCCGCCAGCAAGGCCGCGATCATCCGGTCGGCTCCTCCACGAGCGCGGACGGTGCGGCTTTGCTGCGCCCGCGTCTGAACAGCCGGTTCCACGCCAGCTCGACGACGGCGTAAAGCACCGGAATGAAGAACACGCCCAGGATCGTGAAGACGAGCATGCCGCCGAAGACCGCGGTGCCAAGCGACACGCGGCTTCGCGCACCGGCCCCGCTCGCAATCACGAGGGGGATCACTCCGAGGATGAACGAGAACGCGGTCATGAGAATCGGCCGGAAGCGCAGGCGCGCCGCCTCGAGTGCCGCCTCGACGATCCCCTTGCCTTCGACCTCATGCTGCTGCTTGGCGAACTCCACGATGAGAATGGCGGTCTTCGCGGACAGACCAATCAGGAGCACGATCCCGATCTGCGTGTACACGTTGTTCTCCATCGGCTGAATGAATCCGCGGAGCAACGTGAAGGCGGCCGCACCCAGGATGGCCATCGGCACCGATAGCATCACCGAGAGCGGGTTCGCCCAGCTCTCGTACTGGGCGGCGAGGAACAGGAATGCGAAGATGATCGCGAGGGAGAAGATGAATGGCGCGAGGTTCCCCGCCTCCTTCTGCTGGTAGGTCACTCCAGACCATTCAAAGGCCATTTGCGGTGGGAGAATCTGGGCCGCGAGGCGCTCGACCTCGTTCGTGGCTTGTCCGTCGGAGTACCCGGCGTTGGGGCTCCCGGTGAGCGTGGCGGCACGAAAGAGGTTGAACCGGTTCACAGTCTGCGGCCCCACCGTGTCTCGCACCGACGCGACGGTGCCGATCGGGATCATGTTGCCCGTGGCGTCGCGGACCTCGAGACGCGCGACGTCGGCCGCGCGCGCACGATACTGTTGGTCCGCCTGCACCATCACACGCCACGTTCGCCCGAACAGGTTGAAGTCGTTGACGTACGCGGAGCCGAGATTGGCTTGGAGCGTATTGAAGACGGACTGGAGCGGGATGCCGAGGGTCTTCACCTTGTCTCGATCGACCTCGGCGAAGAGCTGGGGGACGTTGGCCCGGAAGCTTTGGTTCATCCGCGTGAGCACCGGGCTGGCGTTGCCGCCGGCCACGAGGTCGTTGGCGAACGTCTCGAGCTGAATCAGGCCGATGCCACCGCGGTCCTGCAGCTGCATTTCGAAGCCTCCGGCCGCGCCGAGGCCCTGAATCGGCGGGGGCGGGAAGGCGAAGACGATCCCTTCGCGGATTTGCGCCAGCTGTTGCTGGGTGCTGCGGAGCAGACCCCAGAGCGAGAGCCGGAGGCCGGGCCGATCGTTCCAGTGATCGAGGGTGATGATCGAGAAGCCGGTGTTCGTGCCCGCCGTGCCGTTCAGGAGCGAGTATCCACCGATCGTCAGGACGTTTTGGACGCCCTCGGTGCCCGTGAAGATCTCGTTGACCTGATCCATCACTTCGGCGGTCCGCTCGAGCGAGGCCCCTGCGGGCAGCTCCGCGTTGACGAAGAAGTAGCCCTCGTCTTCTCCGGGCACGAAGCCGCCTGGCATCGCAGAGAACCCCAGCCCCATGAGCACGAGCATCACGACGAACGCGGCGGCCATCGCCCCCGTCTTTCGGAGGGCGCCGCCGACGGCGGTCATGTAGCGCCCCGTCAGGCGATCGAACCGATCGTTGAACCACCGAAAGAACCGCCACTCTTTCTTGTTCGGATCGGGCGGCCGGAGCAGCAGGCCGCACAGCGCGGGGCTCAGCGTCAGCGCGTTGATCGACGAGATGATCGTCGCGACAGAGATGGTGGTCGCGAACTGGCTGTACAGCCGTCCGGTGAGCCCGGGCATCACGAGAGTCGGCACGAAAACGGCGAGGAGGACGAGCGTCGTCGCCACGACGGCCCCGCCGACCTCGTGCATGGCCTTCGTGGCCGCCTCGCGCGGGCCCAGGCCCTCGTCGGCCATGATCCTCATGGTATTCTCGACGACGACGATCGCGTCGTCGACCACGATTCCGATCGCGAGCACCAATCCGAAGAGGC
>JBDHCY010000341.1:0-3896 GCA_039591795.1 Gemmatimonadota bacterium | reverse complement strand
TACGAGGGCGGCGCCGATGGACACCCGCGCTCGATGAGCTCTCCGGCAGGACTGTGTGCTTCTGGCCACTGGAGGAATCCTGTACTCGGGTAGACTTTCAATCGCAACGTCGCGCCATGGGCGGGACTTCGAAAGCTCGACTCAGAGGGGCCGAAGATGACCTGGACTCGACGCTCGTTCGTGCTATAGAGCCCCCGGTTTCGTTGGACACCGATTTGGGCTAGATGATGAGGGTCCGAGGAGCAGAGGGCAATGACGATGGTGGCCGAGGAGACGCGGCATCAGGAAGGGCCGGAGCGCTGGAGTGCGAAGGCGAAGAGCGAGGTGGTCCTCCGGCTATTGCGAGGGGAAGCGGTCGACGCGGTGAGTCGGGAGGTGCAGGTGCCGGCGCACGAGCTCGAGGCGTGGCGGCGGTCGTTTCTCGAAGCGGCGGTGGCCGGGCTGAAGAAACGGCATGGCGATCCGGAGGAGCGCGCGCTGAAACAGGCCCAGGCGAAGGTGGGCGAATTGACGATGCACCTGGAGCTCGCCGAGCTGCTCCTGGAAAAAAGGGGCTACGCGGAGGAACTGGCGAGGTTGAAGAAGTCGCGCGGTTGGTGAGTCCGGCGACGGGCCGGCGGTATCCGGTGACGATGATCTGTGCGGTGTGGCGGGTGGCGCGCGCGACGGTCTACGCGCACCGGCAGCGCGCCCAGCGACCGGCGCGCCCTGAGCGGAAGCGGGGCCCGCGGACGCCGGTGAGCGATGCCGAGGTCGTGGCGGCGATGCGGGCGGTGCTGGCGGCAAGTCCGTTCCACACGGAGGGGCATCGGAAGGTACGCGTCCGGTTGCGGGCGCGGGGCCTCGTCGTCGGGAAGACACGCGTGCTACGGCTGATGCGACAGGCCCGCCTGTTGGCCCCGACGCGGCGGCGCGAGAACGGCAGACGGGAAATCATGCGGCAGGAAACTCGCCACAACGAGCTGTGCGCTCCAGCAATCTTCGCTCGATGTGAGCGCGCCGCCCGTGTGGTGCGAACTCGCGCCTTGGTCAGCGTGGCTCTCGGGATGCCCCGCTTGGAGCCACTCGCAGGCCAGCACGCAGCTCAGGGCGTTCGCCGTCGCGATAGGCAACCACAAAACGAGCAGCAGCGAACCACCGAGGCGCCGCATGCCCGAGCGGGGAGTTGGGGAGGAGCGCACGGCCATGAAAGTACTAGCGTCGAAGGTGCCCGAAAGTTCCCAGCTGCAATTGTGTCACTTCTCTGGGCGGGTCGGTGTTCTGACCTCGCAGGAAGCTTCTCCGGACAACTGGCAACGCCTCCGCTAGAGCGGGTCAGATCCGTGGCCAGATAGACCCTGGCTAAGCCGCCGCTACCCCATTGCCGCTCTATTCAAAGGTTGGCCAGGGCATCGCAGTGCGTGGCGAACACCGCGATTCAATCGGGCGTCAACGCGCGACCGCTCGTCTATGGCTCGACGATCACCGTCGCCTGCATGAAGGGATGTGGCTCGCAGTGGTACGGGAAGGTCCCGGCTTGGGTGAACGTGAAGCCGAACGTCGCGCCCGGCGGCAGGAGCGGTGAGTTCCAGACGGCTTGATCCGACGTGGAGGTGTGGGCCGGCTCGTCGGCTGGAGCGCAGTTCACCCACGCCACTTTCCCGCCCATCGGCACGCGCACTTCGGCCGGCTCAAACGTGAAGTTTCGGATGGCGACCACGGTCGCGCCAAGAAGCTCTGGCGGGAGGGATGTGTCGCACGCGTCGGGCGATGGACCAGCACTTGTGGAGCGCTCGGGGAAGCAAGCAACGGTCGAGCCGCCGATCACGGTGACTCCCAGCGCCACGGTCGCGTAGAGTGAGCGCCTCATGTGTCACCTCGCACGACCACGACACCCGTCATAAAGGGATGTGGTGTACAGAAGAAGTCGTAGGTCCCTGGCGTATCAAAGAGCTTGCTCCACTGGTCACCCGGCTCGATCAACCCCGAGTCGAAGGTGCCATCCCGTGCCGTCACCGTGTGCGCGAGCGGATCCTCGTTCCGCCAAGTAATCACGGTACCCACGTCGATTTCGATCCGATTCTCGGGGAATCGCATCCCACGGATCACCGTCTCCTTCGCGCGCTCCGGCGGCACGTTCGTCAGCGCCGTATCCGCTGACTGCCGGCTGCCTCGACCGCCGAAGATCCGCGCCAAGGTGATCGGCACCGTGAATTCGAATCCGTAGCGGACCTCGCTGTCCCCACGCGAGACGCCCTGCAGGGTGGCGGTGTTGGTGTTCGTAGCCTGGAGCGAAAGCGTATGCGGCGTGTTGGGGATCGCGAGGTGGAGTCCCGCGCTCCACGCGACCTTCTCGCCCGCTGAGTCGCTGCGGTCGGTGAGCGTCGACACGTCTCCCGCGAGTGCGATGAATCGACTCAGGCGCAACGTCGCCCCAGCACCCACTGAAAAGCGCGCGTTGCCAGACTCGAAGGGATCCGACAACCCACGGCCTACGGCCAGTACGCGCACCGGCCCGATCCGTTTCGCCACCGTCACCTCGCCGTCGAGCCCCTCGGCCGCGATGTTGTAGCCCACCTGACTCGCGAGATCGAGCGGCGCGCCACGGTCCGCCGAAAGAACTGCGAGCCGGCCGAAGAACTCCCACTCGTTGGGGAACTGGGGCGTCAAGGTCGAGTTGGTCGCGTAATGGAGGCCGATCATCGTATTGAGCGGGAGACCCACACCCAGCGCGAAGGTGGGGAAGTTGGAGACCTTTCTGAGCGGTGCGTCGCTCACGACGAACCGGTGTAGGAAGTTGAACTGCACCGTGCCAAGTCCGACGACCCAGTCACCCGAGATGTTGGGCGGTCGGTCGAGGAGCGACTGCGCCGGGAGTGCCGGGACCACCGCACACGTGAGGGCCAGGGCAAGCGCCAGTGCGCACGCCGAACGCGCAGGCGCGCACCGTCTCAGATGCACGAAGGCAGTCATCGAACGCGCACGCGTCCGTTCTCTCCGTGCAGCGTACACTCGTAGTCGTAATCGCCAGCAGACGGGAAGGTCCGCGCGACAGCGTTCCCAGCGCTCAGGTCGGGAATGTTGCCGTCCGGCGGAGGCGTTTGGAACGTCACGTTGTGTAGGCCGTCCACCACCTCGAAGATCACGGTTCCTCCCGGCGCGATGTCTACCCGATCTGGGCTGAACGCCCCGCCGCCCACGGTCACGGTGATGGCGGATGCGGGCACAACGTCAACCGAGCTCGTGGCCGTGTGTGTCGCGCCATCGTGGGCGAGTGACGCGGACACAGTCACCGACCCCTCGGTCGCAGCCGCGAGCGTGCCGACCGCGTCCACCGAGGCGATAGTAGGGTCACTTGAGGAGAACGTGGGTGCGGGGAGCCCGGTCATGGCGAGGCCGTTCTGGTCGAGCGGGGTCGCGACGAGCGTCTTGTCGGCCCCGATGCGCATCGCCCAGAATGCAGGAGTGACTGCGAGCGAAGAGTAGGTTGGCGTGCCATCCATCGCTTGCACGATGATCTTGCCCGTCATGCCGTTGTGCCGCGTGCACTCGTAACCGTACGTCCCCGCGGCCGGGAACACGCGCTCCACGTTGCTGCCCGTATTCTGATCGGGGATGTTGCCGCCGGGCGGAGCTACGCTGTTGAACGTGACGTTGTGGACGGCGCCCGAGAACTGCCAGCGCACCGTGTCACCGACTGCGATCGCGGCAGAGCTGGGATCGAATGACGTGCCGGGCGTCGTCACGATCAGCATGCCGATCACTCCCGAGGTGACGGTCACGCTCGCCGAGTCAGTGCGGGTAGTGCCGTCCGCGGTGAGTGATGCGCGGATGAGCGTCGTTCCTTCGGCCAATGCAGTGACGAGGCCCGCTTCATCCACGGATGCTGCGGTCGGATTGCTAGACTCGAACGTGGG
>JBDHCY010000340.1:0-6097 GCA_039591795.1 Gemmatimonadota bacterium | reverse complement strand
GCGAGCGAGCTCGAGCAGCTCGTCGGGAACGTCCAGGCCCTTGGTGACGAAGATGCACGGGAGCTCGTACTCGAAGAACACCGACAGAGCATGGTGCCGCTCCTCGGCACTCATCGTCTCGAGATAGGTGATCTCCGTTTCCCCCAGGGCGTGTAGCCGCCCGGGCACGAACCGCGCGGTGAAGCCGGCCAACACGAGGCCGGGGCTCGAGACGTCGGGAGAGGGGATCGACCGGTCGAGCCCGATCTCGCCCGTGAGACATTCGAGCCGCAGCGACTCGCCCTTGCGGGCCACGAGATCGCGGACCTTAAGCACGTTTCCTCGCTCGAGACGCCTCCCGCTGGGCGCTGTCGAGCTGCCGACGCACCTTCGCGCGTGCGCGGTCGAGTGCCGTGCGGAAGTCGGGTCCGTCACCGCTGGCCTTGAACAGCTCGTTCCGAGCCGCTTCGAGGCGCACCTCGGCATGGCGGGCTATGCCGTTCTGCATGAAGATCACCCGCGCGCTGTGCGGGCGGTGGGCATACTTCGCCAGGCGATCCATGACCTCACGGGCGCGTTCACGCAACTCGTCCGGGATCTCACACCCCTGGGCGGTCACCGTCACTCGCATCATCTGACTCCTTCGATCGTGTCAACGAGGTGCTGTTCTGTTTGCTCGGCGGTGCGGGCCCACGAGAACCCTTCGGCGAACTGGCGCGCGGTCTGGCCCAACCGCTCGACGAGCAGGAGATCGGTGGCGAGCTGGCGCATCGTCACGGCGAGCGCATCTGCGTCACCGTACGGAACGAGGAAGCCCGTCTCGCCATCTCGCACGGACTCCCGGAGGGCCGACGTGTCGGTCGCGAGGGACGGCGTCCCGCACGCCGCGGCCTCGAGATTCGTGATTCCCCACCCTTCCTTGAGGGAAGGAAACACGTTGGCCCACGTGCGGTGCAGGAGCCGCCGTTTCGCCGTCTCGTCCACGAATCCGTGAAAGCGAACCACCTCCGCGAGCCCAAGCCTCTCGACGAGTTGCTCGAGTCGCGCCCGATCGTCGCCGGCGCCAGCGATGTCGAGCGTTGCCTGCGGCACCGCCGCTCGCACCTTCGCCAGCGCCCGCACAGCCGTGTCCACTCCTTTATAACGCTTCAATCGACCGACGTACAGGAAGCTTGGATGCGACGTCCTACGCGCGTCAGGATCGGGACGATACGACACCGTGTCCACGCCGGGGTAGATCACGCGAATTCGGTCGGGAGCCACGCCGCGGGCAATGAGGTCGTCTGCCGTTGCCTGGCTGATCGCATGGAACGCCGACCGTCGATAGGCGCGAGGGAGCGGGCGCTCGAGAAGCCAGACCGCCGTCGCCACGGGCCATGATGCCTCACCGAACGCAGTGGTGCCGAAGAGGTGCGGTACGATCACGTACGACGGGAGCGACGTCAGCCCGGCTGTGAACAGCGGGATCTTGTTGACGTCTTCCACGATGACATCGTACCCGTCTTCGCGCGCGGCGTGGCGCACCGTCGAGCGCCCCTGGAGCGCCCAGGAGTGGCGTCCACCCCGACGCGTGACCCGCATCCCGTCGAGCACCGCGTGCCGTGCGCAGCCCCGCCAGCCCGAACAGAACAGGTCGACGGCGTGTCCGCGTGCCACGAGTCGCCCGAAGATCTCGTGGAGGTGGATCTCGGCGCCGCCGGCCTGCGGGTTCTCGCGGTCTTGCCAGTTGACCAAGAGGATCTTCACAGCCGCCCCAGCGACCGCGCGGCTCCGTCGAGGACACCATTCACGAAGGCCGGCGCCTTGGCGCCGCCGAACCAACGCGCGAGCCGCACGGCCTCGTCGAGCACGACGCGCGGCGGTGTCTCCCCCTCCTCGAGCTCGGCGAGGGCGACGCGGAGAATGGCCCGCTCCACCACCCCGATTCGCTCGAGGCGCCATCGCTCAGCCAACTCGGCGATGCGCGCATCGAGCGCGGTGACCCGTGTCGATGCCGACTCGAGAAGGTGGACGGCCCGGTCGGCCATCGGCGGCAGGAGTTCCTGCGCTTGGGAGATGACGCCGGCGAGGGGTGGGCGGCCACGCACCTCCCACAGGTACAGGAGCTGCACGGCGCGGGCGCGGGCCCGCGTCTCAGTCCGCAGCACCCTTGATCTGATCCATGACGTCCGCCAACTCGAGCGCGGCAAGGCCTGCGTCGTACCCCTTGTTGCCCATCGATCCGCCGGCGCGCGAGATCGCCTGGGCCAGGTCTTCAGTCGTGAGCACGCCGAAGGCGACCGGGAGGCGATGCAGCACCGACACCTGAGCGAGCCCATTGGCCGTGGCATGCGAGATGAAGTCGAAATGGGGCGTCTCACCTCGAATCACCGCCCCGATGGCGATGATGGCAACGTGCCGCCTGGCCTCGGCGATCACCGCCGCCGCCCCGACGAGCTCGAACGTTCCCGGGACCCAAATGATGTCGACCAGGTCGCTCGGTACTCCACGCTCCTTGAAGCAGAGGCGTACTCCGTCGAGGAGACGAAGCGTGACGACCTCGTTGTAACGCGAGACAAGGACGGCGAAGCGGCCATCGACGATGCGGGCGTGTGGACGGTATTCGTTCATGATCAGTCGGTGAGAAGGTGGCCGAGCTTTGCGCGCTTCACGGAGAGATAGGCGCGGTTTTCATCGGTGGCGGCCGGCTCGAGCGCGACCCGCTCGACGATGGTGAGCCCATACCCTTCGAGACCCACCAGTTTTCGCGGGTTGTTGGTGAGCAAGCGGATCTTCGTGACGCCGAGATCGAGCAGGATCTGCGCCCCGATCCCGTAGTTCCGCAGGTCTGGCTCAAATCCGAGCGCCTCGTTGGCCTCGACCGTGTCGTGGCCCCGATCCTGGAGCTCGTAGGCCCTCAGCTTGTTGTGGAGCCCGATGCCGCGTCCTTCTTGATCGAGGTAGACGACGACTCCCGCGCCGGCCACGCCAATCAGCTGCATCGAACGCTGGAGCTGCCAGCCGCAGTCGCATCGCTCGGAGTGAAAGACGTCGCCGGTGAGGCATTTGGAGTGCATCCGCACGACGGCGCTCGCGGCCCGGTCCGGCTCACCGAGCACCAGGGCCACATGCTCGGCACCGTCTACGTCATTCCGGTATGCGATGATCTGAAACTCGCCGTGCGTGGTCGGAAGCCGGGCCTCGGCCACGCGGTGCACGAGCCGCTCGGTGCGCAATCGGTACGCCACGAGCTGGGCCACGGTGATGAAGGTGAGCGCGTGTGTCTCCGCGAACTCCTGGAGCTCGGGTCGTCGCGCCATCGTCCCGTCGGGATTGAGGATCTCGCAGATCACGCCGGCTGGATAAAAGCCCGCGAGGCGCGCGAGATCGACGCTCGCCTCTGTCTGGCCCACGCGTTGGAGTACCCCGCCTGGCCGGGCGCGAAGCGGAAAAACGTGCCCGGGGCGGCGGAGATCTGCGGGCGTAGTGGATGGGTCGACGGCCACCCGAATCGTCTGGGCCCGGTCGCCCGCGGAGATTCCCGTGGTCACCCCGAACCGTGCCGCCGCGTCGACGCTCACCGTAAACGCTGTCTCGTGCGATTCGGTATTGACGTCGGTCATCGGCATGAGGCCCAGCGCGTCGCACCGGTCTGGGGTGAGGGTCATACAGATCAGGCCGCGACCGTGCGTGGCCATGAAATTGATCATCTCGGGCGAGGCGGCCTCCGCCGCGCCGACGAGATCGCCTTCGTCCTCGCGTTGCTCATCGTCGGCAACGATCACGAGCTTCCCGGCCCGGATGTCGTCGAGGGCTTGCTCTATGGGGTCGAATCGCATGGCAACAGTCGCTCCACATACTTCCCCAGGACATCGCCGAGACGCGGATCGCATGTGGGGCTCTGAGCTCCGTGATCGTCATGCTCACTCCGTCGATTGCGATCGACCCCTGCGGCAGCGCGAGCTTCGCGATACGCTCGGGGAGCTCGAGATCGATGAGCAGGGCGTCGTCGTGCTCCCTGGTGTCGAGGACCGTCGCGATGCCGTCCACATGCCCCTGCACGAAGTGGCCGCCGAGCCGGTCGTTGGCACGCAACGGACGCTCGAGGTTCACGCGCCGGCCGGCGGCGTAGGTCTCGAAGAGTGTCCGGTCGAGCGTGGTCGTGACGGCGTGCACGCGCAACCAACCGCTCCCGCGCGCGGTCACGGTGAGACAGGCACCGTTCACCGCAACGCTTTCCCCCAGACGCATCCCGCGATAGGGAGCGGTGATCGTGAGGTCGACGCCGCCATCGCGGGGTGTTGCACGCCGCACGCGCCCCACGGCGGTCACGAGGCCGGTAAACATATCGTGCGGTCCACGGTGAGGAGCGTGTCGTCGCCCAGCGCGCGGCGCTCGACGACGGTCCAGCGCGGAGCGTCCGGCAGGGCCAGGCTCGGGATGCCTTCGAAGGCTCTGGCACCCTCGTCGCCGAGCCAGATCGGGGACTGGACCAAGTAGAGTCGATCGACCAGCCCCTCAGCCAGCAGCTTACTCCCGAGGTGGCCACCGCCCTCGCACAGGAGTGCCGTCACACCTTCGGCTCGCAACACTTGCAGGCCCTCTTCGAGACCCGCAGGGCGGAGCACGCGAACGCCCGACGCCTCGAGCACGGCCGCGTTCGAGGAGGGCGCCTCGAGCGACGACACGACCCACGTAGGCACGTCACGGGCAGTGCGCACGAGGCGGGTCCCGGGGTTGAGCATCGCCCGCCGATCAAAGACGACGCGAATCGGGTTCGTCCGAGGGGTCACGGCCCCACGCACCGTGAGCTGCGGATCGTCGGTCAGTGCCGTCGTGCCACCCACGGCGATCGCGTCGAAGCCAGCCCGCAGCCAGTGCACGAAGTCCCGTGCTTCGGGACCGGAGATCCACTGCGAGCGCCGTTCGAGGTCGGCGACCCGTCCGTCCAGCGACGTCGCGAGCTTCAGCGCCACGAACGGTCGAGAGGCATCGGCTGCGGCGAAGAGGAACGGCGCGTTGAGGAGCGCCGCCTCGCGCGCCCTGGTGCCCAGGTGCAGGGTAACACCCGCCTCGCGCAGTCGCTTGCTCCCGCCGTCTGCGCTGTGGGTCGGGTCGGGCACCGCGGCCACGACCCGCCGCACGCCGGCTGCGATCAGGGCGTCGACACAGGGAGGGGTCTTGCCGTGACGTGCGCACGGCTCGAGGTTGACCACCGCCGTGCCGCCGCTCGCACGCTCCCGCGCTGCTTCGAGTGCGGCGAGCTCGGCGTGGTCGCCCCCGTGGACCTCGTGGTGCCCTTCCCCGACGACGCGCCCATTGTTGAGGATTACACACCCCACCATCGGGTTGGGGTGGACGTGCCCCCATCCGAGCTGTGCGAGCTCGAGGGCGCGCCGCATGGCCCGCTGTTCCGACATCCGCGTGCCTTGAGCCTGCGTCATGCGAACGCCACCTCCCGCGGCCCGGCCTCGACCGCGCCAACGATCCACGTCGCTGTGCCCGCGGCACGCGCGGCTCTACAAACGGCCTCGGCGCTCCTAGTCGGGACCACGGCGAGAAACCCGAGCCCGAGGTTGAACACCCTGCGCATCTCGGCCTCGTCGATCTTACCCACTCGTCTCAGCACCTCGAAGAGCCGTGGCTCGGGCCAGGCATCTGGCTGGAGTACGGCACGGCACCCTTCCGGAAGCACTCGTATCAAGTTGCCGGGGAGCCCACCACCCGTCACGTGGGCGAGCGCATGGACATGCGGCAGCGCCGGTCGGACGGCCCGGTCGTAGCTCCGATGGACCGCGAGGAGGACGTCGGCGACGGTGGCCTCGTGGTCGGGAAACTGGTCGCCGCAGGCGAGGCCGAGCGTGTCGAAGACGACTCGACGCGCCAGTGAGTAGCCATTCGTGTGGAGGCCGGTGGCCTCGTAGCCGATGATGGCGTCGCCGGGGCGCACGCGGTCGCCGTGCAGCACGTCGTGCTCGTCTACGATTCCGAGGATCGTTCCTGCTACATCATAGTGGCCCCCGGCATACACGTCCGGCAACTGAGCCGTCTCACCGCCGGTCAGCGTGATCCCATGTTCCCGGCATGCACGTGCCATTCCCTCGACGAGGGTCGCGACGACCCCGGCGTCGAGTCGCCC
>JBDHCY010000339.1:0-3925 GCA_039591795.1 Gemmatimonadota bacterium | reverse complement strand
GAGGCGATGTCGGTGAGATACTGATCGCCGACCATGAGCACGGCCTTGGCGTCCGGCACGCCGAGCACCTCCATCCCGTACCGTATCAGCTCGCCGCTCGGCTTGCGGAGTTGCTGACCGCCGTCGGCGAGGAGTGCACGGATCTCGTCGGGCCCGTGTGTGTCGTTGCCGTTCAATCGATGACGGAAGACGACATCGGTTGCACGCGTGTATCCCCTGACGATCGGTACTTCGGGGAAGATGGTTCCGAGAACGTCGAAGCGGTGCTCGTCGCAGTTGGAGAGGATGGCATGTGCGGCGGGGCCTTCGCGGAAGAGTGCGCGCAGATGTGGGAATGCGGGATCGATATCCATGGCGTGGTAGGCCATGAGCGTTCCATCCACGTCCCACAGCACGGCGGCGACGCCATGTCGCTCGATGAAATCGGCGTCGATCTGCGCCACGCTCTCGACGTGCCAGGTTGGCCGCATGTGGGGCAGCAGCCGGCCGAGCCGCGGCAGGGTTTGGCGAAGGGTGGCGAGACGATCAGCGGGCATGGGCTGGATCAGACTAACCCCTTCGTCAGCGCAGCTCGTCGAGCCGGCGCTGTGAGCTGCGCCGCGACGTCCATCATGGGAGGCCTACGTCCCTCCCTGCCCGCGGAGCTCCTCGATCCAGTTCAACACCAGGACGAGCTGGCTCGTCTCTGAGCCTTCCCGCCGAACCATCCCGAAGCGACTCCCGTCCGGGTGCACGTCCCATGCCGAGTGGTAGACATCCGAGTCAAACACCGAGCCTCGGAACAACTGCCGCGGCGTGCCGTATCCGAAGCTGGTCCCGGGCGTCACGTCCACGACCATCACGTCGCCGCGCAGCGTGCGATAGAACAGCTCGCGGCCGCTCGGGGCCCAGCGAGGTTCCGTGCCACCGTCGACCGACACCTGCCACCGGGCCACCTCTGTCTCCGGGAACGGCCGCACGTACACCTCCTGACGGCCGGACTCGTTCGACACGTACGCGAGCCAGCGACCGTCCGGCGAAGGCGCTGGCGCGAAGTCGTCGAACTGGGAGGAAACCAGCAGTCGGGCTGCCGTGTCGATTCCTGGACGTATCGCCGCGAGATCCCGTGTGTTCAGGCCGCCGCTGCCACGCCGGAACACCAGCCAGTCCGCACCCTGAACCGCGGCCACCTCGTCGAGCGGCTGAGCGTCGTCGACCAGAAGCTCGGCAGGCGCGCTCCCATCCGCCCGCTTGACCCAGATCTGCCGGTCGCCGGCGGTCCGGTTGCTCACGAACATCACCGACTCGCCGTCGGCGGTCCAAGCGGGCCGGTAGTTCTGCGATCCCTCGAACGTCAACCGGGTGAGCGGGCCTTGATCGAGCTGCTTCACCCAGATGTGCTCACCGTTCTGATCGACGATGCTCACGGCCATCCGTCTCCCGTCGGGCGAGATGGCCATTGAATTGAACTCAGCCCGCCACGCCGAGTCGATCGGCTGCGACGTCCCGTCACGCGTCGCCCAGGACGCTTGCTCCGTCTGTGCCTCGCCGCTCTGGTAGATGAGGGTACCGCTTTGGGACACTGCAAACTGACCGCTCCCGCTCGTCCCATCGAGCCGCACGCCCTCGACCACGGCGACCGCCGCTTCGCGTAGCTCGAGACGGTCGAGGTCGAAGGGCGCGACCATGAGCGTGCCGTTGGCCGTTACGAACACGAGGCGGTCGGGTGGGAGAAACCGGGCATAGACGCCCTCCGTCAGCCCCCGGACCTCCCCGGTTTCGAAGATCACGACACTGATCATGATGTCCTGGAGGCTCCCTTTCCACGCGGCAACCAGCGCGGCGCGCCCGCCGGGGAGGACGTGTGGCCAGTCGTGTTCGATGATGCCCTGGCTGGAGTCCACTTGGCTCAGCGTTTCCACGGCACCGCCGCCGTCGGGGACCCGGTGCAGGCCACCGTTCTCGCCTGAGAAGTAGAGCATTCCGTCGGGGCTCCAGTCGGTACCCCAGGGGCTCACCGCTGCGGCCACGATCGTTCGGGCCGGCCCGCCGTCGAGCGACACGACCCTGAGCGTGCTCGTCGCGCCGACGAAGACCAGGGACCGGCCGTCGGGGGAGAATGCCGCCGCTTGCGCGCCCTCCGTGCCGGGCAGGGGGCGGCCGGTCAGCGAGCTTAGCTCGCGCACCCAGAGCTGGTGGCCCCCTTCACCCGGTCCCGTGTACACGATGCGGGACCCGTCGGGTGAGATGGCGATGCGGCTCGTTGGGGCGGGCTCAAGCGCCTCTTCTTGAGGGAGTGCCACGCTGACCCGGGTCACCGGCTTGGGAATCGGGCGCAGCCAGCCCCACAGTGCCAACGCGCCGAACGCCGCAGCCAGTCCGCCGAGAGCCGCGGCCAGCCACAACGGAAGCCCTCGTCGTGCAGCCGCCAACGTAAGCGTCGGCGTAGCCGCCTCGACGGTAAACGCCGGATTGGCCAGCGCCTCGATGAACCGCGCGGCGGTTTCGAATCGGTCGGCGGGGAGTTTCTGGAGCGCTTGGTGAACCGCAGCGTCGACGTGCGGCGGCACGGTGCGGCGTTGGAGCGTGAGCCGCCGCGGGTCCTCGGTGATGACCCGCGCCACGATCGCCTGCGCCGTGGCGCCCGTGTACGGCGGCTCGCCCGCGAGCATCTCGTAGACCACGCACCCCAGCGAGTAGACATCGCTCCGCGCGTCCAGCTCGCGATCGCCCATGGCCTGTTCGGGACTCATGTAGTGCGGCGTGCCGAGCGAAAGGCCCGTCTCGGTGAGGCGCGTCCCGCCGGCTGCGCTCACGGCGAGGGCGATGCCGAAGTCCGCCACCACCGGCTGGCCGGCATGGAGCAGGATGTTCTCCGGCTTGATGTCGCGGTGGATGACGTGCCGCTCGTGCGCGTAGTCGAGGGCACTTGCCACCGCCTTCGCGATCTCGAGCGTCTCCTGGACCGCGAGCTGCTTCTCCCGGTGCAGCTTGCTGCGCAGCGATTCGCCCTCGACGTAGGGCATGACGTAATAGAGGAAACCGTCGGCCTCGCCCGAGTCGTGGAGAGCCAGAATGTGCGGATGTTGCAGGTTGGCGGTGACTTTGATCTCGTTCAGGAACCGCTCGGCCCCTATCACGGCTGCGAGCTCGGGCCGGAGGACCTTGAGGGCGACCTTGCGGTCGTGCTTGACGTCGTGTGCCAGGTAGACCGTTGCCATGCCGCCCGCGCCGATCTCGTGCTCGATGCGGTAGCGGTCGGCGAGGGCGGTGTTCAGGCGGGTCGCGATCTCGGACATGGAACGCTAAAATGTAACCGAAGTGTCGTGGGTGCGAGAGCTTGCTACTCCTTCGTCTCGTCTCTTCGTTTTTCGCAGGAGCCCACCGCACCTGAACTCTCGACGAGCTCCAGCTCCCGGGTGCGCCCGCAGGGCCAATTCGTCGTCGAGAGCCCGTCGCGTAGCGGATCGACTGGGGTGATGGACGGCCCAAGGTCCACGCGGTTCTGCGCCACGGTGCCGGTGTTTGTAGAGGACTAGGCATTCACATCGCCGATCGGTATACTCCCAGCCACTAGGAAGTGTCTCAACCGTAGGAAGAGTCTCACCGTTCGACGCAGGAGGGTGTTGACCGTGTTTACGACCGCGACAACCCGCACGGCTGCTGCCGGTGTGGCCGTCGCACTCGCGACGGTCTCCATGACCGTCGCACGCCCGGTGCACGCTCAAGAGCCGGCCGCCGCCGCCCCCGCGCCGCAGACGGTGCCCCCTAGCACGAACCCCGCGCAACGGGTCATCTACCCCGGCGAGGGGCAGTCGCAGGAACAACAGATGAAGGATCAACTCGAGTGCTACAACTGGGCCACGACGCAGTCCGGGTGGGATCCCTACCAGGCCTATGCGGTGCTCGAGGAGAAGGGCTACGTGGCGCAGGGGCAGGCCGATGC
>JBDHCY010000338.1:0-3925 GCA_039591795.1 Gemmatimonadota bacterium | reverse complement strand
CACCTGGAGACTCTAGCCCGCGGCCCCGCGCACCGGTCGTACGGGTCCGATCGCGACCGCCGCCGCGCGGACGTGTCCCATCCCGTTGCGCACGGGCTCTCGACCGGGACTCTGCGGGACCGACCGTGGCCACCGTTGACGGCGGCGACACCGCCAAAGGTTGACGCTCGCGCGCCGATCGTCCGGACGGGCTCGCCCCGTCGCTCGACCGGAGCTGCGGGGCTGCACGAGAGGGCCGGCAGTCGCGCGGATCGAACCCGGATCTTCTCGGGTGCGCCGCGCCAAGATCCTGGCACGCCGCTTGCTCTGTCCGCCCGACCGTGAGTGGATGGAGTCTTCGCAGCCCGGCTCGGCGCTCGCAGCGCGGGTCATCGCGGATGCGCGACGCGGCCCACGGATTCGTCCTCGTGTTCTTCATCTGGAGTCTTCTCGCGAGTGCTTCGAGCATCGCGCAGTCACAGCGCCTCGACGCCTCCGGTGTGGCCCTGATCTCGTTGCTCGCGCCGGCCGTCGGGCTGCTCGCCACGCGGTGCTATCGCCGCGACCGGGGCCCGTGCCACGCCGGCGCCCTTCTGCTTCTTGGCGTGCTCGGCGGCTTCGCGAGCTTTCCCGGGTGGGCCGCGGCAATCGCAGCGACGGGGCTCGCGCTGGGGTTGGAGCCCGTCGGCGCCATCGGGCCGGGGGCGGGCAGACCGACGCTCTGGATCGCCACGATTCTGCTCGCACCCGTCTTCGAGGAGGTGCTCTACCGCGAGCGCCTGTTGTCGGCGCTGCGGCCTGCGATGGGATCCGGCTTCGCCATCGCGGCAACGAGCGTGCTGTTCGCCATCCCGCATCTCGAGCCCTGGCGCGTGCTCGGAACGCTGCTCGTGGGTCTGATGCTGGGCTCCGCGATGCGCGCCTCCGGCTCGCTCGCCCTCTGCATCGGGTTTCACATGGGGCTCAACCTCGCCGGCTGGGCCTGCGGCGTGCCGCCCGTGCGAATGGCGCTCACGCCCGAGACTGCGGCGCTGGCAGGCATCGGAGGGCTCGCTGCCGGCATCGCGCTGGCGCGATGGACTCGCCCGAGATCCGGGCCCCACCCCGTTCCGAGATCGATCGAGGCCCTCCCCGCATGAGACCGCGAAGCGCCATCGTCGTGTCGATCCTCATCGGCCTCAGCATCGCCACGCCGGGCCGCGCCGATCCCATGCCGTGGGCCGGAACCCTCGACTTCGAGTTCGTCTCCCGTCCGCCGGTCGCCTTCATCGGGTCCGGCGTTGCCACGCTCAACGGCTCGCTCGGCGGCGTCCACCTGAGCGCGCTCGGCCTCGCGGGCGGCATCACCGGGAGCGCCACCATTCTGCCCGTGACCGATCCCGAGACGGCGAGCCTCGTCAGCGTGAGGGCGTCGGTGATGCTCGGCACGGGGACGCTGTCTCCCTTTGCGCCGCCCGCCCCGACGAGCCAGCCGCAGCTCACGCAGCGGATCCTTCCCGTTCGTGGTGCGGTGAAGTTCTGCATCCTCTTTCCCGGTTGCGCCAACTATCTCCCCCTTTCCCTCACCATCAACCAGGGGCAGACCGGCGTCGGCGTCGGCGGGGGTCTGCTGACGATCGGCGCCTTCGGCAGCGGGCCCGCCATCTCCATACAGGGGGTCCCCTGGACGCTCCGGACCGCGACCCTCCCGATTGCGACCACCGGCGGCGGGAGCGCCACGCTCGTGGCGGCGGGCTGGGTGCACGGGCCCCTGACCTTCAGCTCGTCCACTGCCGTCGCGGGCGGCTCCGTCTCGCTCGTGACGCCAGTGCGCGTGATCTCGGACGCCGGCCAGGCGCTCGGGATGTTCGCCCGCCTCACCCTTCGCTTCATCCCGGAGCCCGGCCTCGTGCTGCTGCTCGGCTCCGGAATCTCCGCCCTGACCTTGCTCGGGCGGGGACGAATGCGCGCCTGATCGTCCCGGAGAGGAGGAGGCCATGCGCGAGCTCACGCATTCGATCCCCGGTCGGATCCTCGCCCTCGCCCTGGCGATCGGGATCGCCGCGCTCGGCTGCCAGCCCCGGCCGAACCTGGGTCCCGCCGACGGCGCACCCGAGTATCAGCTCGCGGGCATGATCGCCGTGCCCGGCGGTAGCGTGAACGCCGCCGGCGGCAACCTGATCATCGAGCGCCTCGACATGTCGATCGACACGGTCCTCGGGACCCAGGAGATCCGAGCGGTCTACAACGCGCACTCGGGTGACTGGCTCTGGAACTTTCAGGTGACCTACGACGGGACCATCTTCCTGGATGCGACCGGCGCCGGGCACGACGTGAGCCAGGTCGCCGACGGCGCCGCCATCCCCGGCACCGTCTACGTCAAGGCGGACGCCGACACGATCGAGACGAAGGGAGGCTGGGCCCTCCACTTCGACGCGAACGGGAAACTCAGCTACGTGGGTTGGAAGACGGCCGACTACCCCCGCCTCCAGTACACGCGAACGCCGGGCATGCTCGAGATCGAGCAGTGCCCGGCCGCCCCGTCCTGCCTGCCCTTGTACTCGATCGCGCTCAACCCCGCGGGCGATCCCGTCTCGGTGACCGACGCCCGCACGGGGCGGGTCGCCGACTTCCAGTACGACGGCCTGGGGCGCCTCATCGTGGCGCGCGACGCCCTCGCCGTGGACGAGGGCTGGCCCGGCTTCCAGTACGAGTACAGCCTCGGCGGCACGCTCCTCACCGCGATCACGAACTCCGAGGGCGAGCGCATCGAGTACGTCTACCAGGGCAACCGACGCATCCGCGACGTGATCCAGATCGGCGAGGGCGACCCGACCCACCGCTTCGGCTACGTGGCCAAGGACTCCGCTGGCCTCTACAAGACCCTTCACACCAATCCACTGGGCGCGCTGACGCGCTACGTCGTGGACGGCCAGCGACGGCTGCACCGCGTGGAGCTCGCCGATTCGAGCGAGGTAACCACGACCACCTGGGAGGGAAACCGACCCACGAGCATGACGCTCCCAGATGGCGCGACGACGCTCTACACGTACGCGGGAGAGGATCTGACGACTCTGACACAGCCGTCCGGTAACGTCCTCACGTACACGTACGAGCCCACCGCGCTCAACGTCGAGATCCCCACGATTCGGGCAATCAAGCGGGTCGAGGACAGCCTCGGGCTGATCGCGGAGTGGACCTACGATGCCCAGGGTCGCCCGACGCGCATCGATACGGCCGACGGCGACACCTTCGAATGGAGCTACGGGGCTGCGATCCTCGAGACGGCGAAGCTTCCCGGCACCGCTCAGACCACGTTCTCCATCTATGGCATCCACGGTCATTGGCTCGACGCATTTACTCCAAGCAGCGAGTTTCCCATCCGCCGGTCCTTCGACCAGGTCGGCAATCTGCTGGTCTCCGCCGCCGGCCTCCAGGACGGCGGCTTGCTCGCACGCGCCTACGACCCCAACCGCAACGTGAGCCAGATCGAGGTGGCCGCATCGGATGCCGGCCACGTGATCTCCCAGGACGTCGTCACCATCACGCGCCGCAGCGACGGCCGCCCGCGCGGCATTCAGCGCCCGCTCGGGGCCGATCACGAGTTCGTCTATGACGTGCTCGGGCGCGCGACACTCCTGCGCGAGAACGTGGATGGGCAGTGGCACGACACTGTGTTCGAATACGACGCGGCCGGGAATCTCACCGCGCGAGAGCGCCCCAACGGGATGCGGGACGAGTTCGGCTACGACGGATACGGGCGATTGACGCGGAAGGCAGCGCTCATCGACAGCGTCCTCGAGGGGGAGGCACTCATCACTTACCAGGACGGCCTCCCGGCCACCACCTTCGATTCCAAGCGCAACGTCATGGAAACGTCCGGCTACGACGCCGCCGGCCGCACGCAGACCATCGCCTACTCGACGGGTGAGTCCATTACCTTCGCCTACGACCTTCGCGATCGTGT
>JBDHCY010000337.1:0-3926 GCA_039591795.1 Gemmatimonadota bacterium | reverse complement strand
GTGCGGGTGCACGGCGTCCCGCAATACGCGCATTTCCCCCATATGCGACACGTGAACGCCCTCGCCGAAGAGGCCGCGGCGCAGGGTGACGTGCCGTGCACGACATGTCACGGCAACGTGCGAGAGATGGCGCAGGTCTACCAATTCTCCTCGCTCAAGATGGGCTGGTGCATCAACTGCCACGTCGAGCGGCAGGCGAGCCGCGACTGCACGTCCTGCCACTACTAGGCGGAGAGGCTCGATGTCGAACGGGATGGACCGCAGGCGATTTCTGAAGGTCATCGGCGTCACCGGAGGCGGGGCGGCGGTGGCCGCTGGCTGCGGCACCGATCGGGTGGAGAAGTTGATCCCGCATCTCATCGCGCCCGAGCAAGAGGTGCCGAGCACGGCCATGTGGTATGCGAGCACGTGCCGAGAATGTCCGGGCGGGTGCGGGCTCCACGTGCGTGTGCGAGAGGGTCGGGCGGTCAAGCTCGAAGGGAACCCCGACTCGCCGGTGAACCGCGGCGGCCTCTGCGCGCGCGGCCAGGCCGGCCTGCAGGGCCTCTACAACCCCGACCGGCTGCGCGGCCCCATGGCGCGCACGGCCGACGGCACATTCGAGCCGATTCCGTGGGAAGACGCCGTGGCGCGCCTCGCCGCGGCACTGAGCGGCGCGAGCGGTTCCGTCGCATTCGTGACCGGGCACGAGACGGGCGCGTTCGGAGCCCTGGTCGACGACTTGCTCGCGCTCTTCCCGGGCTCCAAGCGCGCTGCTTGGGAGCCACTCGGCTTCGAAGCCGTGCGCGAGGCAAACCGACTCTCCTTCGGTCGAGCCGTGGTGCCGCAGTACGACTTCGCTGCCGCCCGGTACGTGCTCTCCTTCGGCGCCGATTTCCTCGAGACGTGGATCAACGCGACCACCAACGCTCGCAGCTTTTCGGACGGACACGCCTTCGCGAACGGCGCGATGGGCAAGCTCGTCTACGTCGACCAGCGCATGGGCCTCACGGGGATGAGTGCCGACGAGTGGGTCGCGCCGGTGCCTGGAAGCGAAGCGAGCCTGGCGCTCGCCGCGGCGCACGTCGCCCTGCTCGAGCAGCCGTCACGTGCTCCCGCCGATGCCGGGCAACTGCGCCGGCTCCTCGAGCCGTTCACTCCGTCCGCGGCGGAAGAGGCGAGCGGGGTGCCCGCGGAGACCATCGAGCGGATCGGGCGCGAGTTTGCGCAGGCCGACGGGGCGTTGGCCGTCGCGGGCGGTGCGGGCGCGCAGGGGGGTGACGCGCTCGGCCTCTGTCTCGCCGTCAATCTCTTGAACTACGTCACCGGCAATGTGGGACGCACGGTGCGGTTCGGTCCCAATACCAAGCTCGAGGGCCTCACGCTCTATCGCGAGGTCGCAGCGCTCGTCGACGAGATGGCCGCAAGCCAGGTGGGCGTGGCTCTCTTCCATGGGGCGAACCCCGGCCACGCGTTCCCCAACGGCGCTCGGTGGCGCGAAGCGATGGCACAGGTGCCGTTCAAGGTGTCGTTCGCATCGGTGCTCGACGAGACCGCGCGCGACTGCGATCTCCTCCTCCCCGATCACCACCCGCTCGAGCAATGGGGCGACGCGAACCCGGTGGAAGGGGTGCTTGCGCTCCAGCAACCGGTCATGACGCCGGTCTTCGACACGAAGCAGACGGGCGACGTGCTCCTCGAGGCTCTCGCCGCGACCGGGCGCGGGAGCCTCCCCGCAACCTTCAAGGAGTACCTCGTTGAGCGCTGGCGCGGGCTCGCGCCGGCCGGGGCCGATTTCGACACCTTCTGGCACGACGCGCTGCGGGACGGAGGGGTCTATCGCGACGTCGCGACCGAAACCGTCCGGCTCGCCGACGGCGCTGCCCAGTTCGCCTTCCCGTCGCCCCCGCCACCGAGCGAGGGGCTCCTCGCCGTCGCGTACCCGTCGGCTCTGCTCTACGACGGCCGCGGCGCGAACCGGCCGTGGCTCCAAGAGATTCCCGATCCGACCACGAAGCTCGCGTGGCACTCGTGGGTCGAGATGCATCCCGAGACGGCAGCGTCGTTGGGAGTCGTCACCGGAGACATCGTGGAGCTGGCCACCGAGCAGGGCAGCCTCGAGGCACCGGCGCTCGTCTACGACGCGATCCGACACGGCGTGCTCGCGATCCCGCTGGGGCAGGGGCACGATGACTTCGGTCGCTACGCGACGGGACGAGGCGTGAACGCGTTCCGTCTGCTCTCGCCCGAACCGGCACCATCGGGCGGCATGCGGTTCGCCGCCAGCGTGACGACGGCGCGGAACACCGGCAGGCACCAGCTCCTGGCAACGACCGAAGGGAGCCCGCGGCAACACGGTCGAGAGATGTCCCGTGCCATGGCGCTCACCGCGGCCGCGGAGCTCGGCGATCACGCTGCCGGGCACGATGAGCACGTTCTCTGGGGTGAGCGCGAGCAGCAGGCAGTCGAGGGGTGGACGGAAGGGCAGCGCGTGATGACCCAGTTCGGCGATTACCCAGGCGAGCACCCGCGGTGGGCGATGGCCATCGACCTCGGCCGATGCACCGGCTGCTCGGCGTGCGTGGCCGCCTGCTACGCCGAAAACAACATCCCCGTCGTGGGCGAAGATCTCGTCGCTCGCGGCCGCGAGATGTCGTGGCTCCGGATCGAGCGGTTCTGGGAAGGCGGCTCGGAGGGTGAGCCGCTGTCGGCACGGCTCCTCCCCATGCTCTGCCAGCACTGTGGCAACGCGCCGTGCGAGCCCGTCTGTCCGGTCTTCGCGGCCTACCATACGCCCGATGGCTTGAATGGGCAGGTCTACAATCGCTGCGTGGGCACGCGCTACTGTGCCAACAACTGTCCCTACAAGGTCCGGTACTTCAACTGGTTCGACTACTCGGGCGAGACTCCGGGGCCGTACGACTCCTTCCCCGAGCCGCTCAACTGGCAGCTCAATCCCGATGTGACCGTGCGCACCAAGGGCGTGATGGAGAAGTGCACGTTCTGCGTGCAGCGGATTCGAGAGCGGCAGCACCAGGCGGTCTTGGAAGACCGACCCCTCGCCGACGGTGAGATTCTGACGGCGTGTCAGCAGACCTGCCCCACGGGCGCCATCGTTTTCGGCGATCGGAACGATCCCGACTCAGTGGTGCACCACGCGTCTGACGCTGCGCGCGGGTACCAAGTCTTCGCAGAGCTCAACGTGCTCCCGGCGGTGACGTATCTCAGCCGCGTCGTCAATCGGGGGGAGGCGTAGATGGCGGCGGCCACCGCCCCCGAGCGCACGCCGGTCGGACCGCCGACGTACGCCGAAGTCACGCAGGCGATCTTCCGCACGCTCGGGAATCCCGGCCGTGGTTACTACACCTTGCTCGCGCTCGCGACCCTCGCGATGCTGCTCGGCCTCATTGGGGGCGTGACCCTCCTCATCCGCTACGGTCTGGGCCTTGCGGGATACACGCACCCGGTCTACTGGGGCGTGTTCATCGTCACCTTCGTCTTCTGGGTGGGCATCGCCCATTCGGGGACCTTGATTTCGGCGATTCTCTTTCTCTTCCGGTCGGCATGGCGTACTGCGGTCTACCGCGCAGCGGAGGCGATGACCGTCTTCGCGGTGATGACGGCCGGGCTCTTTCCACTGATTCACGTGGGCCGGCAGTGGTTCGCGTACTGGCTGATTCCCTATCCGAACCAGCGCGGGCTCTGGCCGAACTTCAAGTCGCCGTTGGTCTGGGACCTGTTCGCGATCGGCACCTATCTCACCGTGTCGACGTGCTTCCTGATCCTCGGACTGATTCCCGACGTCGCCGCCGCGCGCGACCAAGCGACCGGATGGCGCAAGACGCTCTACCGGCTCACGGCGCTCGGATGGCGGGGTACGAACGAGCAGTGGCGGCACTACACGCGGGCATATCTCTACCTCGCCGCGCTCGCAACGCCGCTCGTCC
>JBDHCY010000336.1:0-3947 GCA_039591795.1 Gemmatimonadota bacterium | reverse complement strand
GTGAAGCCGACGAGCGCACCGAACACGATGAGATAGGCGAGCGCCAGGCTAGAGCGCGCGGAGATCTGGCCGAGTTCGACCCGCGCGACCTCCCCTGAGAGGAGCCCGAGCACGAGGAGCGCTGCGCCGCCGGTGAGCATGTGCATGCCAGCACCGAGGAGCGGTGCCGGTGGAAGTGACGCGCGCCGCGAATAGAGGGAGCCGGTCGCCCAGGCGAGCGACGCCCCGATCAACACGACGGCCCCCCGCGGGTCGATGCGCTCCGCTCCGGCGAGCTCCCCGGGGCCCACGAGAATCGCAACGCCGACGAACCCGATGCCGATGCCCGCGGCCACCGTCCGGGTCGGGCGCCCGCCTCCCGGACCGATCCACTCGAGAAGCACCATCCACAGCGGGACCGTCGCGACGAGAAGCGCCGTGAGCCCGGACGGCACGAGCTGCTCCGCCCACACCACGCCGCCGTTGCCTCCAACGAGGAGCAGGAGTCCGACGATCGCGGTCGAACGCCATTGACCGATCGTCGGTTGCGCGGCGCCGCGCATCCGGGCCCATATGAACAAGACGCTGCCTGCTACCACGAACCGCACGCCCGCCATGAGAAAGGGCGGGATCGTCTCGATGGCGAAGCGGATCGCGAGATATGTGGAGCCCCAAATCACGTAGACCGCGAGAAAGGCGAGGAGGACCTTCGTGCGGGACGCGGAGACGCTGCCGGACACGGCGGTCGGTGGCTCCTTCTCTTGTTGATGGAGAACGGCTCGGTTGCCGGGCGCGCAGCCATGGCAGCTCTGCTCGAACCCGCAATCTATGCCGAAGTCCGCACGAGCTTCGGGTCACACCGCATCGTAGCTCCCACCCTTCCCGTCGACCGTGCCGCGCTCCCCGCCGAGGGCGTCGGCTGCCTCCTCAGCGATGGACGGTGCGGGCCTGTCGCGGGTGTGGTATCAATGCAACTGTCGAAGTGACAACATGTTGGGGATCATCACAGTCGGCTGGGGGTAGACCACCATCCGCACTGGCTGCATGGGCAGGAGGGCCCGCTATGGTCCATAGAGGGAGACGTGCGTGGCTCGCCGCGGGTGGGATCGCGCTCTGGGCCTGCGGCGAGGCGCCGTCATCCGACGTGCCCATCGAGGCAGTCCTCGTCGGAGCAGGAGATATCGCCAGCTGCGATTCCGACGGAGACGAGGCGACGGCAGCGCTCCTCGACGACATTGGTGGCATCGTCTTCACCGTCGGTGACAACGCGTATCCGGATGGATCGGCGGCGGACTTTGCCGACTGTTACACACCGTCGTGGGGTCGTCACAAGGCGCGCACGCGCCCCACTCCAGGCAATCACGACTATCACACGGCCGATGCGGCGGCCTACTTCGACTACTTCGGTGGTGCGGCGGGCACGCGAGGCGAGGGTTACTACAGCTACGACGTCGGGTCGTGGCATGTCGTGGCACTCAATAGCAACATCAGCATGAACAGCGGGTCGCCTCAGGAACAGTGGCTTCGGGCCGACCTCGCCGCGACGGACAAAGACTGCACCCTGGCCTACTGGCATCATCCGCGGTTCAGTTCGTCGACGAAACACGGCAGCTCGACGCGATCGCAGGCGTTGTGGCAGGCGTTGTACGAGCACGGCGGCGAGGTGGTGATCGGCGGGCACGATCACATCTACGAGCGGTTCGCACCGCAAACACCCGAAGGGCAGGCCGACGCAGCACGCGGTATTCGCCAATTCGTAGTCGGAACCGGCGGCGCCAATCACTACCCCATCGGAACGCCCCAGCCCAACAGCGAGATACGTGAGGCGGGGACGGACGGCGTGCTGAAGATCAGTCTGCAGGCCGACGGCTACGCATTCGAGTTCGTGCCGGTGTCCGGAGCGTCGTTCCGCGACTCCGGCGTCGGCTCGTGCCATTGACTGCGCGGATCCAGACAAGCCAAAGGGCCGACCCACGTGGGTCGGCCCGGTCCGTCTTGCTGGGCTGGTGTGCCGCGTCTAGGCGGCGCCCTGTACGCGTCCGAACTGCTCCTCTTCGGTAGACCCCTTCATTGCCAGCGTAGACGAGCGGCCGCCTGTGATCACTTGCGTGATCTGGTCGAAATATCCTGCCCCCACGAACTCCTGATGGCGGACGGCTTCGTATCCCTCCGGCTCCGCGTCGAACTCTCGGTTTTGCAGCTCGGAATAGGCAGCCATGCCGCGAGTGCGGTACTGCTTCGAGAGTTGGAACATGGCGTAGTTCATCGCATGGAATGCCGACAGGGTCACGAACTGGAACTTGTAACCCATCGCGCCGAGGTCGCGTTGGAAACTCTCTATCTCCGCCTGTGACAGGTTGAGCTTCCAGTTGAACGACGGCGAGCAGTTATAGGCGAGCAGCTTGCCAGGGTACGTACGGTGGATGGCCTCGGCAAAGAGCTCTGCCTGCCGCACGTCTGGGGTGCTGGTCTCGAACCACAGGAGATCGGCGTACGGCGCGTAGGCGAGCCCTCGTGCGATCGCCGCTTCGATCCCCGGTTGCACTCGCATGAAGCCCTCGGGCGTGCGCTCACCGACGATGAATGGCTGATCGTATGGATCGATGTCGTTGGCGAGAATCCCCGCCGAGAGGGCGTCTGTTCGGGCGATGAGCACCGTGTCGACGCCCATGACGTCCGCCGCGAGCCGAGCCGCGATGAGCTTCGCGACGAACTCACTCGTCGGCACGAGCACCTTGCCACCCAAGTGACCGCACTTCTTGAGCGAGGCGAGCTGGTCTTCGTAATGGACGCCGGAGACTCCCCGCTCGATCATGTGCCGCATCAGCTCATACCCGTTCAAGACCCCACCAAACCCCGCTTCCGCATCGGCGACGATCGGGGCAAGCCAATCGAGGCCGTTGTCCCCACGGGCGTGATGAATCTGATCAGCGCGCAGCAACGCCCGGTTGATGCGGTCGACGAGCGCTGGAACCGAGTCCACTGGATAGAGGCTTTGATCGGGGTAGGTCTCGAGCGAGGTGTTCCCATCACCCGCCGCCTGCCACCCGCTCACGTAGATCGCCTTGAGACCGGCCTTCACCTCTTGCACGGCCTGCCCACCGGTGATCGCGGAGAGCACGGCGACGTAGTCTTCCTCGTTCAAGAGCTGCCAAAGTCGTGCGGCACCCCGCTCGGCGAGCGTGTAGGTCATGTCGACCGTACCACGCAGGCGATAGACATCTTCCGCCGAGTATGGGCGCGTGATCCCGCTCCAGCGGGCGTCCTCAGCCCAATGTCGCTCCAACTGTTTCACAAACGTCTGCATCTCCATCGGGGCCCTCGTGTCAGTCCAGGTAGTCGTAGGCGACTGTCGTCATGAAAGGAGGGAACTCGTCGCTCGTCACGAGCTCCGTAAACAACCGCGCGGCGAGGTCGAATCGCCCGCGCTCGAACCGGGAAACGCCAACTCGATCACGAATCCCTTCGAGCTCTTCGGTAATCGTGCGACGCACGAGGTCCGCGGTCATGATCCGACCATCGTCGAGCTGAACCCAGTGCGTGAGCCACTGCCACACCTGCGTTCGAGAAATCTCCGCGGTCGCGGCATCTTCCATCAGGTGATAGATGGGCACGCATCCGTTGCCGCCCAGCCAGGCCGCTAAGTACTGAATCCCCACGTCGATGTTGGTGCGGAGGCCGCGCTCGGTGATCGTCCCGTCGGGAACCTCTAACAGGTCGGCAGCCGTCACCGAGACGTCCTCCCGTTTGCGGGCGATCTGATTCGCCGTGGAGAAATGCGCATCGAACACATCGTGCGCGAGGGGCACCAGCCCGGGGTGAGCGACCCACGTACCGTCGTGTCCGGCGGTCACCTCTCGCAGCTTGTCCTGTCGCACCTTTTCGAGCGCAGCATCGTTGGCGACGGGATCACTCTTGATGGGGATCTGCGCTGCCATCCCCCCCATCGCGTGGATGCCACGGCGATG
>JBDHCY010000335.1:0-3962 GCA_039591795.1 Gemmatimonadota bacterium | reverse complement strand
AACATGCCGGATGCGGCTCTCGCGTGCGGGATCGGCGGAATTCCCGGCTGCGAGACCTCGTGCCGCCTAGCAGCCTGTCGGGCAATAAGCAGCTCGATGGCGGTTAGGCGGCATCATTTTCAACCGCCAAGATTGGGATGAGGAGGCCGCCTTCCTGACGGAGTCAGGGTTTAACCTGCTCCAAATATCAAACGCCCTGGAAGGGGCAACGGAAGGCGGCCATGACAAGAATGTCTACCACAAAGAGCATCGGATTGGATCTCGGCGATCGGAAAAGTCAGTTCGCGGTTCTTCCACCGATCAGCGAGGGGGGCGAGATCATCGAGCGTGGACGCTGCGCCACGACGCGTCGCGGTTTTCGCAAGGTCTTCGAGGGCAGGCCTGCAACAAGGGTGGTGCTCGAAGTGGGTACGCACTCGCCCTGGGTCTCGAGACTGCTCAAGGAGCTGGGCCATGAGGTCATCGTCGCGAACCCGAGGAAGGTCAGGCTGATCTCCGCGAACGACTCTAAGGACGATGATGTGGATGCGGAGCTTCTGGCACGACTCGGTCGCGCTGACCCGAAGCTGTTGTGTCCGATTCACCACAGAGGGGAAGATGCCCAAGCAGACCTGGCGCTGATCCGCTCCCGGAGCGAGTTGGTAGACGCCAGGGTGATGCTCATCAATCACGTCCGGGGTGCGGTGAAGTCGTTCGGCGAGCGGCTGCCGACGTGTTCGACCGATGCCTTTGCTGCAAAGATGGAGCCGCTGATCCCGGATGGGCTGCGACCAGCTTTGTCATCGGTTCTGGTATGCATCGCTCAGCTTACTACCGAGATCAAAAAGGCGACAAAGAAAATCGAGACTGAGATCTCGGAGCGCTACCCTGACGTCGAGGTACTCCGTCAGGTCGAGGGCGTCGGACCAATCACTGCCATCGCGTACATCCTCACCTTAGAAGATCCGACGCGGTTCAAGAAGAGCCGAAAGGCTGGAGCGTACCTGGGTCTGCGGCCAGCGAAGAAGAAATCAGGCAAGAAAGATCCCGAGCTCCGGATCACGAAGGCGGGCAACACTTACCTGCGTCGCCTTCTAGTGAACTGCGCCCACTACATACTCGGTCCGTTCGGCAAGGACTCGGACCTGCGCAACTGGGGACTCCATCTCGCGTCACGCGGGAAGAAAAACGCGAAGAAGCGAGCAGTTGTGGCAACAGCACGCAAACTGGCAGTGCTGCTCCACCGCTTGTGGACGACGGGTGAAGAGTATCAGGCAATCGGCTATCGCTCTAGCACCGCCGCCACCACCGGATAGTGTCATTATACTCACGATATCACACGAAGCACTGACAACGATCGGACAGATGAAGCAACAAGGTTAGACCGAGGATTCCAGTGACCACCTCTACTCCAACCCATCACTGCCCAGTCCGGTTGACTGCGATTGGCGTCTTGGGCGCAATGATCTCTCAAGGGTCATTGGCAAGAGCCCGTTGCCAAGATTGCAGCAGCCCGGCTGGATGGACCCCAACGTGCACCCAGTCCACGGGGCTGAACCAGAGTGCGAATGGAAGCCTGGCGGCGAATGGGTTGGGAGCGGGTGACCCAGCGGATCATCGGCGGATCAGTTTGCTTGAGGCGCGCAAAGCGCGCGGGAGGTTTCCGTGACGTGATGCCAACAAACTGATTGACGGAGACGGCCTCCTCATGGAAGACGCCAAGGTCGCCAAGTTTTGGTTGGTTGTGGCGTGAAAGGACCACGCGCTGAATGCCGTGTTTCAGGAGGGCTACCTTGAAGTTGATCAGGAGGCCCAGCCGTCTATCGACTGACTTGAGGTACGAGATGACCTGTGCGGTGTGCACGGGCGCGAGTCTCTCGACCGCTTTGACCTCGACTACGAGCTCATCGTCCACATAGAAGTCTGGGCGCGCGTCGCCGACCTTGCAGCCCTTGTACAGCACGCCAACCGGGTACTGTTGAACGAAAGAGACCTCACGAAGCCGAAGCTCAACAGCCAGCGCCTCTTCGTAGACGGACTCAAGAAAGCCGGGGCCCAGGTGTCTGTGCACCTCGATCGCTGCACCAATGACTTGCCGAGCCAGCTCGTCAGCTCGCACAGACGGCTCCTGCAGACCCTTGGCGTCCTTGGCGGTTCATACCAGTCAAACATGTGCACATGGGGATGACATTTTTGATCCCGCCGCCCAGGCTCGCGGGTAGCTTCAAGATGGCAAAGACCTTCCTGCCCTACACCATCGACCAGCAGCTTCTACTTCCACCCGACATGCGCCAATGGCTGCCCGAGGGTCATCTCGCACTGTTTATCCTCGATCTCGTGGCGGCCCTGGACCTGGCGTCGTTCTATCAACCGTATCGCCAGAAGGATGTTCGCGGGCGGCCGGCATACGAGCCACGGATGATGGTGGCTTTGCTTCTCTACGCCTACTGCACAGGAAACCCGTCGTCTCGAAGGATCGAACGCGCAACGTATGAGGACGTGGCGTATCGTGTGCTGGCCGGCGATCAACATCCCGACCACGACACGATCTCCGACTTTCGGCAGCAGCATCTCGAAGCCCTGCGTGGGCTATTCGTACAGGTGCTGCAGGTTTGCCAGAAGGCGGGCCTGGTGAAACTGGGACACGTCGCGCTCGATGGTACCAAAATGAAAGCCGACGCGAGTAAGCACAAGGCGATGAGCTATGAGCGCATGTGCAAACAAGAAAAGAAGCTCCACGAGGAAGTGGAGTCGCTGCTCGCTCAGGCGCAACGCACAGACTTTGAAGAAGACGAGCGGTTTGGAAAGGGCCGTCGTGGTGATGAGCTTCCCGAGGAGCTTGCGCGGCGCACCACACGACTCGAGAAGATCAAGCAGGCCAAGGCTGAGTTGGAGCGCGAGGCGAGGGAGCGTGCCGAGCAGCAGGCGCGGGACGCACGCGCCAAGCTCGCTGAGCGGGAGCGCAAGGAGAAGGAGACGGGCAAGAAGATGGGAGGCAAGCCTCCGAAGGTTCCGAATCCAGACGAGGCGGTGCCCAAGGCGAAAGCGCAGAGGAACTTCACAGACTCCGAATCCCGCATCATGAAGGACAGCGCTACCAAGAGCTTCGTACAGGGCTACAATGCTCAGGCAGCGGTTGACGCAGCGTCGCAGATCGTTGTCGCGGCTGAGGTGACCCAACAGACCAACGACAAGAAGCAGTTGGTGCCCATGCTGGAGAAGGTGCGGGAGCAAACCGGCAGGATGCCAAAGAAGGCCTCCGCAGACTCCGGGTACTTCAGCGAGGCCGCGGTCACGGATGAACGGCTGGCGCATGTGGACCTCTACGTGTCGCCCGATAGGCAAAAACACGGTGACACGTTCGAAGAGCTCGTTGGCTCTGCACCGATGGATGCGACGGTGGCAGAGAAGATGCGCCACAAGCTGAAGACGGCAGAAGGTCGCCAGGAGTATGGGCTACGCAAGCAGGTGGTGGAGCCGGTGTTTGGTCAGATCAAGGAGGCCCGCGGTTTGAGGCGATTCTCGTTCCGCGGGCTGGCCAAGGTTAGGGCGGAATGGGACCTTCTCTGCCTCACGCACAATTTGTTGAAGCTCTTCCGCGCCGGGTACTGCCCGCAGCCAGCCTGATCGGCAGACGGTTGCGGCACCTGTCGGCGACGTCAATCGCAGTCCCGCCCGCCCGCAGCGAGCTTGCGAGCGAGGGCGGGTGGGACCTCGGGACCTATGGTCCAATTGCCCGACGGGCTGCTAGGCCGCCTCCTCCTCGGGAGGCTCGGCACCGAGCTCCTCCTCGAGCTCAAGTGGAGCGAAATTGTCGAAGAACGACGCCAGCTCCTCCGAATCGAAGGTGACAGTCATCTCGTCGAGCCAGCGAGCATCCTCGGCCTGTGGTCGCCGTCGGTCGCTAGCGCTCATGAGCGACGGCATCTTCGCGCAGCTCGCTGGTGATGAGACGGAGCATCGCCTCGTCGACAATCTGCTCT
>JBDHCY010000334.1:0-3980 GCA_039591795.1 Gemmatimonadota bacterium | reverse complement strand
TGCGCCGAGCCGACGGTCGTCCACCCACTCGAAAGCGCTGACCGACTGCCAATCACAGTTCGAGCCCGTCACCTCCCCGCAGTGAGCCGAGAGAAAGACGCGAGCGGTGATCCAATGTGATGAGGTAAGATCGAACCGTGTGTCCACGATGATCAGCTCCGAATCTCCCGTGTGTCCGTCACAGAAGCCGAACCCCAGGAAATCGAAGCAGCCACTCAGTTGGTCGCGGGGAGTCCCGCAATCGACGTAGTACGCAGGGAGGTAAGCGATGCGCAAGAGCGACTCGCCACTTCCAGTGGTGACGCGGCCCGCTGCGAAATAGTATTCGCCGCCCTGTCGCTTGAGCCCCCGGTCGTAGTTGCAGTCTCGCGCTGCAATGAGCTCGGGCGCAAACGCCATCGCGAGGGCGTTTTCGCACCCGTTGTCAACGAAATCGCCGTCGGGGTCCCACCGAAACGGTGACCAGAAGCATTCGCTCGCGTCCCACCCGCCGACGAACAAGCCATCGCAGCTGGGGCAGGGGTCTTCGTGTGCGCAATCCTCGCCCTCTGCGGTCAACCGGCCCATGGTGCGTTTCGCGTTCCGCAGCGCTTCCGGCTTGACGCGGCATTCGTGGCGGCTGAGGGGGAAGGCCAGACCATCGATTTCGGCGGGGGCAGTGCGATCGGGGGCGCAAGCGGCGCCGAGCGCCGTCACGATGAGGGCAAGCGGTGGGATGAAGAGGGGGCGAGGGAGCATTGCGATGGACCTCCAGGTTGGCGTCGTGCTCACGAGGCTCGCGGCCTCGAGATGACAACCGCACCGAGCTGTCATCGCCGAATCAACGCGACGCGTTGTAGGGTGCTTCCCGACAATCGCCGAGCCGCCTCCAGACCGGTTCCGGTGGAGTTGCAGGGTGCTGCCGGCGGGCGTACCGTGACGCGAAGGGCCCGGAGGGGGGGCGTTATGAAGCCACTCGATGGGACAGTTGCGATCGTTGCGGGAGCGACGCGCGGGGCGGGGCGGGGGATCTCGCGTGCGTTGGGGGAGGCAGGCGCCACGGTGTACTGCAGCGGCCGTAGTGTTCGTGGGGCGCTCGCCAGCGGCCCGGACCGCCCCGAGACGATCGACGAAACGGCCGAGCTCGTGACGGCAGCCGGAGGGCGTGGCATCGCGGTTCGAGTGGACCATACGGTCGATGCTGAAGTGGAGCAGCTGATCCAGCAGGTGACGGCGGACGAGGGGCGCCTCGACCTGCTAGTGAACGACGTGTGGGGTGGCGACGCCCTGACCGAATGGGGGACGCCGTTTTGGGAGCTGTCGTTGGAGCAAGGGTTCAAAATGGTTCGGCAGGCCGTGCACTCGCACGTGATCACGAGTCGCCATGCCGTGCCGATGATGGTCCGCCGGGCCCGTGGGCTCGTCGTCGAGATCACCGACGGCGACTCGTCGCGCTATCGAGGCAATCTGTTCTACGATCTCGTCAAGGCGTCGGTCATCCGTCTCGCCTGCGCGATGGCGCAGGAGCTGAGGCCCCACGGTGTCGCCGCGGTGGCCCTGACGCCGGGCTTTCTGCGGTCGGAGGCGATGCTCGACCATTTTGGCGTGACCGAGGCCCTCTGGCAGGACGCAGTGAAGCAAGACCAGCACTTTGCCGAGTCGGAGTCCCCGCTGTTCGTGGGCCGAGCGGTGGCCGCTCTGGCGGCTGACCAGCACGTCTTCCGTAAGTCGGGCGGGGTGTACACCTCGTGGGATCTCTCCGATGAGTATCAGTTCGACGATGCCGACGGTCGCCGCCCGCACTGGGGCAGATACATAGCTAGCCTGCTCGATGCGCGGTGGACGGAGCTGCTCGAGCGTATCCGTGCCGAGTTGCGGGCCATGGACGCCGATCCCGACCACGTGCTGCGCCACGACCGGACAACACTCGTCCTCGAGGCCTGCGTCCATGCCACTGCGGAATCATCGAGATGGGTCGCCTTCCCACTCGCGGAGCCAGACCTTGTGCTCGAGAGCCCGGAACGCACGGCTCGGGCGTTCCGCGAGTGGTACGAGCGGGTGCGCTGAGCATTACTTTCGCATCATGGTTGAACGACCTGCCGATCTCGAAGCGATCGCCGCTTCGCTGCCGCAGGGGACTGTGCCGCTCCCCGACGTCGTCACGTCCGGGCAGCCAACCGCACGGCAGCTCGAGGCCGTCGGGGTCGCCGGTGTGCGAACGGTGCTCGACCTCCGCCGGGTCGACGAGCCCAGGGATCTCGACGAGCCCGAGACGGTGCATGCAGCGGGGATGGAGTATGTGCACCTTCCCATGGGCTACGAAGGGGTGCCCGACGCAATCTTCGCCACCGTGCGCGAGGTGCTCAACGATCCGACCCGGCGCCCAGTGCTCTTCCACTGCGCCAGCGCCAACCGAGTGGGTGCGGCCCTGCTTCCGCACCTGGTCCTCGACCATGGGCTCGAGCTCGAGGCGGCGCTGGAGCGCGCCGTCGCCGTGGGGCTTCGGCACCAGGGAATCGCAGAGGCGGCTTTGGCGTACGCGGCGCGGGCCGGCGGATCGGCGTAGGCGCACCGCTGCGGAGCGTCGCGGAGGGGTATGGAGCTGAAGGTGACGGCGCACCAGCCAGTCCATCCTGAAACTCGGGTCGGGGCGGTCCACCTCGCCGTGCGGGGTCTGGACAGCGCACTCGACTTTTACCGGCGGTGCCTCGGATTTGCGGCGCTCGGTGAGGATGGCAGATCAGTCCTTCTCGGCGCCGGCGACTCGACGCTCCTCGTCTTGGTGGAAGACCCTAGGGCACCCGTCGTGCACGGGAGTCCCGGCCTCTACCACGTCGCCGTGCTCCTCCCGTCGCGTCCCCATCTCGCTGACGCCCTACGCCGCCTCGCTCGCAGCGGGACGCCACTGCAGGGCGCTTCGGACCACGGGGTGAGCGAGGCGCTGTACCTGGCGGACCCGGAAGGGAACGGCATTGAGCTGTACTGCGACCGCCCCCGCGATGCTTGGCCGCGCCGGGACGGCCGACTGACCATGGGGACGGCGCGACTCGACGTCCAAGGACTCCTCGCCGAGCCTGAAACCGGACAGCACGCCGAGTTGCCCGAGCGCGCGACCGTCGGCCATGTGCACCTACGGGTTTCCGATGTGGTCGCCTCAGAGGCGTTCTACTGTGATGCGTTCGGCTTCGAACTGATGCAGCGATACGGTGAATCGGCTTCCTTCGTGTCGGCCGGTGGCTATCACCACCACATCGCGTTCAATACCTGGGAAAGCCGCGGTGCGCCACCGCCGCCGTCAGATGCCGCGGGCCTGCGTTGCGTCGAAGTGCAATTCTCCGGCGAGACGGCGCGTGCACGCACGGTGGCCCGGCTCCGCAGTGCGGGAGCACCGATCGCCGAGACGCCCGGCGGTCCGCTCGTGCGTGACCCGTCGGGGAACGCGCTCGTGCTCACCGTCGAAGCCTCCTGAGGAGCGAGCGGACGACCACCCGCTCCTGGATGATCACTCTTCGATCTGAATCCGGGTGGTTGACCGCGACCAGCGCCCGGTGGAACGGACGCCTTCGGCAGGGAGCCTGACGCGAAAGACCGTTCGCCCGGGTCGTGACTCCACGTCGATCTCACCGTCGTGATGCTCCAAGGACCGACGGACGACATCGAGGCCCAGCCCGGTCGCATCGACCCCCTTCGTCGTGAAAAACGGATCGAAGATCCGCCCGCGGATGTCGGGCGGGATGCCAGGCCCGTCATCTGTGATCTCCACGACCACGCGCCGGTCGTCAGGCCGAGCGGTGATATCGACGTGCCCGCCCTCCCCGGCTGCATCGAGCGCGTTGTCAATCAGGTTGGCCCAGATCTGATTGAGCTCCGCGCCCACCCCGTGCACCGGCGGTAGGTCGGGGTCGATCGCACACTGTACCGCGATCGATTTCATGCCCGCCTTCGCGGTGAGCACGGTCATCGTGCTCGCGAGGCCGTCGGCGACGCTCACTCCTTCGGCC
>JBDHCY010000333.1:0-3999 GCA_039591795.1 Gemmatimonadota bacterium | reverse complement strand
GATGGCGCAGCGCAACCTGGACGACCGGCGAGTCATGTCGCAGAAACCACGTCGCACGCATCTCGAGATCGCCCACCTCGACGGCGCCGACGAACGGCCCGCTGGCGATGACACGTGCCTCACCACCGATCGTGACCCGCGACGACCCAACGCCGGGCGGCGGCGAGAACGTATAGAGGTCGCCGTGATCCGGAGCGTCCTCGAGCGCGAGCACACCGGGGTACCGCTCGCCGGTCGCGCGGTCTTCGATCGTGGCGGTACCGTCGGCGCCGATTTCCACCACCACGTGCTGATTGGCGAGCCGATCGGCGGCCACTTCCAGCGACGTATCGGGGAGCGGTGCCATCCCCTCCATCACGCGAAGCGTGCGCACCCCCCAACCGGGAACCGGTGGCGCATCGAAGGCAACCCGCACGACTTCGACCTCGTCTTGGTCGGGGTAGTCTCGCGGGCTCTCCAAGAGCTCGATCCCCGGGCGGCGCACGAGCACCTGCACCGGAATCGGGTCGCCGGTCTCCTGGTCTTCGAGATGGAACACGCTGGGCTGCGCTCGTTCCGGTAGGTCGTCGTACGGCGCCGACCCGACCGGCAGGTCGGCCGCGTAGCGGGTCACCTCGGCGATCACCGTCGTGCCCCGCTCGCGAGGGACCGGATTCCACAACACGACCGCCGGCTGCCACGTGTCGCGCGGGCTGCGGCGGGCGTCGACGGGATCGTGACCGACTAATTCGCTCCAGGCGGCACGAGCGACCTCTCGCGCAATGGCTTCAGCCTCCGCCGTGCGCGCCAATGCCGCCCGAGCCACGTCGTCGCTCACCGTCCCGCACAGGGTGTCGTGGAAGTGGTTTCTGAGGTGGAGACGCCAGGCGACGCCGAGTGCCGACTGGCCTGCCGCCATTCCCGCGAGCGCACACAGTGGCTCCGCCCATCGCTCGAGCGCGCGACCAGTGCGGTAGATCGCGCGCTTCAGTGAGAGTCGCGACGAGAGCACGCCCGAGAGGAGCCACTGAGCGCCCACCGCACGGAGCTCGCCGACCACCTCGGGGAGATCGTCACGCGCGAGCGAGGCGAGCGCCTCGTCGAGCCGCACCGAGGGCGCGCCATCCAACCACTGGGCGACGTCGGGCTCGGGCTCGTGATGATCGGCGCCCACGAAGAGCGGCACCGTCTCTCCCGTGGCGCGCGCCATCGCGTGCTCGGCCGATGCGGCGGTCTCATACCCCCACGGTGGCAGGTGGTACACCTGGACCGCCGACCCATCGGGCGCGACCCATTGGAACCGATCGCCCAGCCCGGTGGGCACGCCGCGCCAGACGACGGCCGTGTCGATGCCAAACCCGGCAAGCACCTGGGGCAGCTCTGCCGGGTGTCCGAATGCGTCGGGCGAGTAGCCCACGTCCAACCGGCGGCCGAGCGAGCGCGCGTCGCGCGTACCGTAGGTGAGATTCGCGATCAATGCCTCACCCGACGACAGCACCTCGTCGGCCAGCACGTACCACGGCCCGACCGCGAGCCTGCCGCTCGCGACGAGGCGCGCGACGCGTTCCCGTGCCTCGGGACGAACGGCGAGATAATCCTCGAGCAGGATCGTCTGACCGTCGAGATGAAACGCGCCGATCGCCGGCTCGCGCTCGAGCAGATCGAGCACGTGGTCGACGAGGGTCACGAGCCGGGGAAGGAACGCACCGTGGAGGCGGAACCATTCCGGATCGAAATGCGTGTGCAGGATCGTGGCGAGCCGGCTCACGTGCTGGGGCATGCAGCAAAATGGGGGCAAGGAGGCGGGGAGGGAATCGTCGAGCTGAGTCCCCCTCGCCGGATCGCGGCGAGGGGGACAGGGGGGAGAGGCCTCAGCGCACGCGAGTCAGCCTGATGCCGGACACCTCGACGGCCTGGGCCTCCCCTTGGTCGTCGAAGGTGAATTGCATCACCACCCCACCGCCGGTGAGCTCGACGCGAAGCGCCTCCCGTTGCGCGTCGTACACCTCCACGCGGGACCAGAGGGGGCCCATCGTCGCCTCGAGCCGATCACCCACGACGGCCAACGTCAGGCGGCCGTAGCTGGAGTTCTCGAAATCGCCGGCATAGGCCGAGAGCGGACGGGGGAGTGATTGCGGCCTGGCAGCCCGGCGCGCGCGGTCGGCCGCGACGCGTTGCCGCCGCTGTCTGGCCGCCCCCGCGTACTCGTTCAACTCCTGCTCGTACTTCTCCTCGATGCCCGGCTTCTCCAGCAGCAGGTCGTACGCGTACCGCGCAACGAGCTCGGCGAGTGCGCCGCCGAGCGACGCGTCGTTGGCGAGGGCCGCTACGCCGATGCGACGTTCCGGCATGAACGACACGTGCGCGTGGAAACCGTTGAAGCCGCCGAAGTGGTGCAGCAGCACGTCGCCATCGTAGTGCCCAACGTGCCATCCGAGCCCGTATCCTTCGCGCGTGAATTGGCGGAAGCTGCCGCTCTCTGGAGCGTGCGGCCGGTGCGCTTCGGCGAACACCTCCGCCGGCAGCACCTGACGTCCGTCGAGCTGGCCTTGGTTGATGTGCGCTTCGAGCCAAGTTGCGAGATCTCGAGCCGTCGTGACGAGCCCGCCGGCACCGTGCATGTTCGCGTCGACCTTCGCATAGTGCTGCTCGGCAAACCCCACGGCTTCGACGCCGTAGGGCAAGGCCAGCCGGTCTCGCGCCACGCGAGACACGTAGCCCGTGGTGTGGCCCATCCCGAGGGGCGTGAGCACCTGCTCGGCGAGGACGTCCTTCCAGCTGCGGCCCAACGTGGCGTCCATGGCGAGGCTGGCCACGTTGTAACCGATGTTGCCGTATCGGAACGAGCGCCCGTCGCTCGCAGGACCGTGGTCGGCGAGCAGCGCGACCATCTCGTCGTGCGGGCCGGCGCCCGAGTAAGCGGACCGGAACGTGAGCGGTCCGTCGTTCGAGATGCCGTGTGTGTGCGTGAGCAGATCCCGCAACGTGATGGCATCGGCGGACAGCTCCGCGTGCAGATCCGCCGCGGGCAGGTACTCCGCCAGCGGCCGGTCGAGGTCCAACGCGCCGCGCGCGTCGAGCACGGCCGCGGTCAGTCCGAGGAATGGCTTCGTGGCCGACGCGATGTAGAACACCGTCTCGGCGGTCACCGGGCGGCCGCGCGCCACATCCGCGTAGCCGAAGCCCTCGAGCAGCACGACCGAATCCCCGTGAACAATCGCGACCGCCAAGCCCGGCGCGAGGCCGAGATCGTGGGCGCGTTGGGTGAATTGGGTGAGCCGCTCCGCGGTCGTCTGTGCGGCGGCGTGGACCACCAATGAGGGCGAGACGAGGGCCAGCAAGCCGGCCGTCGCCGCGAGGGTGCGGTGAGTCATCGTGTCCTCTGACTGAGAGTCGACACGAACAAGGTACGCGCACGGCGAGACGGCGTCTTGAACGTTTGGAACCGCGGGACCGGCACCAGCCTTCACCCGCGGGCCAGGGCGCGGTACCCGCCAGGGGTCAGACCGGTGGCCCGTCGGAACACCCGGCTCAGGTGGCTCTGATCGGCGAAGCCGCTCTGATGCGCCACGGCGGAAAGCGGGGTTCGGCTTGCGCCGAGCAAGCCGGCGGCGCGCTCTACCCGCCGCTCGCGGACGCGCTCCGTGATCGACGTTCCGTAGTGACGCCGGAAGCACCGGGCCAAATACACGGGGTGCACGCCCGCCCCGCGAGCCAACGCCTCGACACGGGGGCGGGCCGCAAAGGTGTCGTCCACTTGGAGCGCGATGGCCTGAAGCCAGCGCGGGGGCGCGCCGGCGGGCGGGCCCTCGTGGTCCGAGAGCGCGGCGAGGAGATCGAACACCGCCGCCTCGATCATCCCCGAATCGCGCGGCTCAGCGCGCGCGGTGACCAGACACTCGAGAAACCGACGGGCGGCCCAGCCGCCGTGGAGCCAACGCCACGTGCGCGACCGCCCGCCGGGAAAGAAATCCGAACGCATGGAGATCTGAATCGTCGAGGCTCCCCGCGACCCGACGC
>JBDHCY010000332.1:0-4013 GCA_039591795.1 Gemmatimonadota bacterium | reverse complement strand
GCAGAGGCTCTGGGCCGGGCGCGACCCGATTGGCGACCGAGTGGAGCGAGACGACGTGTGGTGGACGGTTGTCGGAGTGGTGGAAGACGTCCGCGACCGCGGTCTCGGCGACGACGTCGAGAGCACGATCTATCTCCCCTTCTCCCAGTGGCCCACCCGCGCGCAAGTCGTCGTGCTCCGGACGACGGTGCTGCCGTCGACGCTCGCCGACGAGGCCCGGCAAGCCGTGTGGACCCTCGACGACGCGCTTCCCGTGACCGAGATGCGCACATTCGACGATGTCGTCGCCGCCTCGACGGCGGCGGAGCGATACCGGGCCTGGCTCGTGGGGAGCTTCGGGGTCCTCGCCACGCTCTTGGCCGTGATCGGCATCGCCGGCGTCACGGCACACGCCGTGTTGCGGCGCACCGGGGAGATCGGCCTCCGCATGGCGCTCGGCGCGCCGCGGGCCGAAGTCGTGCGACTCGTCATCGCGCGAACCGCGCGGTATGCCGTGCTCGGTATCGCGATCGGCATGGTGGGCGCCGCTCTCGTCACTCGGGCGCTGGGCCGTTACCTCTACGGCGTCGAGCCGATCGACGTGACGACATTCGTCGCAGCCGCACTGAGCATGCTCGCCGTGGTGCTCGCGGCCGCCTTCATTCCCGCACGCCGGGCCGCAGCAATCGCCCCGCTCGAGGCACTGCGTCATGAGTGAACCGTTGATCGCGCTCGAGAACCTCGAGAAATCGTTCCCCGCGGGGACGGGCCGCGTCTATGTCCTCCGCCAGATCACGATGGACATCGCCGCGGGCGAGTTCGTGACGGTCATGGGGCCGTCGGGTGCGGGGAAGTCCACCCTCCTCGCGATCCTCGGCATGCTCGACAGCGACTGGACCGGCGAATACCACTTCTTGAGTGAAGCGGTGCACGCGCTGAAGCAGAAGCACCGCATCGAGCTCAACAAGAGTTACATCGGCTTCGTCTTCCAGCAGTTCCACCTCCTCGACGACCTCACGGTGGCGGAGAATCTGGAGGTTCCGCTCTCCTACCGCGACGTGAAGCGATCGGAACGGCAGGCGGTCGTGGGCGACCTGCTCGACCGATTTCAGATCGTGGGCAAGAAGGATCTCTATCCGAGCCAGCTCTCCGGCGGCCAGCAGCAACTCGTGGCCGTGGCTCGGGCGGTCGTGGCGAAGCCCAAGCTGATCCTCGCTGACGAGCCCACGGGGAGCCTCCACTCGAGTCAGGGCGAGATCATCATGAACCTCTTGAAGGAACTGAACGGAGAGGGCACGACGATCATTCAGGTGACGCACAACGAAGCGTACGCGGCCTACGGCTCGCGGACCGTCAAGCTGTTCGACGGGTGGCTCGCAGGGGAGTAGAGTGGAGGACGGTCGAGGACGGGGTGAGGTGGTGACGGCTTGTCGTTCCCAGTAGATTCCGGCTCAGCTTGACGAGCCACCCTTGAGTCGATCCGACGCTTCTCCGCGCGTGCTCATCGCTGACGATCAGCAGGACATCGTCGAGGCGCTTCGGCTCCTTCTCAAGAACGAGGGATTCGAGACCGAGACCGCGACGTCACCAGGCGGTGTGCTCGCGGCCGTCGAGGCTCGGGACTTCGACGCCGTCCTGATGGACCTCAACTACCAGCGCGACACGACGTCCGGTGTCGAGGGGCTCGATCTTCTCGCCCGCCTTCAGGCGTTGGAGCCGATGCTCCCCGTGGTCGTGATGACGGCCTGGGGTAGCGTGGACCGCGCGGTCGAGGCGATGCGTCGCGGAGCGCGAGATTTCATCGAGAAGCCCTGGGACAACGCCCGGCTCCTCAGCACGCTCCGGGGTCAGGTCGTTCTCGGCCGGGCGCTGCGCGACTCCCAGCGGCTCGAGACGGAGAACCGTCTCCTGCGTGCCGACGGTGCACCCGATTTCATCGCCGAATCACGCGCCATGGAACCGGTGCTCGATCTCCTGAAACGCATCGCGCCATCCGACGCCCACGTCCTCGTCTCAGGTGAGCACGGTACCGGCAAAGAGGTGGTCGCTCGATGGCTGCACGCGGCTTCACCCCGCGCGGACGAACCGTTCGTGGCCGTCAACGTTGGCGGGCTGTCGACGGGCGTCTTCGAGAGCGAGCTGTTCGGACACGTCCGCGGTGCCTACACCGACGCCCGGAGCGATCGTGTTGGCCGGTTCGAGCTCGCGGAGGGTGGCACGCTCTTTCTCGATGAGATCGGCAACGTGCCCCCGGAGCAACAGGCCAAGCTGCTGCGAGTGCTCCAGACCGGTGAGTTCGAGCGTGTGGGATCGTCGAAGACGCGGCACGTGGACGTCCGCGTGGTCTCCGCGACGAACGTCGACATCCGGCGCGAGGTTGCGGCGGGTCGTTTTCGGGAGGATCTCCTGTTCCGTCTCAACACGGTCGAGATCCACCTGCCGCCGCTCCGCGATCGCCCGGAGGACATCGCACCGCTCGCTCGTCATTTCTTGCTGCGGCACGCGCGCCGCTATGGCAAGGCGATCACCGGATGCGAGCCTCGTGCCCTGGAGGCCCTGCTCGCGCACCGGTGGCCGGGCAATGTGCGCGAGCTCGATCATGCGATCGAGCGCGCGGTACTCCTCGCCGCGGGTGCCGCCATCGGGGTCCGCGACCTGGGGCTCAGCTCCGCCGACGAAGAACAGCGGCCGGCGCTCGAGCAGATGACGCTGGCCGACGCTGAGCGGCTTCTCATTCGTCGTGCGCTCGATCGCGCGCACGGCAACGTGAGCGAGGCGGCACGCGCACTCGGCGTGAGCCGGAGCGCGCTCTACCGGCGGCTGCAGCGCCTCGATCTCTAACCCGGAGGCCCCGGCTGCGCTTCGATCGCCGTCTACTCCTCGTCGCGCTCAGCGTGGCCCTCCCCGCCGCCATCGCCGCCTTGCTCCTCGTCTGGTTCGGCGAGTTCAGCACGAGGCTCCGCTGGACGGTGACGATCGTGGTGCTCCTGTCTTGGCTCTTCGGAGCCCTGAGCCTGCGCGAGCGCGTCATTCGCCCGATCCAGACGATCGCCAACTTGATCGCCGCGCTCCGCGAGGGCGACTACTCCATCCGCGCGCGTCGCGCGCACACCGACGATTCGCTGGGCCTCGCCTACTACGAGATCAACCTGCTCTCCGACGTGCTCCGCGATCAGCGGCTCGGGGCGCTCGAAGCGACCACCCTGCTCCGTCGGGTGATCACCGAGGTGGACGTTGCGATCTTCACCTTCGACGGCGAACGCCGCCTCCGGCTGGTGAAGCGCGCGGGAGAGAGCCTCCTCGCGCGGCCGGCCGCGGCGCTCCTGGGCCGCACCGCTCGCGAGCTCGGCCTCGCGGCCGCGTTGGAGGGTCCGACCCCGCGAACCGATACCGTCGCCTTCCCCGGCCGCGCCGGGCGGTGGGAGATCCGGAGTGGCACGTTCCGGCAAGAAGGCCTCGCCCATCAGCTCCTCGTGATCAGTGACCTGAGCCGCGCGCTCCGCGAGGAGGAGCGTCAGGCGTGGCAGCGACTGATCCGCGTCCTGAGCCACGAGATCAACAACTCCCTCGCTCCGATCAAGTCGATCGCCTCGAGCCTCCAGGGAGCACTCGGGCGGGACGAGGCACCCGCCGACTGGGACGACGACCTCGAGCGAGGGCTCGCCGTGATCGCGGGCCGTGCCGAGTCGCTGAGTCGGTTCATGGCGTCGTATGCGCGCCTGGCGCGCCTGCCCCGACCGACGGTGCGCCCGGTGGATCTCGGAATGCTCGTGCAGCGCGTCGTGGGGCTCGAGACGCGACTCCCGGTGCAGGTCGTGCCGAGCCCACCCACGAGCGTGCCCGCCGACGCCGATCAGCTGGAGCAGCTCCTCATCAACTTGGTGAGCAACGGTGCCGACGCGGCACTCGAGACCGGCGGCGGCGTCCGGTTGGGGTGGCGGCTCGACCCCGCGGAGCTCGAGCTCTGGATCGAGGACGACGGTCCCGGTCTCGGCGACACGACCAATCTGTTCGTGCCGTTCTTCACTACGAAA
>JBDHCY010000331.1:0-6882 GCA_039591795.1 Gemmatimonadota bacterium | reverse complement strand
GTTGTCAACGGACACCTGATCCCACCAGAAGCGGAGCGCGAGGCGCTTCCGCTCGGCGATGGCCTGCTCGCCGACGAAGTTGGCGCTCGAGGGGCGCACGGGGACGGCGACCTTGGGGGTCACGAGAATGTGGTCGACCGCGTTCTCGACAGCGTTGTACGCCGTCGGCGGGACGACTGCACTGATGCCCTTCCGCTTCCAGTCGGTCGGAACGAGGTCGTCCGCGAAGGTCAGCTCGTAGTAGCCGGCGTCCTTCTCAACGGCGGCGCGGTAGGTCCCGTAGACCTGATTCTCGAGGTGGGTGTAGCGCGACTTGAGGATCCCGAGGGCAGCCAGCCGTTCGTGCTGGAGCTTCTGGTCCTCAGTGAGTACTTCTTCCGGCACTATCGCTCCTCTGCGAACGCTCTTCGGGCGGCGGCCAGTTGCGCCTGATGGGATTGGTACGAACCCTCTGCGTAGGCGTACTCGCCGCGGCCGAGGTTGACGTACGAGGTGGTGTTGGACTTGACGACGCCGATGTCGGTGCGGGCGTAGCCGGCAGCGAGCGCGAGGGCGATGATGGAGTCGTCGAAGTAGTTGACGGGGCTCGAGTAGGTCACGTTGCCGCTCGGCGTCACCTTGCGGCGGAAGACTTCCAGCTCACGCACGATCTGCGTATCTCTGACGTCTAGTTCTATTATACCATGCTGGAACCGTCTTGTCAAGTCCGCGATCATCGCCGCCTTGTTGGCGTTGCCGAAGACCACCTCTCGGATGGAGATTCCCAGCGGCCGCAGGTGGTCCGCGACCACGGCGCCGACGCCGGTGGTGTCCATGACCATCTGCTCCACGTGCCACTTCCGGTAGATCGCGGCGAGGTCGCGCTCCACGGTGGGGTAGTCGAGGGAGTTGATGCGGTACTTGTGGACCGTCCGGTTTCGCCGCATGTCGAACACGTACGCCACGGTGTAGTCGTGCTCCTTGGCGAGGTCGACCCCCATGATGAAGGGGCCGATTTCGCCCTGCGCCAGCTTCTGCTCGTCGAAGTCCTCCCAAACGTCCTCGGAGAACGCGCCCTCGGTGTTGCGGAACACCCGGCCGTCGATGTCGAGCCACTGCCCGAGCATGAGCATGCGGAAGTTCTCGTCGGACATGGTCTGACGGGCGTCCATGATCTCTTCGAGGGTGATCCACGGGTTGTCGAAGCACGTGACGGTGTGAGACTCGTATCCCTCCTCGCCATCCTGCCCTCGGAGCCACAATCCGCGGTACCACGTCTGTTCTGGGATCATATCGGGCGTGCCGAAGGCGAAAACTCGCGCTTTTCGCACATTTAGGGCCGGTCGGATGACTTCCCACGCCTCATCGGGCACTTTTTGGCTCTCATCGACGAAAAGAGTGCTGTAAGTCGGGCCGCCGAGGCTTCTCGGGTCGCTCGAGGAGTGCCAAGAGAGCTTTGCCTGCGGTTTTCCTTCGACCATGATGGTCGCGGTGTGCTTGTTGCGGTCAACTTTGATGTAATCGGGCCCGAAAGCCTCTTTCGCCCAGTTGATCCAGCGGTCTACGAGCATTTCGGCGTGCTCGTAGTCGTATGAGAGCACCCCAACCCACGGCCAGCCGTGGATTTCGTCCTTCGGCTTCATCATGGCGAGCTGGATCTCAGGTGCGCCGGCTGTCGTCTTCCCGCACTGGCGGGTGGTGCACAGCGCGGTGTAGCGCGCCTCGCTTGCATGGACGTGCTCGAGCGCCCATTCGGAGGGCTTATAACCCAAAGCGCGCCAGACCTTGCGGTTCCGGCGCGCGGCGGCGATGGCGCGGTCAGACAGGGTCACTCAGGAACCTCTGTGTACTGGCCCTCGACGATGTTGCCACCGTCGCCGAACCAATCCTCCTCGATAGCGCCTGCCTCGAGCAGGAACTTCTTGCGGCGCTCGGCCTCGGCCTCAGGATCCTGCGGGTTGACGGACCAGACCTCGATCTTCTCGTCGTCATCCTCGTCGGACTGGAGCAGCTCGTGGACGTGCTGGACGCCGCCGGAGTGCTCGACCTGCTTGGGCAGGCTGCCGATGTGGCTCTGGACCATCTGGAACATCGTCTTGGGGTCCGGCTTGAAGGCGTAGACGTGGCGTTTGCCGCACCCGTCGTGAGGGCACTCCACCAGCTGCTCGGCGCCGTTGACGGCCCACCACAGCTTCTCCATGAGCGTCTCGAAGCCGACGACACCCTCTTCGCCGGCGAGGTTGAACATGGACTGCCACGCCTCGCGGTAGTCGTTGGTCTTCATGAACGCTGTGGCGCGGCCGACCTTCGCCATGTCCGGCGACCCCTCGGGGCGGTCGGTGCCCTTGACGTACTTCTTGGTTTTGGAATCTACGAGGATCAGTTTTCCTTTTTCGCCCGTTCCTCGAATCTCCACCTCGCCCGCGGCGATGCGGTCCTGTGTCTCGGGGTCGAGGGATGCGATCAGGGCCTCGCGCTCATGGGACTCCCTGACCTGCTTAGCCGTCGGTGTCAAGGGGTGTCCCACATTCTGAGCAGTACTCGTAGTGCTCCGGCTCGCCATAGAGCCCGTTGAGGAGCGACTGGGACCAGACGCTCGGGATGCTGGTCTTGCCGAAGCTGGGGTCGTCGAAGGCGTCCAGCGCCGCGGCCTCCTGCGGCGTGAAGGGGCGCGGGACGAAGGTGTACGAGACACCATTGATGAACAGCTCGACCAGCTCCTCGTAGTCTAGGCTGGCACCGGGGGAAGGATTCGAACCCTCGTCTGCTGGGTCAGGGCCAGCCATCCTACCACTAGACGACCCCGGTGTGGCATGGTGGAGCCGGCCGGAATCGAACCGGCGTCCGTCTGCTCCGCGTCTAGCGGCTTATCAGACGTCGAACCCTTCGCGGCCCCACGGCGGAATGGATTGAACCCGAGGCTCACCAGAGCACCGCGATGATGACGTGGCCGATCACGACGCCCGTGGTAAACAAGAGGAGGGTCACGATGGACCGCTCCGCGGCGGCGAGCATGGTGGCGATGGCCTCACGGTTCACAGGTACCTCCCGATGAAGTACACCCCGGCTGCGTAGCCAATGAAGATGCCGAGGAAGATGCCGATGGCTATTGCGGTCATGCGCTCATCCGTTTCTGCAGCCGCTCCTGCCACGCGTAGCGGCGGTCCAGCTGGCGGGAGTGGGCCTCCCAGTCGAAGTTGGAGTCCTCCACCTCGAAGCTGGGGCGGCGGTTGAGGTTGAGAGAGAAGCGGCCGATGCGGATGTGAATCATCGGGGGACCTTTCTCAAGATGGCTCGGCGCGATGGCTGGACCGCGCTGGCCCGGACGGAGTCGAGGTAGGCTTGGTGCTCGGCGGTCCCCGGCTCGGGCAGGGGCTGGATGGGGGCGGTGACGAGGTCGGTGTAGCCGGCCTCGGGGAATGTCTCAGCGTGCCACCGCTGGTACTCAGTCTGCATCGGCGGCCTCCTCGTCTTCGGCCGGCTCGGGGATGGCGCCCTGCTCCACGAGGAAGAGGCGGTCCTCGGTCGAGAGGGGGACGATGCGCTGGTCGTTGGTGAGGCGGAAGTACTCGTCACCGAGGGTCACGTACTGCTTCATCTTGGCCTCAGCCACAGCGTAGTCGTGAGCGTTCTTCGGGAGTGCCATAGGGGCCCCTTTCAGGGTAGCCTGTTCTTGTTCGGTATACACCCATTGTACCACACTCGAGGCAGCCTGTCAAGTGGTTGCCCCTGCGGCCCCGTGGAATCTCAGCTGGGTGACCCGTTATTCGCAGCGGTGCCGGGATATTAGCCTTTGTGCCTTCCGTCACTAATGGGTCAAGGGCCCGCAGGTCCCAGCCCCTTGGGGTCATCTGCAAGGATGAGGTGGAAGGGCCTCGAGGTCTAGGGCGGTGACCCCTAAACCGTCTCGGCTGGTACACTTCCATTGTACCACCCCAAGGGCCATTTGTCAAGAGGCCGGCACCCCTTCGGAGGCCAACATTTCCCACAGTATAGCCCTCAGTGCCCGCTCGTGCCCTCGCACCCCCCTCGGCCCAATTCGTAAGAATCCCCCCCGCCACCCCTATGAACTTCTTACGTTTCTGGGCGCACATTCTTACACTTTCGACGGCACATTCTTATGCTTTTTTCATACAGGTTGGTGGTTGCGATTCTTATATTCTGGCGCTACATTTCTTACGGGTTGTGGGGTTGCGCGTACGGGGGGCGGGTGGTAGGCCCAAATGTATGAGCTTCATATGGACTACCACATGCGTCCTGTGTGTCAAGTCAGAGTCTGTCAGTAGTCGCACACTTGGCCATAACAGCTCGAGCGCCCGGATGCAAATAGTTATCTGTCAGCAGTCGCACACTGTCCGCGGGCTGATCCAGATGAGGGCGCATCTGTCAAGCGCCGAAACGTAAGAATCCGAGCCGGCCGAATTCTTACTATTTGCCTATGCGGAGCGGCCGCCAGTGTGCCGATACTCCAGTCAGAGGCCGCCGCTCGGCGGTCCGCACGAGAGGAACGGAACCGATGGCGACACTAGCAACGGCGACCGGACTGGCAGCGGCGGGGATCATCGCACTGGCGATCATCGCCTCAGCGGTCGCGGAACAGATGGCGACGATCACGGCGGTGTTCTCATGACCTACGTCGAGCATTGCCGCATCTGTGACTCACTGCGCTGGATCGAGTCTGACGATCTGTGCCGCGACTGCCACAACGTGATCGCGTCCGAGATGGTGACGATGCCATCCGCCCGCGAACGTGCCTACGGTCGCCAGTCATGACGGCCGCACCTATCGCCCGCGCGATCCCGCGTTCGAAGAATGCCAAGATCGGCGACGTGGCAGCGACATACGTGTCACAGGCCTCATGCCCGAGCGTGTGCCCGCTGAGGGGCGCCGGATGCTACGCCGAGGGCGGCCGCGCGGGGATCACAACGCGTCGCCTCATGGACGCGGATCCAGATGCGACCGCGCTAGACTGTGCACGCGCTGAGGCGCGAGAGATCGACGCGCTACCGGACAACGGGCGGGATCTCCGATTGCATGTCGTCGGCGACTGTCCGACCAATGGCGCGGCGCGCATCGTGGCAGCGGCGGCCGCGCGCTACGTGGCGCGAGGTGGTGGATCCGTCTGGACCTACACTCACGCATGGCGAAAAGTGCACCGCGCATCGTGGGGCAGCGTGTCCGTTCTGGCCAGCGTAGAGACGATGGCAGATGCCAAGCTGGCTCAGGCGCGAGGGTACGCGGTCGCGATGGTGGTGCCGGAGCATGCCAGCGACCGCGCCGAGGTGGTCGATGGCTCGCGCGTGGTTCCCTGTCCGGAGCAGTCCGGACGCGGCGTGACTTGCGTCGACTGTCGGCTATGCATGAGCGACGGCAATCTGCGCGACCGGTCGACGCCCGCGATCATCGCGCTGGCCATTCACGGACAGAGCAGCAAGCGAGCAGCGGCCGCGATTGCTGCCTAGAGGCTACGCCCGGGCGGATCATCGACCGATGATCCCCCTAGGCGGCGACTCTGACCGCACACACGAGAGGATCGAAACGATGCCGAGACACGACTACCTCACCCACGCCGAGGTCACGCTGAGGATCCCACGCGCCGAGGTCGCGACGGTCGCGGGGTTGCTCCGGGAGGCGTACGGGTCCGGGCCCGCGACGCTGGCCAGCATCCGCCGGTGGGAGGCAATCGAGGACACGGTGCGACGACTGGGGCGCGCGAACGACGACACGGACCGCGCGCCCGCGCGCCCGTCACGGTCGACGGCGCACCGGGCCGAGTGCCACCTGTACGGAACAGGCGAGCGGCACGCGGAGTACGCGCCCTGTAACCCGACGGGCGGTGCGTAGTGAGCCCCGCAGAGCCGCGAGGGCTCACGCTGCTGGAGCTGCACACGATCCGCGACGCGCTACCGTACGCGTCCACCGCATGGAACATCGCGAACGCGGCTTACATGCGCCGTGAGGCGTGGTTGCGGGGCCCGCTGGAGGCACCGGAGGAACCGGTCACGGTGCGCGTCACGCTCGAGAGCGCCGGACGGCACCTAGGCGGTGGCGTGTGGGAGGTGACGGCGGGGAACGGGTGCGATCACGTCTGGTTCCCCTGCGCGTGCGACGAGGCGCGATACGAGCCGGAGGTGCGCGGGTGAGTTTCACGGATCAGGAGGCGGCGTGCTTCCTCTGCGGGAGCACGCAGGACCCATGCGGGTGTCAGGATCTCGCGCTACCGTCCGAGCTGAGCAGACACGCGGTGCAGCGGATCGCGGAGTGGCACGAGCTGAGCCAGTACCACGGCGGCGACGCTGACGAGCTGCGAGCGTGTGAGGCGTGCGACCGGTACGCCGAGGAGCGCCCGGAGGATCTGGAGCACGAGAACGGCATGCACGCGGGCGCTCACGTCGAGGGCTGCGGGGCGTGCGATTCGAGAGGGGTCTAGCATGTGGACGCGACAGGACGAGCGAGCGACGGAGGATGAGGAGCACCGGAAGGGGCTGCACCTGCCGCCACGCGGGTGGTGCGGGCTGTGCATGGCGGCGCTGGCCCGTCAGCAGGCACGCATGACTCGACGGCGCTGACGCTTGCGCCCGGGGCCCGAGGTGTGCACCCTCGGACCTCGACCGCAATCGCACAGGGCGACTGCACACGAGAGGATCGACGATGCCGACAGGACTACGACCGGACGAGGCCGCGCGCTGGAACCGCCTCGCGGTGGAGGCTGAGACGCTGGCCCGCAACGCGCGAGAGGCCGCACGCATCCAGACGGTGGGCGTACGCGTCACCCTGAGCGAGAGCGAGGCGCAAACACTCACGTACGTGCTGTTCCAGAAGTCTCGCGACATCGCAGACGACACGCCCGGGTACGTGAACGGCGAGGTACAGAAGCTGTGGATGAGGGTCGCGGATCAGGTG
>JBDHCY010000330.1:0-4103 GCA_039591795.1 Gemmatimonadota bacterium | reverse complement strand
CGTACCTCTCCGACACGCTGATGACCTCGGCGCGGTCCATGGCAACGCCCGGCGCGAGCTCCTGGTAGTACTTCATTCCCACGTCGGGATCGCCAGGCATGATCATCCCTGGCCGATTGCCGCCTTCGTACGCCCTCCACGCTCCGGCATGGCCTGTCACGCGCCCCTTCTTGTAGAAGTCGACCTCTTCACCGAAGTAGAAGACGTCACCGGTTCGCGGATCGATCGCAAAGAAGTTGCGCGAGATCTCGTAGAGCTCGTCGTTCTTCCACTCGCGCTCTTCGACCACCCGTGTGGTGATCCCGTTGAACTCCCGCGTCTCGTCCAACACCGTGACGCTCAGCCTGGCGTTGCCGGACGCCAGCACCGTCTGAAACCCAGGCAGGAGGACGAAGTACCGAGACTGGCCCGTATCGACCAACTGCCGCTCAGCGATTCCGAACTCCTCTTGCCACTCGACCGCAGGGCCGTTCGCCGTGGCCGCTGCGCACGCGGAGAGCACGGCGGTCGACGCGAAGACCACGAGCGCCGGGCGGATGGAGCGCATCACGAGCTCCCCCACCCGTTGCCCGGGCTCACGCCTGCGTCCCCGCTCCGACTCATGTGCTCGACCCGTCGGCGGCCGGAGCGAGGCCGAGGTCCGACTCATGGCTGCCGCCGAAGCGGATGTAGATCGCCGGGAGCACGTACAGGCTCAACACCGTCGACGTGACGAGTCCGCCGAGTATCACCATGGCGATGGGGCGGACGATCTCGAGTCCGGCGATGTTCCCGAGCACGACCATCGGCACGAGCGCTGCCGCCATGGTGAGGGCGGTCATGAGCACCGGTCCGAACCGCTCGCGTGTGCCCCGCTTCACGAGGTCGGATCCGAACGATGCACCGTCACGCTCCAGACGATGATAGTGCTTCACGAGCATGATGCCCTGCCGCACAGCGAGGGCCAGCACGGCCAGGAAGCCGACCAAGGACCCCAGCGACAGCATGCCGCCGTCGGCCCAGACGCCCAAGACGCCGCCGGAGAGTGCGACGGGCAGGGAGAGGAAGAAGACACCGGCGAGGCGCCAGCTTCCGAACGCCGCCTGTAACAGCAACAGGATTCCGACGGCCACCGCGATGAACACGCCGAGCAGACGCTCCTGCGCCGCTTCCCGCTCGGCGTACTCGCCCAGGACCACCGGGTAGTACTCCATCGGGAACTCGATCTGATCGAGTCGCGTCTCCACAGCTTCCATTACGGCCCCGAGATCGCGGCCGCGGACGTTGGCCACGACGTCGACGCGCGACGAGACGGCCTCGTGGTAGATCGCAGTTGGAGTCGGCGCGATGCGCACGTCTGCCACGTCGCCCAGGCGCACATGCCCGCCGTTCGGCGCGTCGATCAACAGCTCTTGAATGTCGCTCACGCTGCGGCGTTTCTCGGGCGTCCCCCACACCACGACGTCGTACACCTTCTGTTCCTCGAAGAGGAAGCCGACTCCGATCCCGGCGAACATCGTCGCCGCTGCGCGGCGGACGTCTCCGGGCTTGAGCCCGTACGGCTCCGCCTTGGCGAGATCGACTTCGACCTCGACGTGCGGTTGTTCGACCTGTCCCTCCACGCGGAGATCGACGATGCCGTCGATGTCCGCGATGGCTCGCCGCACGTCTTCCGCCATCGCCTGAAGCACGTCCCGTCTCTTGCCATAGAGCCGAATGACGACGGGTTCGCTGGCACCGGCAAGAACAGTTCGGATCCTGTCAGTCAGATAACTTTCCACCGAGTGGTCGAGACCGGGATAGCCACTCACCGTCTGCCGAATGGCCGCGACGGTAGCGGCGTAGGCCGCATCCGGCGCGATGCTCACCCAGAGCTGACTGGCGTTGACGTCCACGACCCGATCGCCCGTGATGGCGCGGCCCACCTGCACGTGCGCACCGCTCACACCCGGAATCGTGCGAAGCTCCCGGCTGGCCCGATCCATGACGCGGAGCATGGCCGGATGCGACATGCCCGGAGCGCCTTCCCAGTCGATCCGCATGTATCGCTCGTTGAAGGACGGCACGAGCGATTCCCCGAGAAACGGCCACGAGACGGCCCCGGCTGCGACCATGGCGACGGCCACCGCGAAGGCCGCGCGCGGCGCCTGGACTGCTCTCGCCAAGATGCCCTCGTAGCCGGCTCGGAGCCACGTCACGAGAGGCGACTCGCGCCGCGCGAGGGAGGCGTTGCCGAGGAGGAAGACACTGAGCGTCGCGGTGATGGTGAGCGCGACCGCCATCGACGTCACCAATGCCAGCGTATACGAGAGCGCGAGTGGTCCGAAGAACGACCCAGCCAAGCCCTCGATGACGAAGACCGGCACCATCGTGAGCAGCGCGATCAGCGTGGCGAAGAGCATCGGGCCGCGAGTCTCGAGCGTCGCTTCCAGAATGGTGCTCTTCGCGCTACCGCCTCGCTCGCGAGACTCGCGGAGGCGGCGCATGATGTTGTCCACGCTGATGATCGCGTCGTCGACGACGACGGTGAGTGCGATCACGAGACCTGCCAAGACCATCGTGTTGAGCGTACCCCCATCGAACACGAGCAGCGCACCCGCCAGCGAGAGGGGAATCGCGATGAGACTGATCAGCGCCGCTCGCCAATCGTAGAAGAACACGGCCAACACGAGCGCGACGAGCACGGCCGCCACAATCCCCAGCGTGGCGAGATTCGAGAACGCCAGCTCGATGAAGCTCGCCGACCGAAAGACCGAGCTATCGAGCACCATGCCTGGGAGACCGGGCTGGAGCTCCGCCAGCGCTGCCTCTACCCGCCGGGTGACCTCCATCGTGTTGGCTCCGGGCAGCTTCTCCACTACGAGGAGCAGGCCGGGATCGTCGTTGAGGAGGGCGTCACCGATCATCGGCGGATGGCCCTCGACGACGGTGGCGACGTCACCGAGCCGATACGACGTGCCCCGCATGGGCACACGGGCCAAGTCCTCCGGCGACGAGAGGGGCAGGACGTGACGCACCTCCAGCCGCTGATTGGGGCCGTCGATCCATCCGCCCGCGCCCGGCGCCGAGGCCTCGAGGAACGTCAGCGGTGAGATCCACAGCGCGTTGCCGGCCGTCTCGATGACCTGCTGCTGCGTGACACCTCGGGCACGGAGACGCTCGGGATCGATCTGGACCTGCAGCTGCCGATCCCGATCGCCCCACACCGCCACGTTGGCCACACCCGGCACCGCGAGCAGCCTCGGCTTGATGGTCCAGCGGGCGAGCACCGACATCTGAATCAGCGACAGCTCATTCGATGACAGCCCGACCATCATGACGCGACTCGTCGCCGACTGCGGCTGGAGCATGACCGGTGGCTTGGAGGCGTTCGGCAGCGCGTACGCCAGCGTCAAGCGCTCCTGCACCAATTGCCTGGCTCGCATGAGATCGGTTTCGGGCTCGAAGATCATGATGATCGACGACATGCCGGGGACCGATTTTGAGCGCATGGTCTGCATCCATGGAATGCCCGTCAGCAGCTCCTCGACGTTGGTGGTGACGAGATTCTCCACCTCTACAGCCGAGAGTCCCAGCGCTTCGGTCTGAATCTCGACGAAGGGCGGTGCGAACTCGGGAAGGACATCCACCGGCATGTCCCGCAGCTCGACGACGCCGACGACCAAGATCGCGGCGGCAGCCGCTACGACCAGCAGGCGAAACTCGAGACTGGCTCCAGTGATCCAGCGCATCATTGCTTAAGCCCTCGCTGTGGAATCAAGGTGCTGGCTCGGGTCCGACACCCGACCATGCGCCGTGCAGGCGCCGTGCGAAACCGGGACCGTGGCGTCGTGCCGACCGCCGTCGAAATTCTGTCTGCTCTCGTGTCGCGCTCCGGATCGAGACCGTCAAAGAGATCCAGTCTAGATCGGACTCGCGGGGGGGGCCGCAATTCCCGGGCCCCCGAAGCCGCCACTCCGAGCGGCGGCACGTGCGGACACCGGTCGCAGCCAAAGTCGCCAGCGCGTCGCGATTTCGCACCGGCGTTCGACGTTGCGACCGGAGTGCTGCAACGAATGTGCACCCCGAAAACATCCCTTTCAAGAGTGGCGTCCGGGCCGCACGGTGGCGAGGGCGCCTCAAGG
>JBDHCY010000329.1:0-4108 GCA_039591795.1 Gemmatimonadota bacterium | reverse complement strand
TGATTTGGTACCCGGACAGCGTGAAAGCCGAGGCTGGGCCCCGGCTTTCAGGTACGGCTGGAATCGACAGCACCTCGCAAGTACTCGATTGTATGCCAATCATTCGGTGGCGGCAAGCGACGAATCTGCGGTGGGTGCCGGTACCCGGATTCGAACCGAGACGAGCTTTCACTCAGGCACTTGCGAGGTGCCAGCGTCTGCCACTTCCGCCATACCGGCGACCCGTTACGACCGAATGGCCGTTGGCACCACTCGCAACGATGCCCCCGCACGGGTGAAGATCCGCCCCGCCGGGCGCCGAGAGGTAACCCTCTGGAAGCAGCGCGGCACGAAAGAGCGCGAGACCACATGACAGAGGGAATCACCCGCCTCGCCGCCGCCCTCGCCGACCGCTACCGGCTCGAGCGCGAGCTCGGCCAAGGCGGCATGGCCACCGTCTATCTCGCCGAAGACTTGAAGCACGACCGCAAGGTCGCGGTCAAGGTGCTCCGGCCGGAACTGGCCGCCGTCCTCGGCGCCGAGCGCTTCGTGCAGGAGATCAAGACGACTGCAGCGCTGAGCCATCCGCACATCCTGCCGCTCTTCGACTCCGGGGAGGCAGGCGGCTTCCTCTACTACGTCATGCCGTACATCGAGGGCGAGACGGTCCGGGAGAAGCTGAATCGCGAGACGCAGCTCGGCATCGCCGAGGCGGTGCGGATCACGAGCGAGGTGGCGGACGCCTTGGATTACGCGCACCGCAACGGCGTGATCCATCGGGACATCAAGCCCGAGAACATCCTGCTGCACGACGGGCGGCCGATGGTGATGGACTTCGGGATCGCGCTGGCGGTCTCGGCGGCGGCGGGCGGGCGCATGACGGAAACGGGGCTCAGTCTCGGGACGCCGCACTACATGAGTCCGGAGCAGGCGACGGCGGACAAACAGATCACCGCGCGCTCGGATGTCTACAGCCTCGCGAGCGTGCTGTACGAGATGCTCGCGGGCGAGCCGCCACACACGGGGGGCTCGGCGCAGGCGATCATGATGAAGATCATCGCGGAGCGTGTGCAGCCGGTCACCGAGCTGCGCAGCTCGGTGCCGCCGAACGTGGCGGCCGCGCTGGCGAAGGCGCTGGAGAAGCTCCCGGCCGACCGGTTCGAGAGCGCTAGGGCGTTCGCCGGAGCCTTGCACGATCCGGGGTTCCGGCACACCTACGAGGCGGACGCGGGTGCGCCGACGGCGGCCCCCCGCCGGCGGAGCCACGATCCCGTCTTCCTGGGGGTGGCCTGCGTCGCCGTGATCGGGGTCGGCGCCGCCCTCTGGAGTTGGCAGCGTGCCCGGACCGCGGCGGCCGCGGCACCGCAGGTCTACGATGTCGCCCTCCCCGACAGTGCCCCGATGAACTTCGCCGCCTTCACGCCCTACGGCTCTCCGGGACTGGAGCTCTCGCTCTCACCCGACGGAAGCCTGGTGGTGTACTTAGTCAAGCGAGAGAGCTCCACGATGCTTTGGCGCCGCAGCCTGCGGGACACGATGGCCGCCCCCTTCCAGGGCACTGAGGGCGCCAGCAAGCCGCGGCTCTCGCCGGCCGGGTCCCAGGTGGCGTACGTCGCCCATGCCAGTTTGATGATCGTCGCGACCGCGGGCGGGCAGCCACGCGCCATCGCCGATATCGAGGGTGATGCCTATACGCTCAACTGGATCACCGCCACGACGTTGATGGTGGTCGACGGGGGCGGCACCCGGTTCCGCCGTATCGATCTGGACGCGGGAACGATCGATAGCCGGTCCGTGCCCGTGTGCCTCGACGGCAGCTGGATTCCCGACGGAGAACAGCTGCTGTGCAACGCGCGCGGAGTGGGGAGGATTGTCGATCCGGCCACTGGCACGTCCTGGACGATCAGGACACGAACGGCCGCGGGGAGCCCTTCTGGCCCGCTGGCGGGTACGGGTTTCAACCTCGTCGACGGCCGGTACCTGGTCTACCAGTCGCCGCAAGGCGACCTTCGCGCTGCGCCGTACGACCCTTCCACCCACACCGTGGGGCGATCGGCTTCGCTGCTCACCGGCGTCCGGTCGGGAGTTGGCTCGGCGAACTACGATCTCGCCCCGACAGGCACGCTGGTCTTCACCCCTGGCGCGAACTCGCGCATCGGCGAGCTCGTCGAGCTTTCGCCCGGCGGAGCCACCGAGCCACTGGGGGTGCCGGCCGCCGCGTACGAGCGCTGGGACCTGACCCGTGATCGGCGCTGGCTGGCCGCCGTCGTCGAGGGACCCGGGTTCTACGAGTTGCAGATCATCAACCTGCGAGGCGGTCAGTCGTTCACCTGGCTGCGGGCGGCATACGTCGATCAGCCCTTGTGGGGCGCGGACGACTCCACGCTGATCGTGCAGGTGCGAGACTCCACAGGCGCCGCTATTCTCCGCGGGGGCCCATCCTCTGCGAGGGCGCCCGATACCGTCTTCGCTTCTCGAGACGCGGGCGCCGTGCCAGTTCTGCTGGACTGGTCCGTCCAGCATCAGGCGCTCGGAGCGCTTGGTGAACCGGGGACCCCCCGGCTGATCGTTGGCTTCGATCCCCTCGCGCGCACTGTGCGGTTCGATAGCATCGCCAGCGACCGCATCTACGCGGTGAGATCTCCCGATGGGCGTCACATCGCGTTCAGCCAAGCGGCGGACAGTCGGGTCTCCGTGACGGCGTCACCACCAGGCTCCTGGGAACCTCAGATCGCCACTGGCGCGGTGGAGCCGGTCTGGCTCTCCAACTCGGAGATCCTCTACCGCTCGGGCTTCACGTGGCACGCCGTGCACATCGACCCGGTCACGGGGGAGCAGGTGGGGACGGCATCCATCTGGGGCGCGGATCCACGCTTCTCCGACACCTACGGGTGGTCCAACCGGCCGAGTTGGCACGGCGGCATCGTGTATCTCCAGGGTCCCGCGGACACCCGCGCAACGTATTTTCGAGTCATTCCCCAGTGGGTCACACGGATGAGGCGCGCCGTGGACGAGGCGAACCGGTGATGACCACTTCCGATCGTCTCTCGGCCGCCCTCGCCGACCGCTACGCCATCGAGCGCGAACTCGGCCAGGGTGGCATGGCGACGGTCTACTTGGCCGCGGACCTCAAGCACAAACGCAAGGTCGCCCTCAAAGTCCTGCGGCCCGAGCTGGCCGCCGTCTTGGGCGCCGAGCGGTTCGTGCAGGAGATCACGACCACGGCGAGCCTCCAACACCCCCACATCCTGCCGCTGTTCGATTCCGGGGAGGCCGACGGGTTCCTGTTCTACGTCATGCCCTACGTCGAGGGCGAGACGCTGCGGGATAAATTGAATCGCGAGACGCAGCTCGGTATCGACGAGGCGGTGAAGATCACGACCGAGGTGGCCGACGCGCTCGACTACGCGCACCGGCACAACGTGATCCACCGGGACATCAAGCCCGAGAACGTCCTCCTGCACGATGGACGGCCCGTAGTGGCGGACTTCGGCATCGCGCTGGCCTTGAGCGCCGCGGCCGGGGGCCGGCTGACCGAGACGGGGATGTCGCTTGGCACGCCGCATTACATGTCACCGGAGCAGGCGACGGCGGAGAAAGAGATCACCGCCCGCAGCGACTTGTACTCGCTGGCCAGCGTGCTGTACGAGATGCTGACGGGCAACCCGCCGCACACCGGTAGTTCCGCGCAGCAAATCATCATGCGGATCATCGCCGAGGACGTGCAGCCGGTTACGCCACTTCGGAAGAACGTCCCGGCCAATATCACGGCCGCCGTGGCCAAGGCGCTCGAGAAGCTGCCGGCCGACCGGTTCGACACGGCGAAGGCCTTCGCGGATGCGCTGGCCGATCCGGGATTCACCGCGGCGATCGTGAGCGTGACGTCCACGCGTCCAGGCGCCCGCTCGTCCACGCCCGTCCCGATCGTTGCCGCCATCATGGTCGCCGTGACCGCCCTCGCAGCCTGGGGCTGGCTCCGTCCGACCGGGGACGAGCCCGCTCCGGTTTGGTACGAGATGGCATTGCCCGAGCCGTTGGGTCCGTCGCTCAACGTGCCGCAGATCGCGTTGAGCCCCGATGGAGACCAGCTGGTGTACCCTGGGCTCGGACCGAACAACGTCGGGACCCA
>JBDHCY010000328.1:0-4114 GCA_039591795.1 Gemmatimonadota bacterium | reverse complement strand
GGCCCCCGATACCGTCGTGCTGCAGGTCGGCGACACCGCGACCGCGAGTGGTGTCGGCGTGGACACAGCGGGGAGCGCGCTCCTCGACCTCCCCGTCGGGTGGGCGAGCAGCTCACCTGAGATCGCCACCGTCGATGCCACGGGGGTCGTCACGGCCCGGGCCATCGGTAGCGCGGAGGTCACTGCCTCCCATGAGGGATTCTCGAGGCAGGCGGCAGTGATCGTCGAGCCGCCGCCGGCCATCGGCCTCGAGCCGCCCAGCGTGGTCTTCACCGCGGCCGTCGGGGCCGGTAATCCATCCCCGCAGACCGTCAACGTCGTGAACGCCGGTGGGGCGAATCTCACTGGTCTTTCGTTGGACAGCGTGTCGTACGATCCTGGCGCGTCGGACTGGCTCGATGCGACGTTGAGCGGCGCCGAGGCGCCCGCCACGCTCGGGCTCACCGCGGCCACCGCCCTCTTGACGACGGTCGGCACCTTCTCGGCGGGGGTGTCGTTGCGCTCCGACGTCGCGACCAATAGTCCCTCAGAGCTGATGGTGAGCCTCGTGCTCACGCCCGGTCAACCCGCGGCGCTCGTCAAGACCGCCGGCGACAATCAGACAGTCGTGGCGGGGCTCGCCGTGCCGGTTGCTCCCACGGTGATCGTGCGCGACGCGTTCGGCAACGCTCGCCCGGACGTCGACGTCGTATTCACGGTCACCGGGGGTAATGGAAGCGTCACGGGTGCGATTGCTACGACTGACGCGCAAGGACTCGCGTCAGTCGGTTCGTGGACCGTACAAACTGATGCCACCAGCCCCTCGGGCCCGAATGGCGGCCGCTACCCCAACACGCTCGAGGCGGCCGTTACTGGTGTCGGGAGTGTCACGTTCACCACCGACGCGATCTACTCCTTCGCAACGCACGTGGAGCCGATCTTCGCGGCTAGTTGCACGTTCGGTCCTTGCCACGCTCCCGCTGCGGTGCCACCGCAGCTCACCCCCGGCGTGGCGCACGCTCAGCTCGTGGGTGTGCCCAGCGCGTGCGCAGCAGGGGTGCTTCGAGTCGCGGCAGGCCAAGCAGGCCAGAGCGCGCTGATACAGCTCATGGACAGCGTCGCCGTGGGTGGTTGTGTGCGGAGCATGCCGCCACGCAACCGGCTCGCCGACTCGCTCCGGAATGTGGTGCGGTCGTGGATTCGGAATAACGCACTCGATAACTGAAGTTGGGGAAGAGCGCAGCGCCCCGGCTCCCGAATGGGCGCCGGGGCGCTTTGCGTGTCGTATCGGTCAGAAGGTGTACTCGATCCCTGCGGTCCACACTGGTCCCGGCTGGACGCCGCCGTTGCCGAGCGGGACGATCAGATTGCCAACGAGAGTGATCCCGCGATTGGTCGTTGCCTTCAGGCCGAAGGAGCCTGCCAGGAGATTGTCGCGGCGGTTCGGAATGTCTGACGACGGTATCGTGCGCTGGAACGGGCTGTCGAGCGCGATCGGGCTCGGGAGCGGGAGCTTGTTGTCCCCCACCTGCCACTCCGAAATGAACTCGGCCGCGACGGTCGCCCACGATCCGATCAACTGATCGAACCCGACCGTCGCGAGAAGCGCGTCGCTGTCGAGGTCACCCGTGCGGACGAGATAACCCGCGTTGACATGCGGCGAGAAGCCGCTCCACCGCCCCGACACGATGCCTACGGCACGCCACGACAGCTCGCCGCTTCCCAAGAAGTCCTCGGGCCTCCCGGTCGGTATGCGCAGGTCTGCAAGCACGGCGACACCGACATGCTCGGCACGCGCCACGTTCACTTTGAGGCGCGTCGCGATATCGCCCAGGCCGGTGGCGGAGCCGCTTGTGCTGGTCTGGTCGTTGAGCACCGGGGCACTCGGGTCGCCGCCAAAGCTGTGGAAGGCGGTGCTGCCGAAGGGGAAGATCTGTGCCTGGCTCGTGCCGGCAAGCGTCGTGCGGACGAGGGGCACGACGATGCCGACATCCGCGAAATCCAACGCGCCCCACGTGATCTGCACTGCGGTGACAAGGATGCTCATGTCGAGCCCGAGTCGCACCTGGAAGATGTCGTTCTCGAAGCCCGGATCACCGAGTCCGTCGGGGTTCACGTCCTCGTGCGCGAAGTTCAGGGCGAGGTCGTCCAGATCTACGCCGCGGATTTCCTGGAAGTGGAGCCCGGTCATGCTCACCCCGACGTACACGCGGCCGCGCCCCAGCGTTTGGGCGCGCTCGGCGAAGATCGGCCCGGCCGAGAGCGATGTCGTGACCGGCACGCCACCTTCGAAGGTGAAGGTCACGCCGCTCGAGGTGGCGCCGAACGGGAGGTTGGCCACGGAGCGGCCGATCGCCGCGTCGAGAAATGCGAGTACGGCCTGGTTGCCGGCCTGGTTGGCAGGGATGAAGTGCTGGCCGTGAAACTCGGGGTCGACGTCGAGGCAGAGCGGCTCGCCGCAGCTCCCGAATGTGAAGAGGACCGCGAGTTGGTCACGGAGCGAGCCTTGTGCGGCAAGTGGCGTGGCGCCGAGGTACAACAGCGCGACGGCGAGCGCGGGGAGGCGCGGCAACGAGCTTCGGAGCTGTGAGCGAGCCGTCATCACGTGCGCCCGGGGCTAGAAGGTATACTCGAGACCGCCCGTCCAGACCACTCCGGGCTGCACGCCGCCGGTCCCGAGTGGTACGAGCGTGTTCGCGAGGAGGGTGAACCCGCCTCGAAGTCTGGCCTTGAAGCCCACGGACGCTCCGATGAGGTCGTCGCGGGACTCGGAGATGTTCGACGAGGGGATGGTGCGCTCGAAGGGGCTCGCGTAGCGGATCGGCCCGGGGAGGGAGAGCTTGCTCTCGCCTACCTGCCATTCACCGATGAGCTCCATGGCGAGTGTGGCCCACGTTCCGATGAGGTGATCGAAGCCCAGGGTCGTGAGAATGGCGTCGTTGTCCAGATCGCCCGTGCGCGCCAGATAACCGGCGTTCAAGTGGGGTGAGAAGGCGCCCCATCGTCCAGAGATGATGCCGAGCGCACGCCACGAGAGGTCTCCTGCGCCCAAGAAGTTCTCCTCATCTCCCGTCGGGAACCGGACGTCGCCCATGATGGCGACCCCCACGTGCGTCGTCTGCGCAGCGTTGATCTTGAGGCGCGCTGCGACATCGCCGATGCCAGTCGCCGAGCCGGTAGCGCCCGAGGCCGCCTGGAGGATCGGATCCTCATTGGTGCCGGCGAAGCGGTGGGCCGGCGTGCTCGCAAACGGAAAGATCTGGGCGACGCTGCCGCCGGCGAGTGAGGTGTGCACGAGCGGGACTGCCACCCCGATATCGACGAAATCGAGGATGCCCCACGTGAGCAGGAATGACGCGGCCAGGACGCTCATGTCGACGCCCAATCGGACCTGAATGATGTCGTTCTCGAGCTCTGGCTCGCCAAGTCCATCGCCGGTCACGTCGACGTGCGCGAAGTTGAGAATGAGATTGTCGAGGGTTACCCCGCGAATCTCCTGAAAGCGGAGCCCGGTCACGTTGAGCCCGACGTAGACGCGGCCGCGACCGAGCGTCTGCGCCCGTTCGGCGAAGATCGGCCCCGCCGAGAGCGAGGTGGCAACCGGTACCCCGCCCTCGAAGGTGAACGTCACGCCGCTCGAGGTGGCGCTGAGCGGGAGGTTCGCCACGGAGCGACCGATGGCCCCGTCGATGAAGGCCAACACGGCCTGATTGCCAGCTTCGTTCGCCGGTATGAAGTGCGATCCGTGCAGTCCGGGATCCACATCGAGGCAAAGCGGCTCGCCGCAGTTCCCGAAGGTGAAGAGCGCGGCGAGGCCGTCGCGCAACGTACCTTGCGCGTGCAGCGGGCTCGCGCAGAGCGCGAGCAGAGCGAGGCCGAGGGCCGGGAATCGTCGCATATCGTTGGTGCGCGAGATGAGTTCGCATAATACGCCCGGCTCGACAGTGCCGCAACGACACACTCGCCGACCGGCGCACGAAGTCGAGTGTTGCCTGGCCTGCCTTGCCCGGCTCAGGGCCGGCCCTGCTGCCCGATCATGGCGACCGGCTCACCGTTAGACATTGCTGGCTGCGCGACGACGTACAGCACGGCGCCGCCGAACGGCGCTCGGATGATGGCGAGCACCTCGCCGAAG
>JBDHCY010000327.1:0-4152 GCA_039591795.1 Gemmatimonadota bacterium | reverse complement strand
GAAGGCGGCATCGAACGGCGGGCCACGCGGTTCGACGAGCGCGAGCGGGAATTGGGACGCCGTGAGACAGCGCTCGATGACCAAGAGCGGCGCAGCGCCGAGCGTGCGACGGAGGTCGAGCAGGCGCATGGCGATGCGCTTCGACGGCTCGAGGAACTGGCGGGCCTCACCACGGCGGAGGCGAAGGCGGAGCTGGTGGAGCGGGTGGCGGACGAGGCGCGGGCCGAGGCTGCCGCCCTGGCGCGCGACTTGAAAGAACGGGCGCGGCGCGACGCCGAGCAGGAAGCCCGAAAGATCGTGTCGATCGCGATCCAGCGACTCGCCTCGGAATACGCATCGGAAAGTAGCGTTTCCGCCGTCCAGCTCCCGAACGACGACATGAAGGGGCGGATCATCGGGCGAGAGGGGCGGAACATTCGCGCGTTCGAGACGGCGACCGGTGTGGACGTCATCATCGACGACACACCGGACACGGTAGTGGTCTCCTGCTTCGACCCGGTACGACGGGAGGTGGCGCGGCTCGCGCTCGAGCGGCTGATTGGAGACGGTCGCATCCACCCCGGCCGCATCGAAGAGATCGTTGGCAAGGCACGCACGGAGGTCGATCGCAGCATGCACGAGGCCGCCGAGCACGCGGCCTACGAGAGCGGAGTGCACGGGCTGCACGACGAGTTGCTGAAGCTCGTCGGGCGGATGAAGTACCGCACATCGTACGGGCAGAATCTCCTGGCCCATTCGGTGGAGGTGGCCTGGCTCGCCGGCATGATGGCCGCCGAACTGAAGCAGGATGTCACGCTCGCCAAGCGGGGTGCCTTGCTGCACGACATCGGCAAGGTGCTCACACACGAGCACGAGGGAACGCACGTCGAGCTCGGCGTCGAGGTGGCGACGAAGTACGGCGAGTCGCCTGAGGTGATCAACTGCATCGCAGCCCATCACGATGACGTGCCGCACGAGACGACCGTATCGGTCTTGGTGCAGGCCGCCGACGCGATTTCCGGATCGCGGCCCGGGGCGCGGCGGGAGGCGTTGGAGACCTACCTGAAGCGGCTCACTCGGCTGGAGGAGATCGCCAGCAGCTTCGACGGCGTCGAAAAGTGCTTCGCGATCCAGGCGGGCCGAGAGGTTCGGGTCGTGGTGCGGCCTGGGACCGTCGACGATCGGCGGGCGGGCGAGCTCGCCGATACGATCGCGCGACGCATCGAGGGCGAGCTCCAGTACCCTGGCCAGATCAAGGTGGTCGTGATTCGCGAAACCCGAGCTGTGAACGTCGCGCGGTAAACTCTCCATCCCCTGAGATGCTGGAACGATGACTGCTCAACTGATTTCGGGAACGGCCATCAGCAAGGAGATGCGGACGGAGCTGCGTCCGCGCATCGAGGAGCTCAAACGGCGCGGCGTGACTCCCGGACTCGCTGTCGTCCTCGCCGGTGAGAACCCCGCCTCGCAAGTGTACGTCCGCATGAAGGCGAGGGCCTGCGACGAGGCCGGGATGCATAGCGAGGTCATTCGCCTCGCCGACTCGGTGTCCGAGGCGGAGCTCCTCGGGGTCATCGACCGGCTGAACGACGACCCCCACGCGCATGGCATCCTCGTCCAGCTCCCGTTGCCGAAGCAGATCCGGAGCTGGCCCGTGTTGCAGCGAATCCTCCCGGCGAAGGACGTGGACGGGTTCCATCCGGAGAATGTCGGCAAGGTCGCGATCGGCGATCCGAGCGGCTTCCGCCCGGCAACGCCATACGGTGTCCAACAGATGCTCGCACGGTCGGGAGTCGCCACCGAGGGAGCGCACGCGGTCATCGTGGGTCGATCCACCATCGTGGGACGGCCGATGGCGTCGCTCCTTCTCCAGCAAGGAGAGGGCGGGAACGCCACGGTCACCGTCACGCACTCGCGCACGCGCGATCTTGGTGCCGTCACGCGTCTCGCCGACATCCTGATCGTCGCGATGGGCAAGCCCGGATTCGTGACGGGCGAGATGATCCGTCCTGGGGCGGTCGTGATCGACGTGGGCGTGAACCGCGTGGACGATCCGAGTACCGAAAAGGGGTACCGTCTCGTGGGTGACGTGAGATTCGACGAGGCGAAGGACGTCGCGTCCGCCATCACCCCCGTGCCGGGCGGTGTCGGGCCGATGACGATCACGATGCTCCTTTACAACACGCTACAGGCGGCAGGGCAGTGGGCGTAGGCCGGTTGCGGCCGGCTGCCCCCGAGGGGGCGTGGAGCGTCTCCCAGGTCACGCAGTGGGCGCGGCAGGCGATCGAGGGTGGCTTCGGGACGATCTGGGTGGAAGGGGAGGTGTCCGGATTCAAGGCCTACCCGAGTGGTCACTGGTATTTCGGGCTGCGCGACGCCAAAGCGCAGCTCCGTTGCGTCATGTTCCGGCGCGACAGTCAAGGGGTAACGCGTCCGCCGGACGAAGGCGCTCGCATCTACTGCTTCGGTCAACCGAGCGTGTGGGAAGACCGCGGCGAGTTTCGCCTCACCGTGCGACGTCTCCTCAGCACGGCCGAAGGCGGCGACTGGAAGCTCGCACTCGAGCGTGCACGGGCGGCGCTCGAGCGCGATGGACTGCTCGATGCTACGCGCAAGCGTCCACTCCCGAGCTTTCCGTCGCGCATCGCCGTGGTCACCAGTCCGGACGGGGCTGCCCTGCGCGACATCGTGACGGTTCTCGCTCGGCGCTGGCCGCTGGCCGAGGTGATCGTGGTCGGGGCGATCGTGCAGGGTGACGGCGCGGAGCGATCGTTGCGCGCTGCACTCGCCCGGCTGAAGCGGATCGAGGGGCTCGACCTCGCGATCGTGGGCCGGGGCGGCGGGTCGCGCGAAGATCTGTGGGCGTTCAATCTCGAGTCGGTCGCCCGGGCCGTGGCGGCGGTGCCGGTGCCGACGGTCTCCGCCGTCGGGCACGAGATCGACGTCACACTCTGCGATCTCGTTGCCGATCTCCGGGCGCCGACGCCCTCGGCGGCTGCCGAAGCGGTGGTCCCTGATCGCGGCGAGGTCCTGGCGCGGCTCGAGCAATTGGGGCGGCGCTCGGCGCTCGGCCTCGAGCGCCGGACGCGTTACGCCGACGAGCGACTCGCCCGCGCTTCGGATCGTCTCTCGGCCGTCATCGGCCAGCAGCTCGAGCGGCGGGGTGCGCGTCTCGCTGAACTGGGGGCGCAGCTCGATGCCTTGAGTCCCCTCCGCGTGCTCGAGCGCGGATATGCGGTGGCCCGCGACCGGGCCGGGCGTGTCCTGTCTCGCGCTGTCGATCTGCCTGCGGGGCAGCACTTTCAGCTTCGGGTGCGCGACGGTGAGGTGCCTGCGGTCGTGGACGGCCCCTCATGAGCGAGACGATCCGCTTCGGCGAGGAGCTCGAGCGCCTCGAGGGAATCGTTCGCGAGCTCGAAGCGAACGACGCCGATCTCGATCGGGCACTCACCCTGTTCGAAGAGGGCGTGGAGCGTTTGCGGCGCGCCCGCGCTCTCCTGACCGAGGCAGAGCAGAAGGTGAAGGAGCTTGGCAGCGCCCCCGTCGACTAGCAAGGCGGAGCAGATCCTCGGCCGGGCACGAGTGGGGATCGAACCGGTCTTGGCCCGGTGGGGAACCGAAGTGGCGCCCGCGATCGCCTACAGCATCGTCTCGCCGGGCAAATGCCTGCGGGGTGCGCTCCTGCTCGAGACCTATCGCGCCTCCGGCGGGCGTGACCCCAGAGCAGCCGAGCTTGCCGCCGCCGTGGAAGTGATCCACGCCTATTCGCTCGTTCACGACGATCTGCCGTGTATGGATGATGCTGCCCTGCGCCGCGGTCGGCCTGCGACGCATCGCGCGTTTGGGGTCGAGGCGGCCACGCGCGCTGGCTTTGCGATGGTGCCGCTCGCCGCCCATCACCTGGCCCGGGGCGCCGCCGCCCTCCAGCTTGACGGCGAGGCGGTCGGTGCCATCGTGCGGGAGGTGTTTGCGGCCGCCGGGGCGGGGGGCATGATCGGTGGTCAGTATCTCGACCTCGAGGCCGAAGGGCGTGACCTGACACCCGAGGCCCTCGAGCAGATGCATCGGGCCAAGACGGGCGCTCTGATCACTGCCGCGTGCTCGGTGGGCGGACTCGCAGCGCGAGCGAACAGGGCGACCTTGGCTGGGCTTCGAGGCTACGGCGACGCGCTG
>JBDHCY010000326.1:0-4158 GCA_039591795.1 Gemmatimonadota bacterium | reverse complement strand
GCCAGAGTTGTTCAGTTCCCGTCACGTTCACGGCGTTTAGCTCGTCGCGGCCTCCGCCCCGCATCACCGCCGCGAAGTGGTAGACGGCGGTCACTCCGTCCAGCGCCGCACGTACGGAGCGCACGTCGCGCAGATCGACGTGCACGGTATCCAGTCCGTCCGTTATATCGCGCCACCCCGGCGCGCCTGCCGTGCGCACGCCGGCTCGCACCGCGATCCCGCGACGCTGCAGCGCCGACACGACCTCGCGCCCAACGAAGCCGCCGGCACCCGTCACCAACGCGACACCGTCTTTCACGCTCATCCCCTTTTCTCGACGAAGCACCGGCCGATCGTCATCGAGTCGATGTCCGTCGACAGAAAGCAGCGCAGCGCGTCGTCGGGCGTGCATACAATGGGTTCGTTGCGGACGTTGAACGACGTGTTGAGGAGGACCGGGACGCCGGTGAGGGACTTGAAGACGTCGATCACCCGCCAGAAGAGCGGGTTCACCTCCCGGGATACGGTTTGAACGCGGGCCGTGCCGTCCACGTGGGTCACGGCAGGCAGGAGACCGCGCACCGCGTCGCGCACGTCGAAGGTGAAGAGCATGAAGGGTGACGACGTCATCGGTCCCATGTCGAACCAGGCGCCCGCCTCGTCTTCGAGCACTGCGGGCGCGAACGGCCGGAACGGCTCTCGTCGCTTGACCTTCCGGTTGAGGCGGTCCCGCATGCCGGCGTCGCGCGGATCGGCGAGGATACTGCGGTTCCCGAGTGCCCGCGGGCCGAATTCCATCCGACCCTGAAACCACCCGTGCACCCTGCCACGCGCGATCTCGCTTGCCGCCCGGGCAGCGGGATCGGCGGATTGGCTCCACTCGACCCGATCGCCGGCGCGCTCAAGGGCCGCCTCGACCTCCGCGTCCGTGAAGCCCGGTCCGAAGTACGTGTGTGTCCACGGCACCCCTCCGCTTCGCGCGCCTGCGCCGGCATGGAGTGCGGCGCCGACGGCGCACCCCTCGTCACTGCCGGCCGGCTGCACGAAGATCCGGCGGAACAGGCCGGACCGAGCGATCGCGCCGTTCATCGCGCAGTTCAGCGCGACCCCGCCCGCCAGGCACAGGTCGCTCAGCCCCAGCTCGGCCCGCGCGTGACGCAGCACGTGCAGTACCGCACCCTCGACCGCCCGCTGCAGCGCGGCCGCAACATCAGCATGCCGTTGCTTGATCGCGTCGCCACGCGTCCGCGGCGGACCGAGCGCGTCTACGAGCGCCGCCCCAAAGTCCGGATCTGCTATCGCCTCCGTCGAGTAGCCACCGTCCTCCGTTAGCTGTACGACGCGATCGAAAAATGAGCGATACCGCCCCGGATCGCCGTAGGCGGACAGGCCCATCACCTTGTACTCGTCGTCCAGGCTACGGAAACCCAGGAAGACAGTGACAATCAGGTATAAGGTGCCGAGGGAGGTCGGTAGCGCATAGTATCGGACAGGCTGGATCGATCCCTCGCGCCCGACGGCAAGGAGCGAGCTCTCGACCTCCCCTGCGCCGTCGATGGTCAGAATCACCGACTCACCGAAGCCCGACGCGAGATAGGCGCTGGCGGCGTGTGCGACATGGTGGGGCACCGGCACGAACGCTTTCGGTGCCGCGCCGGTGAGCTTCTCGAACTGCCCCGCCACCACTGCCCCGCTCATCATCGTCTCGTACACATCCCGGTACGCCCGCGCCACGCACTCCGCGTCGCCATCCGGCAGGTACGGCGCCAGCAGCGACAGGCGCTCGTCTACTCGCGCGGCTGTGAAGTCGCAGTAGTGGGCCACCACGTCGACGTCCTCGGCCGGGACCCCGGCGGCGCCGAGGCAGTAGGCGATCGCGTGGCGCGGCAACAGCGGATTCCCGGCCATATTCAGCCCGTGCTTCACCCGAGTAAACCTCTCTTCGGCCGCGCATGCGACGAGCTCGCCGTCGACGACGATCGCTGCGGCCGCGTCGTGGCCGAAGAAGCCGAGCGGAAAGAGGCGCACGGGGACATCGCCGTCGACGAACCGCACCATGCGGTCAAAGCCGAGCCCCGTCATGCCGAGGGTGCGTCCGCTCCGCGCCTGACGGGAATCGCGCGTGAAGCCGCTGAAGCCGAGGGCGATCATGCGGCCTCCCTGCAGAGCCGTATGAAGTAGCGGTCGGGCTTGAGGAGGAGATCGAGCGCCAACAGTCGCCCCCGCGGCCCGAGCAAGCGGAACCGGGCCTGGAGCTCGACCGATCCGAAGTATCGCTCGGGCCGCGTGTCGACGCCGAGCCACTCCGCCAGTGCCAAGCCGGAGTCCTCGACGATCGCCAGCAGGCGCTCGAGATCGACGTGCTCGTCGCGCGGATGGAGGAACTGATCGGCTATCCACGCCGGGTTGCACAGCACGTCGCCGCCAGCGGCGATGCGCTCGGTAGCGGACGCGAGATCAGCGAGCGCCATTCCGTCCGCAGTGTGCTCGAGGAACTCGCGGGCGAACGCGATAGGGTCGTCCGGTTCCGGCCCCGCCTCCAGCAGCATCTTCAGCACGCGCGCGTTCAGGCGATGGCGGTACCGACCATGCACCCCGTACACCCAGAGATACAGATCACCGTCCTCGGCGAGAGCCTCGCGCAGCCGGGCGAGCACCGCCACCATGTCGGCCGTGTGGTGTAGCACTCCCATGCAGAGCACGACATCGAACGGTCGACCGTCATCGAGCGGATCCCTTAGGTCACCTTGCCGGAACTCGACGTTGGTAAGTCCGAGGTCAGCGGCGGCAGCCCGGGCGATTGCGAGCGAAGAGCCCGACAGGTCGACGCCGAGGAATCGCGCGTCGGACAGCCGACCGGCCAACGCGAGCATGGTGTTGCCGGTGCCGCAGCCCGCATCGAGCACGCTGAGTGGCTGGCCTTCGCGGCGCTGCTCGACGGTCCGCAGCAGCCGGCGCATGAGGATGAGACCGTCCTGTTCCGGCGGCCGGACGCCCGGAAAGTGATACTGCTCGTAGAACGCTTGGACCCGGCGCGTGACGCCCCGCTCATCCCCGTCCGCCGCGCGGGCGGCGTCGGCGCGCCGGCGCCGCGTCTCAGACATAGAACTCGGCCTTCTTAGAAAACCGGTCAGCGATCACGAAGTAGCGCTGCAGGAGCCGGCGCACCTCGGCGTCTTCGACCTCCTCGAGCTGTAGCCTCGAGCTCACCACGTACGCCATGAGGAACCCATCGATCTCACGCTGGGTGAAGTATTCGGGGAGCAGGTCGAGCGCGTTGCGGATCCGTTCGCGGGTGAACGCGAACTCGCGGATCCCCTGCACCTTGAGCTCGTGTAGCCGCTCGGCGCTGAAGGCATACGGGCCGTCGCTGACCTGCACGTAGTCCCGTTTCACCTCGTAGCCATCCTTGAAGAACCCCATGGACAGCGCGAGCTGGTACAGTTCCGTCCCCGGGAAGTAGACGACCGTGAAGAACGTCGCGCCGCACAGCGAGGACTGCTTGGCGAACTCGATCGTCTGCAGTACCTCGTCCTCGCGCTCGGTTGGAAAGCCCAGCATGAAGAAGCCGCGGGTGACGATGCCGAGCGACGCCGTATACCGGATCGCCGCATCGACTTTGGCGAGGTTCAAGTTTTTGCGGATGAGCCGCTGCAAGCGGGGCGAGCCGGTCTCGATCGCGTATGACATGAACTTCGTTCCGGCGGCGGCCATCTTGTCCAGCAGCTCCTCGTCCATGCGGTCGCCACGGACACCGTTCGGGAACGACAGGGTGAGGCGCATGCCGCTCGCGACGATGCGGTCGCAGATCTCCTTCGCGCGTGCGAGATCGAGGTTGAAGATGTCGTCGACAATCTGGAAATCCGTGAGCCCAAAGACGTCGTGCAGATAGCGGATCTCCGACACCACGCTCTCCGGCGACCGCGCCCGGAACCGCTTGCCGAGGACATTGTGGCAGTACATGCAGCGGTACGGACAGCCGCGGGTCGTGAGAATATTCCCGTGCCGCTGGTAGATCTTCGCCGTGAACGTCTGGTACCGGTTGGTAAACTCATCCAGGTCGATCACCGAGTAGTCGGGCAGCGGGAGCGCATCCAGATCGGCGACGAGCGCGCGGGGCGCCGTCGTCACGATTGTACCGTCGCGCCGAAAGGCCATCCCGGCCACGTCTTCGATGGC
>JBDHCY010000325.1:0-4159 GCA_039591795.1 Gemmatimonadota bacterium | reverse complement strand
AGCTGATCAACGTCGCGAACGGCTATCATCTCTGGTCCGAGACGTACGATCGTCAACTCGAGGACGTCTTTGCCATTCAGGACGACATCTCTCGAGCGATCGTCGAGGCGCTCAGGGTGCGGCTGGTCGGCGACCGCAGCACCCCGCTCGTCGTCCCCACGACGGCGAACATCGACGCCTACACGCTCTACCTCAAGGGACGCTTCTTCTTCAATACGCTGGGCGGCGGCGAGCAGTTCACCGAGCCCGACATTCGGCGGAGCCTCGATCTCTACGAAGAGGCGCTGTCGCACGATTCGGGGTTCGCTCGTGCGTACGCGGGCATAGCCAACAGTTGGAGCTTTCTCGCCGACGATTGGGTGCCGCCGACGGAGGCCTATCCGCGAGCGAAGGCGGCGGCGGTTCGGGCCTTGGAGCTCGACCCTGCCCTTCCTGAGGCGCACAGCGCCTTGGGACGAATCCTCGGCTGGTTCGAATGGGACTTCGAGGCGGGCCAGCAGGAGCTGCGACGCGTCCTGGTGAGCAATCCCAACGATGCCGACGCGCACTTCGGGCTCGGCAGTCTGCTCCCCGCCACCGGGCAGTACGAGGAGGCCGTGGCCGAGATGCGACGTGCGCTCGAGCTCGATCCGCTGGCTGCGAGTGTGAGCCGGTGGGTCGCGCGGTTGCTCCTGTACGCGCGCCGTTACGATGAAGCGATCGAGCAGAGTGAGCGCACGCTGGAGATCGACGCCACGTTTTCGCGCGCGTACTTGGACATGGGCCACGCGTATCTGGCACAAGGAAAACGCCAGCAGGCCTTGGACGCGTACCGTCGGGGACAAGCGCTCGAGGGGAGCGTGGTCTCGTACAACGCCTACGACGCTCGCGCGCTAGCGGCGATGGGCAAGGAGGACGAGGCCAGAAAGGTGCTCTCGGAGATGGAGGAGCGAGCCCGCCGCCGCTACATCAGGGGAGAGGCAGTCGCAGTGGGGTACGCGGCGCTGGGCGACGTCGAAAAAGCGTTCGCTTGGCTCGACAAGGCGATCGAGGCACGTTCTGCCGGCTTGATCTTCCTGCACGTGGATCCCGCGTACGATCCGGTTCGGGAGGACTCGCGGTTCGTGGACTATCTGACGAAGGTCGGGCTGCCGCGAGGGTGAGGGAGCGCGGGCGAGGCCTTTCCTAGACCCAAGGCGCGTTTGCCTCCGAAGCCCGGCGCGGCTCACTATCTTAGCTCCATGTCCGACGCGCTTTCGAACCTTCAGTCCGCCCTCGAAGACCGCTACCGACTCGAGCGTGAGCTGGGCGCCGGCGGGATGGCGACGGTTTACCTCGCCGACGATCTGAAGCACGATCGCCGAGTCGCCATCAAGGTGCTGCGTCCCGAGCTGTCGGCCATCCTCGGCGCTGATCGCTTCCTGAACGAGATCAAGGTCACCGCCAACCTCCAGCACCCGCATATTCTGGCGCTCTACGACTCGGGCTCCGCCGACGGACATCTGTACTATGTCATGCCGTTCATCGAGGGGGAGTCACTGCGTGACCGACTGGGGCGGGAGAAGCAGCTCCCGGTGGACGACGCCATCGCCATCACGCGTGCCGTGGCCAGCGCTCTCGACTACGCGCACCGCCACGGGGTGATCCATCGCGATATCAAACCGGAAAACATCCTGCTGCACGACGGGCAACCGACCGTGGCCGACTTCGGCATCGCGCTCGCGGTCAGCGCCGCCGGCGGGAGTCGCCTCACGGAGACGGGACTCTCGTTGGGCACCCCGCATTACATGAGCCCCGAGCAGGCGACCGGCGATCGGGACCTCGATGGGAGAAGTGACCTGTACGCGCTCGCGTGTGTCGCTTACGAGTTGCTCGCAGGCGACCCGCCGCACATGGGGTCCACCGCGCAGGCGATCATCGCGAAAATCGTGACCGAGGCGCCGCCACCCCTCGGCGTCGCGCGTCCTACGGTGCCCGAACACGTCGCCGCCGCTATCCACAAGGCGCTCGCGAAGCTGCCCGCCGATCGGTTCGCCACCGCGGGGCAGTTCGCCGAGGCGTTGGCGAGGCCGGGCGCGATCGCCCAGCCTGCGGCGCTGCCATCGACGGCCGCCGCGGTCTCGAGGAGAGGGCGATGGATCACCCTCGGACTGGCCGCCGTCGCGCTCGTGGTCGGGTTGCTCCTGGGACGCTCGACCCTGCCCGGTGGCGACGGCGACGCGAAGGTAATGCGTTTCGTCATCCCGATCAGCTTGGAGCATCGCTTGACCGCCCAGCCCAGTCGGGCGATCGGACTCACGCCGGACGGGTCGGGGCTCGTGTACGCGGGCGTCGATGCCGCGGGGGAGAGTGCGCTCTTTCTCAGGCGGTTCGAATCGCTCGACCCTGTCGAGGTACCAGGTACCCGAGGGACGTGGGGAGCAGTGAACCCCTTCTTCTCACCCGACGGCCGGTGGCTCGGGTTCGAGGGGTTCAACTCCCGTGAGATCTCCAAGGTCCCCGCCGATGGGGGCGCCCTGGTCCGCATCGGTGTGAGCGCGAACGGCGGTGCGAGTTGGACCGACGACGGGCGCATCGTCTACAAGGGACCACAAGCCGGTCTCATGGTCGCATCGGAGAACGGTGGCGGCTCCTCGCCGATGACCACGCCGGACTCGGCGTCCGGTGAGCTACACCATCTCTTTCCCGCCGTGCTCCCCGGGAGTGAGGCGATCCTCGTCACCTTCACTGCGCGCGGGCTCGCGACTCCACGGCTCGGCGGGACCGGAATCGCCGTCGTCTGGCCGGGCACCGGTCAGCGGAAAGTCCTGATCGAGAACGAAGTCGCCGCGGCCCGTTACTCGCCGACCGGCCATATCGTGTACGCGCGCGAGGACGGGGCACTGTTGGCCGCGCCGTTCGACCTCAGCGAAATGGAGATGACCGCGCCGCCGACGATCCTGGCAAGCGACGTCCTCATCACCGGTGGTTCTGGGGTACCCGTCTTCGATATCTCGCGGGAGGGGACGCTCGCGTATGTGTCCACGGTCCCCGCGGAGTTGGTACTGGTCGATCGGGCTGGCAACGCGACGCCCATAACGGAGGAACCACAGAGCTACCACTCGCCCCGGTTCTCACCCGATGGCCGACGGATTGCGTTCGATCTAGCGCAACCCACCGGCCGGGACGTATGGGTCTACGACCAGGAGCAGCGCACGCTCACGCGCGTCACGTTCGAAGGCGACGCGAACGATCCGGTGTGGGCGCCCGATGGCCGCCGCGTCTGCTACGGCTCCGCCAAGACCGGAATCCGCGGGGCGTATTGTCGCCCCGCCGACGGCACCGGGCAGGCCGACTCGGTCTACGTGCGGCCCGACGACGAGTTCAACGTCGGCGTCTGGCATCCCTCCGGGTCTGAAGTGGTCCTCATCTCGTTCGCGGATGCGTACAACCTCGTTCTCGTCCCAGCCCAGGGGGGCGAGGCCGAACCGGTGGTTGCCACCGAGTTCGCGGAAGAGTTCCCCGCGCTCTCGCCCGACGGGCGATGGCTCGCGTACACGTCGGACGAATCTGGTCGGCGGGAGCTCTACGTTCGGGCGCTGCGCGGAGAGGGTGGTCGCACCCAGGTGTCGCAACACGGCGCGAGCGAGATCGTCTGGTCGCGCGACGCGCGCGAGATCTTCTACCTCGAGCAGAGCGGTGGTGGCCAACGACTCGTGGCAGCGCGCCTCGAGACGGCGCCGGCCGTGCGAGTCGTATCGCGCACGCCGCTGTTCGACGTCGGCAACTACGAGACGGCGGCTCCCCACGCGAACTATGACGTGCACCCCGACGGCCAACGCTTCGTGATGGTGCGTCGTGCTGCGCCGTCGGAAGTGGTCATCATCAAGAACTGGCCCGCCGAAGTCGAAAGCGCGGCGCGACCGGAGTCCCGGTGACGAGCACATCCGTTCGCGCCGTGATCTGGGACTTCGACGGCACGCTCGTCGATACGCGCGCAAAGAACCTCGCCGTCAACCGCCGGATCATCGAGGAGATCACAGGCCGAGCGTGGTCCGAGTGGCCAGCTCTGGAAACGCTCGACGGATACGAGCGGGCGATTCGCCGGTCGCGCAACTGGCGTGACCTGTACGACGTCGAGTTCGGCTTGAGCGACACGGAGACCGACCGGGCGGGCGCCATGTGGAGCGGCCTGCACTCC
>JBDHCY010000324.1:0-4161 GCA_039591795.1 Gemmatimonadota bacterium | reverse complement strand
CGCGGGGCAGCAGCAGCGCGAGCGCGACGACGACGACGACGAGAACCACGGCGGCGACGGCGATGACGCGCAGCAGGATTCGCATCATGGCCGCTCGTCCGAGAGCCGCGCAACCAGGAGCTCGCGCACGGAGCCCGGGGCGGCCTTGCCCTTCGTGCGCCGCATTACCTGGCCCATCAGAAAGTTGAGGACCTTCGCCTCACCCCCGCGGTACCTCTCGACGTTCTCGGCGTTCTCGGCGATGACCTCGTCGACGGCCGCCGCGAGGACACCCGCGTCGGACACCGCCTCGAGGCCGCGCTCTCGCACCAGCACCTCGGGATCGCCGCCGTCCCGGATGAGCTCGGGTACGAGCGTCTGCGCGCTGTTCGCCGTGGTCTTGCCCTCGTCGACCATCCGGATCAGCGACGCCAGCGCCGCCGGTGCGAGCCGCGATTCGTCGATCTCGAGCTCGAGCTCCCTCAGCGCCTGGAGGACATCACGCAGCAGCCAGTTCGCGACGGGCTTCGCCGCACCGTGGCGCTCGGCCGTCGCTTCGAAGAACTCTCCCAGCGACCGGCTCGCGGAGAGCTGGCGAGCGTCGTACTCCGACAGGCCGTACTGCTCCCGGAAACGCATGGACTTCCGGTCCGCCAGCTCCGGCAGCTCCGCGCGAAGCCGCTCGACCTCCTCCCGGGAGAACACCAGCGGGATCAGATCCGGGTCGGGGAAGTAGCGGTAGTCGTGCGCGTCCTCCTTGAGGCGCAGCACGCGCGTGCGGTCGGCCGAGGCGTCGTAGGCCATGGTGGCTTGCTGGACCTCGCCACCCGAAGCGAGGACCTCGACCTGGCGGCGGGCTTCGGCCGCAATGGCGGCTTCGACGAAGCGAAAGGAGTTCAGGTTCTTGAGCTCGGTGCGCGTGCCGAACGCCTCCTGGCCGCGCGGGCGGAGCGACACATTTGCGTCACAACGGAAGTTGCCTTTCTCCATGTCCGCGTCGGAAACGTCGATGTACCGAAGAATCGAGCGCAGCGTGCGGAGGTAGGCGCCGGCCTCGGCCGCCGAGCGGAGGTCGGGCTCCGAAACGATCTCGACGAGGGGGACGCCCGCGCGGTTGAGGTCGACGAGCGTCGCGTCGCTGCCCGCGATGGCATCGTCGTGGATGGACTTCCCCGCGTCCTCCTCCATGTGGATGCGAGTGAGCCCGATGCGTTTGGCCGCCGCGTTCGCTTCGCCGTCATCGACGGGAATTTCGATCCAGCCGTCGGTCGCGATCGGGAACTCGTATTGGGAGATCTGGTAGCCCTTGGGCAGATCCGGGTAGAAGTAGTTCTTCCGCGCGAACACCGAACGGGTGTGGATCGTGCAGTGCGTGGCGAGCCCCGCCAGGATTGCGCACTCCACGGCGCGCGCGTTGAGAACCGGAAGGACCCCCGGCAGTGCCAGGCAGACGGGCTCTACGCTGTGGTTGGGCTTCGCGCCGTAGGTCACGGGGGCCGGGCTGAAGAGCTTCGACTCGGTCCGCAGCTGCGCGTGCACCTCCAGTCCGATGACGATCTCGTACTTCGAGGTCTCGTACTTCGAGAGATCGGAAGCGCTCATTCGATCTCCGGTGGGCGGCGCGCGTGGTGGTCCGTGCGCCGCTGGAAGGCGTCTGCGACCCGAAAAAGAGTCGCCTCGTCGAGGGCCGGTCCCAGAAGCTGCAGACCAACGGGCATCCCCTGGCTGAATCCGCACGGAATCGAGATGCCGGGGATCCCCGCCAGGTTCGCCGAAACCGTGTAGATGTCCGAGAGGTACATCGAGAGCGGGTCGTCGGTCTTCTCGCCCAGGCGAAACGCGATCTCCGGGGACGTGGGGGTCGCGATGACGTCGCAGCCCTCGAAGGCCGTGTCGAAATCGCCGCGCAGCAGGGTGCGCACCTGTTGGGCCTTACGGTAGTAGGCGTCGTAATAACCCGCTGAAAGCACGTAGGTGCCCAGGACGATGCGCCGCTTCACTTCGTCGCCGAAGCCCTCCGAACGGGTGCGCTCGTACATCTCGGTGAGGCCCCGGGCACCGCGCGCGCGGCGTCCGTAACGGACGCCGTCGAAGCGGGCGAGGTTGCTCGATGCTTCGGCGTCGGCGATCAGGTAGTAGGTCGCGATGCCGTAGCGCGTGTGTGGCAGCGACACCTCGCGGGTCTTCGCGCCGGCGCGCTCGAGCTCTGCGACCGCCTCGCGCACGGTCGCGAGAACCGACGGGTCGACGCCCTCCTCGACGAAGTACTCCCTGGGCAGCCCGACGACCACCTCGGACACGTCGCCGCCGAGGGCTTCCCGGTAGGCGGGCGCCGGCTCGGGAAGCGACGTCGAATCGCGGGGATCGCCACCGGCGATCGTCTCGAGAACCGCGGCGCAATCGCCGGCGGTGTGGGCGATGGCGCCGATCTGGTCCAGCGACGAAGCGAAGGCCACGAGTCCCCAGCGCGACACCCGGCCGTAGGTGGGTTTGATCCCCGCGACACCGCAGAATGACGCCGGCTGGCGGATCGAGCCCCCGGTGTCGCTGCCGAGGGCGGCGGGAACGATGCCGGCCGTCACGGCCGCCGCCGAGCCGCCCGAGGAGCCGCCCGCGGTTCGCGCCGGATCCCACGGGTTGCGACCCGGACCGAAGACCGAGTGCTCGGTGGAAGACCCCATGGCGAACTCGTCCATGTTGGTGCGGCCGATCATCACGGCGCCGGCGTCCCGCAGGCGCTGCACTGCTGTCGCGGTGTAGGGGGAGACGTAGCCCTCGAGGATGCGCGAGGCGCAGGCGGCAGGCTCGCCGGACTGCACCATGTTGTCCTTGATGGCCATCGGCAGCCCGTCGAGGACCGAGCGGACGTCGCCTCTCCGCCGCCGGGCGTCGGCCTCGTCGGCCTCGGCTCGGGCCGCTTCGCCGCGAAGACCGGCGAAGGCGTTCAGGCGGGGCTGAAGAGCCTCCGCCCGCGCGAGGGCTGCATCCGCCAACGCGCGCGACGAGGTCGCGCCCGCTTCGAGGGCCTCGCGCAGCTCCCGCAGCGTCCCGGGGGGAGCCGGCACCGCTAGCCTTCGTCCTCGCCTTCGATCACTTTGGGTACGACGAAGGCGGTGGCAATCGACGCGGGGGCGTTCGCGACGGCGAGCTCCGGGTCGATGCCGGGCACGGCGCGATCTTCGCGCATCGGCGTTTCGAGGGGGATCGCGTGGGCGGTGGGCTCGATGCCCTCCGTGTCGAGCTCCCGGAGCGTCTCCACGTACTCGAGAATGTGGTCGAGGTCTGTGGTCATCCGCTCCGCCTCCGCGTCGGAAAGCGACAGGCGGGAGAGCTTCGCGACGTCGTGGACCTCCGCGAGCGTGATCCGTGCCATGGCCGGAGAACCTAGCCTGCATTTCTCACCAGGTCGCGTCGCAGGGTCGCAGCGAACACCCGAAGCGAGACACCGGCCGCAGACGGGGACGCGCGAATGTCCGGCGAGTCGGCTCGAGTCGTGATAGCTTCGCAGCCGCCATGAGCGAGCCTGCAGAGATATTCCGGGGGCTGCCGGAGGAGGTCCAGCGCGGGATCCGCGACCTGGGCTGGTCCGAGCCCATGCCGGTCCAGACCAAGGTCATCCCGCTGATGCGCGAAGGTGTGGACCTCATCGTCAAGGCCATCACGGGGAGCGGAAAGACCGGCGCCTTCGGTATTCCCATCGTCACCGAGCTCGACCCCGAGCTCGCCCAGTGCCAGGCCCTCGTGATGGCCCCGACCCGCGAGCTGGCCAACCAGGTGTGCGGGGAGCTCGAAGCGCTCGGCAAGCACAAGGGGATCCGCTGCGTCCCCATCTACGGCGGTGTCGGCTACACCCAGCAGATCGAGGGCATCGAAGCCGGCGCCCACGTGATCGTGGGCACTCCGGGTCGAATGCTCGACCACCTCGGCTCCGGTCGCCTCGACTTCGACGCCGTCCGGACGCTGGTCCTCGACGAGGCCGACGAGCTGCTCTCGCTGGGCTTCTGGCCCGACATGCGGGAGATCAACACGTACCTCCCCAAGGATCGGCAGTCCTGCCTCTTCTCGGCGACGATCCCCGAGAGGGTGCGATCGCTGTCGCGGGTCTTCCTCCGGGACCCGGAGTTCGTATCGATGTCCGAGGGCCAGGAGACGCCCCAGGCGATCGAGCACTTCTTCGTCGTC
>JBDHCY010000323.1:0-4163 GCA_039591795.1 Gemmatimonadota bacterium | reverse complement strand
GCCGAGTTGCGTCTCGCGGTTCAGCTTCTCCCGGAGGGTCTCGCCCTCGATGTACGGCATCACGTAATAAAGGAAAGAGTCCGCCTCGCCCGAATCGAACAGAGGTAGAATGTTTGGGTGTTGGAGGCTCGCGGTCGTCGTGATCTCGTGGACGAACCGCTCGGCCCCGAGCACGGCGGCCAACTCCGGTCGCAACACCTTGACCGCGACCCTGCGCTTGTGCTTCAGGTCGGTGGCGAGGTAGACGGTCGCCATCCCACCGGCGCCAAGCTCGCGCTCGACGGCGTAGCGGTCAGCTAGTGCGGTTTTGAGGCGACTGAGCAGGTCGGCCATTGCGGGCGCGCTCCTGCCGGGAGAACCCGCTCAAGATGCGGCTGGCCGGGCGGGGGCGCTAGAGCGGGTTCCGCGAAGCTCGCTGATTTCAGCGACGCGGATTCACGCCGTCACGCAGCAACCCGGGCAGGTCCGTCAGGAGAATCAGACGACGTGTGGTTCGCTCAATCGGACCCAGGAGAAGCAGGTAGCGCCCGTCCGGGAACAGGTCGTGAGAATATCCAAGTACGTTCGCGTACTGTCCTCCCTGGAACAGCCGCCTGGGGAGGCCGATAGACGGTGGATCACCGTTCGTGAAGGACGACTCGAACCACTCGGTTCCATAGCGGAAGACGATTCGCCGTCCGTCCCGGCTCCAGCGAGGCTCCTCCCCGCCCCCGACCGAAACGCGGTGCCGCACATCCGGGTTTGCCGTAGCGAGTACGTAGACCTGCGCCCGCCCCCCCTCAACCGACGTTGCCGCAATCCATCTTCCGTCTGGCGAAAACCGCGTCAGATTGGTCACCTCGGGGACCAAAATCCCATCCGACTGCGGGGACTCCCGCCGTATGAGGTGGTAGCCGTCGGCGCCCTGGAGCAACAGGAAGCTTCCATCCGCAGAGATGGTGTGAGTCGTCCCTGTGCCGATCGAGCCGCTGTCGAGGACAGCCATCCCGTCGACGCCGGGCGTCCACACGGGCGGGCGCGACGTCCCTTGCGCGACCCGTTCACTCGTCGCTCGTGCCATGTCGTAGACCCAAAGGTCCGGCAGCCCGTTGACGGGCCACGTGACGATCGCGATCCGGCCGCCGTCCGGGGAGATCTCGAAGGTTCCGTAGTCGGCAGGCGGCAGTTCCAGCGAGTCGATCGACCCGGACTCCGACCGTACCACGAGTGCCGTACGCCCTGATCCGGGCGTGATCGCCACGGCCACGCTGCCATCGTCAGCGGCGGCGTATTGCGCGGGTCCCTGGCTGCTGTAGCGCACGTTGGCGCTCACCTGCACCGGGCTGCCAATCGGCCGAAGCGTTCCCGCTTCCACTCGTACGGCCAGCAGCGTGCCGGCTCCACCTTGCTGGACGTAGAGCAGATGTCCCGATGGAAGCAGCGTGGGCCCGAAGCCGAAGAACGCGTCGGGAGGCGCGACCGAGCCCGACGGCACTCGGCCCCGGCTCGTGAGAATCCACTCGGATCGCGTCTCGAAATCGAAGTATCGAAGCAGATGTTGTGAGCTGTAGATCATGGCGGAGCGGTCCGGTGTCACGCTGCCAGTTCGTACCGGTCCCTGGGGAAGGGAGTCGATCCGGCCGCCAAACGCGTCGATGAGCATGGGACTTTCGCCCAGTTTCCCGGCAACGAAGATCCGAGACGAATCGAGCCAGACACTCCCCCACGAATCGTCGACGCTCGCGAGCGCCTGTGGGCTGCCGCCGGTTGTCGCCACCTTTCTCAGCTCTGTCCCCGAAAGGAAGGCGATCGACCGACCATCGGGAGCGAAGGTGGGGCTGAACGCCCCCTCGGTTCCGGCAAGCACCCGAGTTTCCCCGCGGACGAGGTCCTGGACGACGAGGACCGTGCCGGTAGTCGTTTCACTCACGTAGACGAGCTGGCGCCCGTCACGTGATAGATCGAATGCACGTTGCTCCACGCCGAGTGGGGCATTGCCGAGGAACGCGACGGGGAGCGAATCGGGCAGGACGAGATCCAGCGTCCGGGGTGTTGGAGCGGGGGCCTGTCCGCCCTCGGCGATGATCCGACTCAGGCCAAGGCCGAGTCCCACTCCAGTCACGAGTGCCACCGCGAGCATGGATGCGGTGAACGCTCGCTGTCGAGCGGGTGCTCGGGCGGTGCGGACGGGTGCCACCGTCACCGGCCCACGCCCCAAGAGTGCATCCGCGAACTGCGCGGCGCTCGCGAACCGATCCGCTGGCGTCTTCGCCAACGCTCGTTGCACCGCCGCATCGACGTAGGGGGGAACGAGCGCACGCGTGGTCGAAATCGGCGGTGGAGTCTCCGACAAGACCCTCGCGACGACGGCCTGCACCGTGCTCCCAGCATGCGGGGGATCACCGACCAGCATCTCGTAGACCACACACGCCAGTGAATACACATCGCTCCGTGCATCCAACTCGCGGTCTCCGGCCGCTTGCTCGGGACTCATGTAATGCGGCGTCCCGAGCGAGACCCCGGACTCGGTCAACCTTTCACCCCCGGCCGTGCTGACGGCGAGTGCGATGCCAAAGTCCGCCACGATGGCCTGCCCGCTCCCGAGCAGAACGTTTTCGGGTTTGATGTCGCGATGGATGACGCCCCGACCGTGCGCGAAGGCCAACGCCGCCGCCGCATCCTTCGCGATGTCGACGGCGTGCTCCACGCTCAACTGTCTCTCGCGCTTCAGTCGCCCGCGCAGCGTCTCTCCCTCGACGTACGGCATGACGTAGTAGAGGAACGAGTCCGCCTCGCCCGAGTCATACAGTGGCAGAATGTTGGGATGTTGGAGGTTGGCGGTGACTTTGATCTCGTGGAGAAACCGCTCCGCGCCGAGGACGGCGGCCAGCTCCGGCTTGAGCACCTTGATTGCCACCTGCCGCTCATGCTTCAGGTCCTGGGCGAGGTAGACCGTCGCCATCCCACCCCCGCCGAGCTCGCGCTCGACGGCGTAGCGGTCAGCGAGGGCGGTCGTGAGGCGGGCGAGGAGGTCAGTCATGCCACTGTCCCGCCTTCACTCGTTCCCGACCCGCGTCTTGAGTTCTTCGAAGAAGTTCAAGATCAAGTGGAGCTCGGTGGCGCGATTCGTTCGTGTCCACGCATCACCGTCACTGTCCAAGACGACCTGGGCGAGGAATGAGCCGTCTGCCAACACGTCATAACCACGCGTTGGGGTAAAGGAACCGCGCCAGGGGTCGATGAGCGGCACCGGGTGCCCCGGTTGCAAGTCATCCCCCGGACGCACATCGACCGCCATCAAGACCAGCCCTGCTGGATTGTCAGCCCGCTGTAGGTAATAGAGCTGACGACCGTCACGCGACCACGCCACGTTCGATCCGCCATCCGGGGAGATCGGGATCGCGGGTTCCGGACCGGGGTAGGGCCGCACGTACACCTCACTCCGGCCGCTCCTGTTCGACGTATACGCGAGCCAGCGCCCGTCGGGGGAGAACGTTGCAAACCGCTCGGACGCGTCCGACGTGAAGAACGGTCGGGGTGTGCTGTCCGGTCGCAACACCCAAATGTCTCCGCCCTCGAGGTAGGCGATCACACCGTCCGAGGACCACGATGCGACACTTTGCGAACGGTCCGACGGAGCCAGCCGCTCCGGTTCGCCGCTGCCGTCCGCCGCCAGGCGATAGATATTGCTGTTGGCTTGATCGCGGTCCGAACTGAACGTAAGCCATCGGCTGTCCGGGCTCCACGCCAGCGGCCAGTTTCTGGACCCTCCCGTGGGAAGCCGCTGCTGCACACGACTGGTGAGATCCCGCACCCAGATATCGAAGTGCGTCCCAGGGCCAACAGCATAGGCGAGCTTCGTTCCATCGGGCGACACTCGAAGTTGTGCGTAGTGCCGCGGGTCCATGCCGAGCGGCACGGTGTCACCGGCGGGCGTTATCCGCATGACGCGATCCGGGTCTTCGGGGCGGACCCCGCCGCGCGCGTAAGCCAGGTGTCCCGCCGCAGACACCGCGACCTGCGCCGCACACGACTCGCGACCAGTGTTATTCATGAACACCGCGTGTATCACGTCCTCGATCATGGTGACGGGCTCGCCGCGGACCTCGAGCCGGTTCGGGTCGAACCCGATCGCCATGAGCGTGCCCTGCCGCATGAACAGGAGGTGGCCCGTTGGCACATAG
>JBDHCY010000322.1:0-4165 GCA_039591795.1 Gemmatimonadota bacterium | reverse complement strand
CACGCGCGGTGCGACGCATCAGTCCCGCTCTCGCATCGATAGGGACAGGGTGATCGTCTCACCGGCCACGACGACCACACTTGTATCCACGGTGGCGTACCCGTCACGCTCGAGTCGCACGACATGCGTGCCCGGAGAAAGTGTGTCACGGTGGACTCGTCCCGGACGAACGAAGGACTGATCCACATAGATGTTCGCCCACGAGGACAGGCGCAGGATGAGCACGCCGAACTCGGGTTCGGGAGCCCCGGTTGACGGGTTCGCTGCCTCGACGGGACGCGTCGCGACGGACGAGGGTGTGGGCGCGTCGGCCGGAGGTCGTGGCGTCTCCGCCGCGGCGGTGTCGGGGACTCGCGCACGTGATGCTGCCGCCTCGGCAACCACGTCGGTGAGAGCGCCATCGGCGGTGTCGGGCGCACCCGCTACCGTCTCCGTCCGCTCCTGCCCGTTCCCACTCACCGCGATCACGCCGACGATGCCAGCGACAGCGATCACAGCGATCGTTCCCGCGACCGCCACGCGACGCCGATTGGGCTGTTCCGGAAGCACGCGCGGTGTGTCGGGAGACGGGTTCTCGAGTGCGGCCACGAAGTCCCCGACCGAGGTGAACCGCTTACCGGGCGTCTTTGCGAGGGCACGATCCACAGCCCAGTAGACGTGCGATGGCAGGCCCGGTCTGAGCTCCCGCAAGCTCGGGGGCGGCGTCGACACGTGCCTGTTGAGCAACTCGTACGCGGACGTGGCTTCGAACGGCACGCGCCCCGCCAGCATCTGATAGGTCACTACCGCGAGTGAGTATTGGTCGGCCGCGCCCGTGACTTCAGTACCTAGGTACTGCTCGGGCGACATGTAGTGAGGCGTGCCCAGCACCGCCCCCGACACGGTCAGCGACCCTGCCCGGAGTTCCTTGGCGATGCCGAAATCCGTCACCACCACCTGGCCGCCCTTGCCGATCATGATATTTCCCGGCGTGATGTCCCGGTGGATCACATGGCGAGCGTGGGCGTGGCCTAGCGCGTCCGCCACCGCGCGGCTGATGCGCACCGCATCTTCCAACCCGAGCTGCCCACCCCGTTTCAACCGGTCGCGCAGCGACTCGCCGTCCACGTAGGGCATCGCGTAGTAGACGAAGCCGTCGACCTCGGCCGCGTCGTACAGCGTGAGAATGTTGGGGTGCTCGAGGCGGGCAGTGAGCTTGATCTCCCGCAGAAACCGCTCGCGACCGATGGCAGCAGCCAGCTCAGGCTTGAGGACCTTGATCGCCACCTGGCGGTCGAGTTTCCGGTCACGGGCGAGATAGACGAGGGCCGTCCCGCCACGACCCAGCTCCCGCTCGATTGTGTAGCGGTGGGCGAGGGCGTCCTTCAGGCTCTGGACGGGCTTGGCCCCACCGCGCGACGGCAGCGCGGCGTCGATGGGCGCCAACCGCTCGTCGGCGTCCGCGTCAGCAACCAGCAACGACTCGATGGCCGCGCGCAGTGCAGGGTCCTTGGTGCCGATCGCCGCAAGCCGGCTCCGCCGCTCGGCCTCACTCAGGCCGGCGAGCTCCTCGAAAGCCGCCTGGACTTCCTCCCACCGTTGCGGATCCATCCAACACCTCAGGGAATCACTGCGACGGCCTCAGGACCTTGGTCGGCACCAACCGCTGGGTGGTTGTGCCATCGCCCACCTCGCCGGACCCGTTTACTCCCCAGCAGTACAGATAGCCTGTCGTCGTGACGCCACAGGTGTGCGCTGCCCCCGCGGCCAGGGACTCGAAGGTGAGCGTGCCAGCCCGTTCAGGTGGAGCAGTGTGGCTTTCGGTGCCCCCGTTTCCGATTCGGCCGCCGTTGGGTCCCCAGCAGTATGCGGCGCCGTCGACCAATGCGCAGTTGTGGTCCCGACTGGCGGTCAGCAAGTCGGCCCCGCTGAGCGGTGTGCCCGAGCCGAGCCGAACCAGTTGCGGGGTCGCGTACAGAGTGTCTCCTCTTAGCTCGGGGTCGCCCAGCTGCCAATTAGCGTTTCTCCCCCAGCAGTGCACGAGGGCTCCACTCCTCGTTGCGCCGCAGCTGTGGTTGGCTCCCCCAGCAACCGACTGGAATGCAAATCCCAACCCGGGTGGGAACACCTCGACGGGTTGGCTGCCCACGAAGAGCGTGTCACCGAACTCCGGCCAGGCAAAGAGGCCCCAGCAGTGCAGCTTTCCGTCGCCACGCAGGCCGCACGAGTACGAACCCCCGACGAAGATGGAATCCAGGGACATCGGCACGGCCCTCGGCACCGTTTCGTCCATGGTAGTCCCGATACCGAGCTGCCCGAGGTCATTCGCCCCCCAGCAATACACCGACCCGCCGGCAGCTCGTGCGCAGGTGTGTCGGTCGAATGTCTTGACCGTCACGAAGGTCTGGGCCGCGGCCGCTACCTGAACGGGGTTCAGTCTGCTCGTATTGGAACCGTCTCCGAGCTGACCGCGGTCATTGGCGCCCCAGCAGTACAGCACAGCACTGGTGGTAACGCCACACGCGTGCCGGGATCCTGCATCGAGGGTCGTGAGCCGCAAACTGCCCGCTGCCGGTACCGGCCTCAGAACGGCATCGGCGGTCATCCCGTCCCCGAACTGTCCGCGGGCGTTGCTCCCCCAGCAGTACGCAGAGCCGCTCTGCTCAAGCGCGCACGTGTAGGTTGCTGGATCTCCGGTCTTGCCGGGGTGAACCGAGCGCCAGCCGACCGAGATCTCGGCGTTGCCGGATTGGTCACCTGCCGTCGCGGCGATCGTGACGACGGCCCGCTCGAGCCCTGTGACGAACCCCGTATTGGGATTCACTGACGCCGCGTCCGGATCGTCGGACGACCAGCTGAAGGGCACATTCGGCACCTCGGTTCCGGCATCATCGCGTGCGATCGCGGACAGCTGCACCGTATCTCCCACGCCGCCTAGGATTACAGGGGTCGGCTCCACCTCGACAGCCGCCACGGCCACGACCGACACGTGCGCCGTGTCGGCGACCCCGGCGGTCTCGGCCCAGACCGGGGTCTGACCCGAGGACGCACTGGCGGTAATGAGCCCGGACGCCTCCACGTCCACCACGAGCGGGTTCCCGCTGACCCAGTTGACCTCCGTGTTCGTGACGGAATGGCCGGCGCTGTCCGAGAGGGCCACTCCCAGCTGGAACGTTGCCCCGTCCCCAGGGAGCGTGACGCTGTCAGGGTCGACCACGACGGACGCGACCACTTGATCCACAACCACGTCCGCCGAGTCCGTGCGATCCGACACCATGGCGCGGATCCACGCCGTGCCCGCCTCCGCCGCCGTGACCAGCCCCGTGCTGTCTACTATCGCTACCGAAGCGTCGCCGCTCTCCCACCTGAAATGGGTCGGATTGAGGGGTAGTTGTATACCACTCGTATCCCAGGCCACGGCCTGAAACCGGCTCTGGTCTCCGATGAAGTTGAGCGTGTCCCGATCGAGAGGCTCGACCGATACAGATCCAACGAACTGGAACACCGTGACCGTATCCACCCCTTCAACGCCGTCCACTTCGGCCGTGATCACTGCTTCGTCGCTCGCTCCGAGAACGCCAGTCGCGTAGCCGGCCGTGTCGACGATCACGACCGATTCATTCGAGCTGTTCCACTTGTACGTCAGCCCCAGCACCGGCTCACCCAGCGCATCATGGCCTGTAGCATCGAGCTTGACGGTTTCGCCCCAACCTAGGACGTTCTTCTCTGATTTGACGACGACCTCCGACACCACCACCAGAATCGGAATCACGGTGTCGGGCGCGGTCGCGCCGGTCACGCCGCTTAAGAAAACCACGCGCACCGACGTCGTATCCCGTTGCACACCGGTGACCACTCGCCCGGTGGCATCGACAGTGGCGACTTGGCGGTTGAGGCTCTCGAGTCGATACTGCCCGCCTCGCATCACTCGTCCGTCGAGCAGTATGTCGATGGACGGAGTGACTTTGCCGTTCAGCGGCACCCGCAGCGGGCCGGTGAGGCCAAGATCAAACCGAATGTTGGCAGACGATACAGTCCCGGAGGGCAAGATGCAGTTGTTCAACGCACAGACGCCGAACACCACCGTCAGCAAGGGCCGAAAGGGGCTGCGGCACGGGGTGGTGCGGGTGAAGGGTTCGTCGCTCAAGCCCTTGCGACGTCCTGTCATGGGAGCCACACAAGTAAG
>JBDHCY010000321.1:0-4196 GCA_039591795.1 Gemmatimonadota bacterium | reverse complement strand
GTAGGTGACGACGTCAACACCTACGTGCTCGAGCGCATGGTGGAGGGAGGCCGCGGGTCCGCTGCGTTCCTGCCGCCGGGCGCCGACATCGAGGCCGAAGTCGCTTCACTCGCTGCCCGCATCTCGTCGCCGGTGCTCGCCGACCTCGCACTCCGCGGGCGCCGCGTGGAGCTGTATCAGACGGCCCCGGCACCACTCCATGATCTCTTCGCCGGGCAGGAGTTGGTCGTCGTAGGGCGCTTCCGCAACGAGCGGGCCGATTGGAACGTGGAGCTCCGCGGCACGCAGGGCGATCGCAATCGCAGCTTCCGTGCGGCTCCGGTGACGTCGTCCGACGCTGCGCGGAACGCATTCATCCCGCGTCTGTGGGCGGCGCGTCGTGTGGCGGCTCTTACGCGGACGATTCGGCTGGAAGGATCGAACCCAGAGCTCGTGGATGAGATCCGCCGGTTGGGGCTACGATTCGGTATCCTGACCGAGTACACGGCATATCTCGTTCAGGAGCCCGAGGTCCTCGCCGACGCGCCGATGCGCGACCTTCGGGCCCCTCAGGCGCCCGCCGAGCAGGAGGGTCGCATGGCGCGCGAGCGTGCGGCGTTGAGCCAGATGTACGGAGAGGTGAGTGGCAAAGCGGCAGTCGATGCCGCGAACGAGGCGGCGCTCGCGTCCGCGCCAGGCGCCTCCGCGACGAAGAGCGTGGCGGGTCGTATCTTCGTGGAACGGGAGGGAGTGTGGCACGATCTCGGCACTCGTGGGGACGTGAGGCAGGTCCGCATCAAGCCATTTAGCGATGCGTATTTCGCCCTGGTCCGCGCCTTGCCGGAGCTAGCCCCTTGGCTCAGCTTGGGAGAGAGGGTCCGCGTGGCGGGGCGCGCGGTCACCCTGGAGATCGATCCGGCCGGCATCGACCGATTCTCGGGGAGCACCGTGCGCCGGCTCGTGGCCGATTTCCGACCTTGATAGATGGCAGACGAATTCTCGGAGACCTATCGCTCGACCTTCCCGGTCCTGGTGCGGTTCCTCTACCGGAAGCTGTGGGATGCAGACCGGGCGGAGGAGCTGGCGCAGGAAGCGTTTGCGCGCGCGGCGGAGCGCCGGCCGAAGAAGCTTCGGGCGTGGGTGTTCGTGGTGGCGTCGAACCTGGCTCGCGATCATGTGCGTCAGGAAGTGCGACGGCGGCGGCACTTGGTTTTGCTCAAGAGCGAGCCGCAGTCGGCGCCGGTCCGGCCCGACGAGTTGGTCGAGCGATCGGACGAAACGGAGCGGGTCAAGACGGCCCTCGATACCCTAAGCCCACGAGAGCGTGAGGTGCTCTTGCTGTGGGACGCAGGGCACAGTTACGGAGAGATCGCGCAGCACACGGGGCTCGCGGCGGGCGCGATCGGCACCACTCTGGCGCGGGCCCGCCGGCGGTTGGCCGAGGCATATGAGGAACTCGGGGAACGACGTGTTGCACGCTGACGAGGGTATGCTCCACAGCTACCTGGACGGGGCTTTGCGACCGGACGAGCGGCTGCAGGTCGAGTCGCACGTGGCGGGGTGTCCCGCGTGCGCCGCGGCGCTGCAGGAGGCCCGTCAACTCAAGTCGCAGGCGACCAAGATCCTCACGCGCGCACGGCCCGTTGAGCGTGCTCGCCCCGTAGCGCGCAAGATGCCCGATCGCCGGCGCAAGCGCCCGATGGTGCGCCTTGGTTGGGCCGCATCACTCTTCTTGGCGCTCGGCGCGGGTTGGATGGCGCGAACGTACCTCCCGAATCCCTTCGCCGGCCCCTCGCCCACCGCGCTCATGGAGTCGGATGCCGTCGACGAAGGCGTCGCCGGGTTCACCGATCAGAATGAGGTGCCCGATTCGGTGACGACACTCGCGAGCGTAGCGCCGGGCAAGGGAGAGGGTGCGGTGGAGCAGGAGCGATCCTTGGCGTCGGGCGCTCGGGGCAGGCGAGACGCGCCGGCCGAGACTGCCCCCGCCTCGAAGGCAGCGCCGTCACGCGAGCGCATGGCGAACCGTGAGCCTCCTGCGGAGCAGCGCACGCAGACCGAACGGCAACTCGCCGCGCGTCCCACTCCAGACTCGTTGTTGGAAGACCGACGGATGGCCCAGACCCGAGAGGAGGAAGCTGCTCTGGGTCGTGTCTCGGGAGGGGTTGCCGGACCGGAGGCCGCTGCGGCGGCGGACGCGATTTCCGCCGCGATGCCACGGCGGGTATACGCCCAGCCACCCGTCGAGGTGCTGCCCGGTTATCACCTGGTCGAGGTGGCGGCGGGCACCGACCCGCTGCTCGTCGTTTCGCAGGCGAGCGGTGCCGGAGACACCGTGGTCTTTGTCTACCAGCCCGTCGATGCGCCGGACAGCACGCGCGTGTTCGATCAGGGCGTGGTGCTCGAGCGCGATCCGGAGGGACGACCAACGCGCGTCGTCGGTCGGTACCGCGTGGTGGGGAGCTACCGCGTCATCGCGACGGGCGGCGTGTCGCGCGACTCGCTGGGGGTGTTGTTGCGGTTGTTGGACTTGCGGTAGAGGGGCTCTCGCCCCTCGTGGCTCGCGGCTAATGCCGCGGCTCGGCTGGTGTCGCTGAAGCAACGCGATTCACACTATTTCACATCGACAATCACGCTGGCTTCACGATGGGCCTCCATCTTGGCTCCGTGCTCTCGCAGTGCCAGTGCACCCTAGCTAGGAGGTTCCCCTGGCCGAGCAGGAGCGCGTCAGCCTGAGGCTGACAAAGGAGCAGCAGGAGCAGATCAAGACGGCGACGGGCAAGAAGGCCGAGGCGATTGAGTTCTCGGCGGAGGAGCTGGAAGAGCGGATTGCGCCTTCGAGGCTGTGGGCCGGCTGAGGCACGCGTCCGGTGGGCGCCCGGGGCTTCCGGGTGCCGATCTGGCTGCCGGTGGGATTGGGGGTCGCCCCGCTATCCACCCGTTTCCTGAGCGAGTCGCGCGATTCGCTGACGGATCTCCTCAACTTGCGGCTGGAGCTCGGGATCGGCATCCCTCCAGAGGTCGACGAAGCGGCCGTAGTAGTCGAGTGCCTTCACGGTGTCGCCTCGGTCTTCGTAGAGGGCATCACGTAGAACAGGATCTCACCGGCTTGGCCTGAGTCGTACAGCGGCAGGACGTGGGGGTGCTGGAGCTTGGCCGCGATTTGGATCTCGCGGAGAAAGCGCTCAGCGCCGAGCGAGGCGGCGAGGTCTTCGCGCAGGACCTTAACCGCGACCTGGCGGTCGTGCTTCAGGTCATGGGCCAGGTAGACGGTGGCCATGCCACCGCGGCCGAGCTCACGCTCGACGCGGTAGCGATCGGCCAACGCACTGCTCAGTCGCTCGAGGAGATCCGCCACGGCACGGCCTCGATGGCGCTGTCGTGGCCTAAGATGTGATTCGGAAGTCTAAATGGCTAGGAAGGGTCACCTCTGCAGTCTCGCAATGAATCGCCTCCGTTGCGCACTCAGCGGGTACCAGAAACCACGACTGGACCACGAACCGTTGCCGCATGGCGTGGCCATTGTGGTGGCACTGGCAACTGGAGATCACAGGACATGTCGAACGGCGCATGCAGAGCCGCAACTTTACCGAGATCGATCTGCGCCATATGTTGCAGCATGCGATCCGTTACCGCTCGGACGTCTCCCCAGGCCGGTGGATCGTCGAGACGCGACTGCGAGATCAGCAGTGGCAAGTGATTGTTGAGCCTGATCCCGAAAGACGACAACTCGTCGTAATCACAGCGTATCCGACGATGGATCGATGAAAGAGCGCTACCTCGAAGTGACGTTCCGCAGGGGCAAGCCCCTCGCCGCTTACCTGCACCTACCAAGGAATGCCGCCGCGAAGAGCGGGCGGTCCGAGCAGGCCGCGGTTGGTATGGTGGTCGATTACGCGGCGACCGGCGAGGCCATCGGGGTAGAGATCACCGCACCCGCACAGGTCACGGTGCGCGACGTAAATGCCGTGCTGGCGAAGCTGGGTCTTTCACCGCTTTCACCAGAGGAACTGGCACCGCTTGAGCCGTCACTCCGCACGCGCTAACCGTGAAGGCGGAGCGGCCTCGCCGTCGATCATCGGTATCTCGCCCTGCTAGCTACCTCCCTCCGAGCCCCGGATTGTTGTCCCGCTCCAGATCCGGCAGCGGCATGCACGTCTGATCGCTGATACCGGGCAAAAGATCAATGCCAAACTTCTCGATATAGCGGCGGAGAT
>JBDHCY010000320.1:0-4209 GCA_039591795.1 Gemmatimonadota bacterium | reverse complement strand
TCACGGCTGTTGCCGCAAACGAGGACCCGATCAACAGCCCGAAGATGTCGCGCACGGCCTGGGAGCGCGAGATCGCCTTCGCCGAACAGTACAACGAGCCCGGACGGTTCACCGCATTGATCGGGTTCGAATGGACCTCCATAGCCACGCAGCAAGCGCCCGGCAATCTGCACCGGGTCGTCATCTTCAAGGACGGCGCCGACAAGGCGAAGCAGGTCCTGCCCTTCAGCACGTTCGACTCGTACGATCCGGAGAGGCTTTGGGACTACATGGCGAACTACGAGGCGGCAACGGGTGGCAGCGTGTTGGCGATTGCCCATAACGGCAACCTCTCCAACGGCCTCATGTTTCCGATCGAGCGGCTGAACGGCCAACCGGTCGACCGGGACTATGCGGAGACGCGGATACGGTTCGAACCACTGTACGAAGTGACCCAGATCAAGGGCGACGGCGAAGCGCACCCGTTCATGTCACCCAACGACGAGTTCGCGGACTACGGCACCTGGGACAAGGCCGATATTGCGGGATTCAAGCCCAAAGAAGACTGGATGCTTCCGTACGAGTATGCCCGCTCCGCGCTGCAGATCGGCATGCAGCTCGAGCAGCAGCTCGGCGTCAATCCGTACAAGTTCGGCATGATCGGGAGCACGGACGCACACACGTCGTTGGCCACCACTCGAGAAGAGAATTTCTTCGGCAAGGCACCGCACCTGGAACCGGAGGCCGATCGCTGGAAGCACGTGATCATCCGGTCCTTGGCTGGCGATGACAACCTGTCGAGCTATTCGTACGAATCGATCGGCGCTGGCCTTGCGGCGGTCTGGGCACGCGAGAATACGCGTGAGGCGCTCTTCGAGGCCATGCAGAAGAAGGAGACCTATGCCACGACGGGCACGCGAATCGTCGTGCGCTTCTTCGGTGGCTGGGACTATGAGGAAGACGAAGTGTTCCGGCCCGATGCGGTGTCGATCGGCTACCGCAAAGGTGTACCGATGGGGGGTGACCTGCCGGAGAGGCCCGCCAATAAGCGGGCTCCGGTGTTCATGGTGGGTGCCCTCAAGGATACCTGGTCCGGCAACCTCGATCGCATCCAGATCATCAAGGGATGGATCGACGACGACGGCGAACGCCAAGAGCGGGTGTACGACGTGGCGGTGTCCGATGGTCGAACGATCGACGCGGATGGTCGCTCTAGGGCCTCAGTGGGCAACACCGTCGATGAGGCAGACGCCAGCTACCTGAACAACATCGGCGACGCCGAACTGCGCGCGGTGTGGATGGACCCCGACTTCAATCCCAGTCACCAGGCGTTCTACTACGCGCGGGTGTTGGAGATTCCAACCCCCACGTGGCAGGCCTACGATTCGAAATTCTATGGGATCACGATGCCTGAGACGGTGCCCATGAAGAGTCAGGAGCGCGCCTACACGTCGCCGATCTGGTACACGCCGTAGGGCGGAGAATGAGCGACGAGCATTCGAAACTGCCGCCGCATAGACTGTGGCAGCCGACGACCGCGAAGTGGTTTTTCGTGGTCTTCGGGTTCTCACTGGCCTACGCGGTCATCCGCTATCACATCGCCGGCGACGTCGAGTGGCGGCACTTTCCGCTTTTTATTCTCAACAAGGCCACCTCGCTGGCGGCCGTCTTTTTCGTGGCGTGCTCGTATCTGATCGGAAAACTCATCCGCTGGCACGACCACGACAAAGCGCTGCGGTTGGTGGTGATCAAATTCTGCGGCTTGATGGGGTTCTTTCTGGCGGCGGTGCACGCGTTCTTCTCGCTGAGCCTGCTCTCCCCGGCCTACTACGGCAAGTATTTCGACGACGTCGGTCGGCTCAATCTCCAGGGCGAAATCGCAATGAGCGTTGGTGTTCTGGCCCTGTTCTTCCTGTTGTCGCCGGCGGTGACGACGCTGCCGATGATGCCCAAGGCAATCGGCGGCCAGCGGTGGAAGCGGAGCCAACGAGCCGGTTACGTAGCCCTGGCCTTGGTGGTGGCCCACCTGGTGGTCCTCGGCATTCAAGGTTGGTTAGCGCCAGGCGGATGGCACGGCGGGATACCCCCTGTGAGCTTGGTGGCCGTTGTAGCAGCACTGGTGCCACTGCTGGTCAAACGAAAACTGGAGCATGACAAGGAGGTGCGGGCCGCATCGAGGCTCGACCAGGATTCGGGCAGTTAGATGCGACCGAGGTCGTGACAGTGTCTGCGGCGGACCTGGCCACCCGGTCCGGACAATGCGAGAGTGTTTCATTGGCCGGAGCGCAGCTCCGCGAACCAGTTCGTGACGACGTGGATCTCGAGCGACAGGGCTTCTGGGTTCTTCACCCTCACCAGGAACCGGTCGGCATCGGGGCTCACATCGTACCCGTACCCGTCGTCGAGATCCGGTACCGCGAACAGGCGGCGGGGAGTCCCCGCGCTGAGTGTGCCGCTGGTGTCGACCGGCACGACCATGAGCGTGTCGCCCTTCAAGTAGAAGAGCTCATCACCCTTGCGAGACCAGCGCGGCCGTGAGGCGCTACCATTCGACACTTGTTGCTTCGCCGACAAATCGGGAAACGACACCACGTATACCTCACTGACACCAGTCTCCTCCGAGCCATAGGCCACGAGGCGTCCATTGGGAGAGAACCGTCCTCCCGATTCACGGATACCGGTTGCGGCGACTTCGATCAGCTGATCCGAACCATCTGCGCGTATCGCGTACACGTCTTGTTGTCGCCCCGGCGGTTGCGCGGTGAAGAGGAGCCAGGATCCGTCCGACGACCAAGAGGTAAGTTCGAGCCAGTAAGGCGCGGTGTACACGAGGAACGGGTCGCTGCCAGCTTCGAGATCTCGTATCCAGATTCGCGTCGCGCCGCCCGTGCCCGCCGAGGTATACGCGAGTCGGCGCCCACCGGGAGACCAAACGGGCCCCTCGTTCTGGGCTTGATCCAGGGTAAATCGTCTTGGCTGCCATGACGACACACTCGTCACAGCGATATCGGAGTTGTTCGGTGTGTACATATCCATCGCGACGCTCTGTCCGTCGGGGGACAGGCTGTGCGTCTCGAATGTCGCCGGGGGTCCGAGCGGAGCGGAGCGCCTTCCCGCGCGGTCGATCCACACGAGGAGGTGCCGTTCGAACTCCGTCCCGCGAGCAAACACCAGCGTGCCCCCCTCGGACACGGCGTACGCAGCCGCGCCTCCCCAGTACGCGGTGCGAATTCCCGATGCCACGGGTTGGGGCTCACCGGTCACGGCCCGCCGCTCGAGATCGAACGGGACTGCGTGAAGCGTCCCCTCCGCATTGATGTAGACGACATGACCGCTCGGGACATAACGCCCGTACGTGGCACCCGTCGCGACAATCGTGCGCTGGCCTGACGCGATGTCCTTGATGACGACCCTGGAGTCTGCCCACAACCAGCTCGGGCCGATGACCGAAAAGAGCAGCGCGGTGCCTCCGTCAAGCAACTGTGGCCATTGGTGTGACGATTCCCCCGCTGAGTCGAGGACCGCAGTCAGCGGCTCCGCTGCCCGACCCGCTGCGCTGCGGTGAATACCCGCGTACCCAGTCGCCGCAGCGTACGCGACCGACCCATCACTGCTCCAATTGGCACCCCACGCGGTCCGGTCGATCTCGGCGGGAAGTTCCGAAACGGGTCCTCCATCGACGGAGATCCTCATCGGGGTCCCGCCGAACGAGCCGGCCCAGAACCCGATCCACTGCCCGTCATGCGAAAAGAAGGGAAGGTAAGCGTCATCGGTCCCATTGAGCCGTTCGCTCTCGAACTCGTCCAGGCGCCGCCGGTAGAGAGCCCCGTCCGTCTCGTACACGACGGTTCGACCAGAGGGAGCGAGTGCGAGCGCGGGCACCTGCCCCGCCTGTAGTTCGAATCCCGTCGGAACTGGAATCGTGAAACGGGTCGGGACGGAACCGGTTCGAGTCGGTGTATCCGGCATGGGCTTGAGCATCCAGCCGAGAATGCCAGACACCGCCACGAGCGCGATGGCGGCCGCAACGAGTCGAGCGCGTAGCGACCGCCAGGCGTCGGCAACCGTCCGGGTCCCCGCTCTCTCCGTCCTCGCTGTGAACGTCGTATCGCCGAGGGCCTCGGCAAGGTCACCGGGTCTCGTGAACCGGTCAGCGGGAAGCTTCTCCAGTGCTTTGTCCAATGCCGCTTCGATGTGGAGGGGGACCGCCGGTCTCCTCTCCCTGACGCC
>JBDHCY010000319.1:0-5247 GCA_039591795.1 Gemmatimonadota bacterium | reverse complement strand
AAAGGTCCCCTGGTCGGACGTCGTAGCACCCTCGGTCCGATTGGCACGCGAGGGATACGCGATCAGCCAGCTGCAACACGACCTCCAGGTGCGCGAGCTGGACGCGTTGCTCGACGCACCAGCACGGTCGGGTGCACGATACTACCTCAAGAACGGCACCGAGCCGTATCAGCCCGGTGACCTCTTTCGTCAGCCGGATCTCGCCGCGCTGCTCGACTTGATCGCGCGACGGGGCCCGGAAGCGTTCTACCAGGGCGACGTCGCCGCGCAGATCGACGCAGACATGCGGGCGAACGACGGCTTGCTTCGCGCAGATGATCTGGCGCTCATCCCGTGGCCCGTCGAGCGGCCGCCGCTCTCTCGACGTTACCGTGGGTATCTCATCTCGACGATGCCTCCGCCTGGAGCGGGCCGCACGTTGCTCCTCGTGCTCCTCATCCTCAACCATCTCGAGTCCCGCTTCGTGGGTGGTCGGGCGCCAGTGCGATACCATTTCGTGGCGGAGGCGTTTCGGAAGGCCTTCCTTCAACGGAAGGACCGGCCGTTCGACCCGAATTCCTATCCACAGATACGCGACAAGAAGATGCTCAGCCGCCAGTTCGCCCGGGAGATCGCCACGTCGATCGCCGACTCCATCGACGTCGACCTCCCGCTCGAGGACTGGATCGACGAGGGAGGCGAGACCACGCACTTCTCCGTCATGGACGGGGCCGGCAACGCCGTCTCCATGACCCAATCGATCGAGCTGGTCTACGGCGCGAAGGTGGCAGCTGCCGAGCTCGGGTTCCTCTACAACAACTACATGCAGGCATTCGAGCGGAGCCATCCCGCGCACCCCTACTACCTGCGACCGAATGCCACCCCTTGGTCGACGGCGGCACCGACGCTGATCTTCCGACGCAAGGAACCGTGGCTCGCGTTGGGGAGTCCCGGCAGCGAACGCATCTTCTCGACGCTCGCACAGTTCATCATCGACGTGGTGGACGGCTCCGCACCGCTGTGCCAGGCGGCCACGGAGCCCCGATTCCACTGCTCCCCTACGCGTTCTATCTGGGCTGTGTGCAGGCCGTCTTGAGGCGGCAGACGGGAGGCGGGTTTCAAGGCGTCGCCGACGTGAGACGCGACGGTCTAGCCCGAGGGCTCGATTCCTAGCGTCTTACCGGTGCTCCTGTCCATCCCACACGGCGGGATGGATGAGCCGCCCGAACTGGGCGACTCGATTTGTCTCTCCAAACAAGACCTCTTCGACGACGGCGATCCCTTCACGCGTGAAATCTACGACCTCGATGGCGCCGTCGAGGCCGTCGTCGAGGCTCACATCGCTCGTGCCTTCGTTGACCTCAACCGTGCGCCTGATGATCGGCCGCCGGCCAATACCGACGGAGTCGTCAAGTCACAGACGTGCCACCGGCGGCCGATCTACGCAACGGGCGAGGCGCCCGGCCCCGCAGTGACGAGCCTTCTCCTCGAGCGGTATTACGAGCCCTACCATCGACGACTTGAGGACGCCGCAGCTCGTGAAGGCGTGCGACTCGCCCTCGATTGCCACTCGATGTCCACCACCGCACCACCGATCGCGCCACGTCCTGGCGAGCCCCGGCCTCTGTTTTGTCTGAGCAATCGCCATGACGCGACCTGCGAGCCCGAGCTGCTGGCAGACCTCGCTCGAGCGATCGCCCGCGCCTACGAGTGTTCTGGGGATGAGGTGCGGCTGAACGATCCCTTCCAGGGCGGCTACATCACTCGACGTCACGGAGCCGGAGCGGTGCCGTGGATTCAAGTCGAGATGAACCGCTCATGGTATCTCGCTCCACCGTGGTTCGATCGCGGCAGCCTCACGGTCGACCCGGCTCGCCTCGAAGAGTTGCGAGACCGCTTCCACCGCGCGCTCACTCTCCTCGCCCTTCTCGCAACGTAGCCGCGGCAGGTGTGACCACCGCATCTCCCGCTCAGAGGAAGCCGATCGCCAGTGTCGCGAGGCCGAGGAAGCTCAAGAACCCGACGACGTCGGTCACGGTGGTCAGGATGATCGACGACGCCTGTGCGGGATCCTGCCCGAGCTTGGTCAGCACGATCGGAATCGAAGCCCCCGACAGAGCGGCGATCGCCATGGAGATCACCATCGCAATCGCGATGACGATGGCGAGGCCGAGCGAGCGGCTCCAAATGAGCACGGCCAGCCCAGTGACCAACGACACGGCGATGCCGTTGAAGAAGCCGGTGAAGACCTCCTTCGTCGATACGCGAAGCCAGTGCCGCGGTCGAATCTCGCGGAGGGCGAGCCCACGCATCGTGACGGCCAGCGCTTGAGCGCCAGTGTTTCCCGACTGCCCGGCCACGACCGGGAGGAGCACGGCCAGGGCCGTGAACTGCGCGATCGTATCCTCGAAGAGCCCCACCACCGACGCTGCAACGAAAGCCGTGAGCAGATTGATCTGAAGCCACGGCAGTCGCCGGCGCACGGAGAGGCCGACGCTCGACAACGCCCGCTCCTCGCGGCTCACGCCAACCATGGCCTGCATGTCGGCCGTCGCGGTGGCCTGCGCGGCGTTCACCAGGCCGGCGTGCCGAATCACTCCGATTACCCGACCCTCGAAGTCGACCACCGGCACGCTCGGCACGCGGCTTTGCTCGAAGACCTCGAGCACTTCCTCGTGAGACGCAGTCGCTCGAACGGAGACGGCGGGGGCTCTCACCAGATCGCCGAGTGCAGTCGCGGCTTCTGCCACCGCCAGGTCCTGAAGCGCGACACTCCCCGCCAACCGGCCATCAGCATCTACGAGGAACACATCCGAAACCCGCTTGTGCCGGAGTGTGCGCAGTCGCTTGAGCGCGTCCCGGACACGAGCCTCCGGGTGGAACGTTGCGACTCTCGGATCCATCGAGCCGCCGGCGCTGTCGGGCCGGTACGTCATCAGTGTGGAGAGCTCTCGGGCTGTGTCCGGATCGGCCAACGCGAGCCGCCGGTCGCGGGCCTCGGGTGCGAGACGAGCGAGACTCGCCGCAGCCCGCGCGGGCTCAAGTGAGGGAAGCAACTTACCGGTGAAATCGTCGCTCAACGCCTCGAGAAGGTCAGCGGTCGCGTCGGGACGTAGGCGCCGAACAATGGCTGCCGCCCTCGCGACGGGTTGCTCCTCGATGAGCGACGCCTGCTCGTGCACCGGAAGGAGGTCGAGCACTTCTGCTGCCTCGCCGGGATGCCCTTCCAGGAAGCGCCGCGTCAGCAAGCGAGCCGCTCGATCGTCATTGCCTGGCATCGTCGATCTCCGCGTTCGAGGAGCGATCCCCAGCGCTCGCGTGCCGAGGGGTCAGATCTGGCATGAACATGGATACCCCTTGCCAGTACAGCTCACCCAGATGAAACAGCGCCTCGACGAGCGACCCTGCGCCGCCGGGCTCTGCGAGTTGCCGAAGTCGTCGGTGCCCGATGACACCGACGAGCGCCCCCGAGCGGTCGACTACGGGGAGCCAGTCATGGTCCCGCCACGCGGCGTGTGCCGCGACGGTGGCGAGGTCCGCGTGCGCGGACACGCTGATCACGTCGCTGTGCATGATCGAAGCCAGCGTCGCTCGGCCGCGGGCCGCGGCAAGGTCGCGCATGTGGATGACGCCCACGAGCTTGTGTGCATCGTCGGTAACGAAGAGATAGGGAGTGGGTGTGAAGGAGGGGCGACGGGCGAGGCGGCGCACCTCGGCAACCGGCAGATGGCTCGCGAAGGCCGGTGGGGCCACATCCGCCGCTGCCCCAACCGTGCCCTCCGCGAAGCGCAGCCCCCGCTCGAGCGCCTGGCGCACCGGCGCCGTCAAGCGGCCCATCAGCTCGCTCTGAAGCGGTGCCGTCAACCGGCGTAGCACCGATGCCGCGACAGCACGGGGCAGCTCCGTGACGAGTGCCGCAGCCTGCTCGACATCCAACGCTTCCAGACAGGCTGCAGCCGAAGCGGGGTTGAGCCGCCGCAGGAGCGCCGATCCCAACTCCGGCGAAACGGCTTTCAAGAACATGGCCACGTCCGCTGGAGGGAGCGGCTCGAGAAACGCGGCGGCTTCAGCTGGATGCCGCTTCGCGAAACGGGTTGCACACATCTCGTACGCGTGCATCTCAACTCCCTCCGCCAATCAAGACCGAGGCCTCTTCGCTGAACTTCCGCGCCGGAACGAGTACCTGACCGTCCGACGTATCCAGCACCACGGCCATGGGCGTCGTCTGCAGGATCCGACCCTCGGTTCCTCCGATGCGAACCGTCTGGCCCACCCGATAGGTCTGCGTGAGATAATGCGAGGCAATGATGTTGCTCACGCTCGTTTGTGCCCCGAGTCCGAAGGCGAGCCCCGCGCCCGCGACTGTGGCACCGACCACAACGGCCAACAAGATGACGAGCAACTGCGCATCGACTCCGACCTGGTCGAGCGCCACCACGCCCGCGATGACGACGACGGCGGCGTGCACCAACCGACCCGCCTCCTCCGCCCTCATGATGCCGGCCGACCTCGCCGCGTTCGCGAACACTGCGCGGAGGAGCTTCGCAATCACCAACCCGCCAACCACGACCACGACCGCGCCCAGCACGTTCGGCAGGTACGACGACAGCCGATTGACGACGCCCGAGACGACGTCGAGGCCGAGTGACTCGAGCGCGGCAGCGACGAAGAACAGAAACACCAGCCAGAACACAAACTTGCTCACGACCCGCGGAATCGTGGCTCGCGCACCAGTCTCCGCCATGGCTTGACCGAGCCCCCATCCCCGCCCCACGCGCCGGAGTAACCGCGCCGTGATCCGTCCGCCGAGGGCCTGGAGCACTCTGGCCACAACCAGGCCGGCGAGAATGAGTGCAGCTGCAGCGAGCAGCGCGGGCAGAGCCTGCCGAATCGTGGACGCAACCTCAGCCAACCACTGGGCTACCGACATGGAGCACCCCTTCTGTTCTCGGTGTGCCAACAATCTGCAGGAAACAGCAACCGAAGCGAACGCGCGGCCATTGACCTCGCCGTTCCGCGAAGTGGCCCCTCTGACTGTTCAGCGACGCTTCCTCTGGAGTCTCTCAGTACGACGTGCGGCGGTCGGGCCTCGCAAGCAACGATACATCGATGCACCCGACGGGAGCACCTGCCACCCCGAGGTGTAGAAACGCAGACCTGGTGTCCACATGAGACCTGTCGTTCAGAAAACACTTGCCTTCTGCTTCCTTGGAACAGCCATGGCCGTCCCGTCCGACGGCACGGCCCAAGACGATCGGTTCGCGCGTT
>JBDHCY010000318.1:0-4220 GCA_039591795.1 Gemmatimonadota bacterium | reverse complement strand
ATCGGCGCCCACTCGCAGCCAGCTCGAATCGGTCGCCCGCGAAATCTCGGGCGACTCGACCGTCCTGGCCTCGATGAATGCGGACGTGGAGCGCATCCGCGCGACCGGGGCAAAGCTCGATGCCGCATCGCTCCGCGCATTCCAAGCGGAGTCGACCAGCCGGAGCAATCGTCTGGGGCAAGCACACGCTCGCCGCGATTCGCTGTCCGAACTCGCATCTGCAGACAGCGCTGCCCTCGAGCGCGTGCTCGAGCCTGCAATCGCCGCATACGAAGAGTTCCTCGATGGCGGAATGCACGTCGAGGCCGGCGCAGAGCTCGCAGGGCTCTACGCCTATCGCGGCGACGCCGCGGCGGTGGAGCAGGTGACGGAACGCATCGTTGCGGAGGCAGCTGATACTCGGGAGAGCATGTTCTTCCTGGCCGGCAATTCACTGTTGAGCGCCGGGCAGCCGGCCGCCGCCGCGCGTTTGCTCGCCACCGGACTCGCCAAGAACCCCTATCACAGGAACGGGCTCTACCTCTTGGCGAGGGCCCACATCGCGCGAAGCATGCCCGACTCCGGGCTCGCGGTCGCCCGAACGCTAACCGGCGTGGACCCGCTGAACGACCAACCACTCCGCCTGGTCGCGCTGGCCTATGACCGATTGGGCGAGGCCGACTCGGCCCGGGCCTATCAGACCCTGGCCGATTCCGGTCTGATTACGCTCGTCACCGTCACCCAATTCGTCAGCATGGACGACGCCGCCACGTTCGGGGCGACCCTGCGAAACCGGAGCCAGGCTGGAATCGGGTCCCTGGCCCTCGGCGTCGATTTCCTCACTGCCGACGGCGCCGTCGTATACACCGAGCAGGTCGATGTGCCAGCTCTCGAAGCCGCCGCCTTTCACACATTCACGGTGCGGGCCCAGGCGGCCGGCGTCGTAGCATGGCGGTACCGAAAGCTCTGACCACCTCGCCGTCGCCCGTTCCAATGGCCCACCTTGTTGCGATACATAAGGTGGGCCATTATAATTGGTTACCATTTCGATACTTACATACGAATCATGATGTAGAGACCGAGCTGCCCTGTGCGAGGCCTCATCACCAGATCCGAAGGGATGCGACGCCCGTGAGTCGGAGGACGATTGCGCTCGTTGGGCGGCCAAATGTGGGGAAGTCCACACTGTTCAACCGCTTCGTGGGGGGACGCGCAGCGATCGTTGACGAGCGTCCCGGAGTCACCCGCGACCGCCATTTTGGCAAGGCCGAGTGGGGCGGGGAGAGCTTCTGGGTGGTGGATACGGGGGGCCTGGTGCCTCAAGGCGCGGACGCCATGACACGGGCGATTCACGAACAGGTGGATTTCGCCATCGACGCGGCCGACCTCGTACTCCTCGTCGTCGACGTGCTGACGGGTTTGCACCCCGACGAACACGAGATTGCGCGGGAGCTCCGCCGGGCAGGAAAGCCGGTGCTGCTGGTCGCGAACAAGGCGGACGACGTGCCTCGCACGTCGGCTCATCACGAGTTTCATGCCCTCGGGATCGGTGATCCATTGCCCGTGTCCGCCACGACCGGGCGCGCGAGCGGGGACCTCCTCGACGCGGTGGTCGGGGCCCTGCCGGCTGCGGAAGAGGAGTTACCACGGGACGCGGTGCAGGTGGCCCTCGTGGGGCGTCCGAACGTGGGCAAGTCGAGTATCATGAATCGCCTGTTGGGCGTGCCCCGCTCGGTCGTGGACCCCGAACCCGGAACGACGCGAGACGCGGTCGACTCACCGCTTCGCTACCACGGCCACACGCTCAATTTCATCGACACCGCAGGGCTGCGGAAGCGGGCCCGCGTGGACGATGCGGTCGAGTTTTACTCCACGCTCCGTACCAATCGGGCCATCGAGGCGGCCGACGTCTGCGTGCTCGTCGTGGATGCGGCGTCCGGCCTGGCGACGCAAGATCTCCGCATTGCCGAAGCGGCCTGGGGCCACGGTGCGGGACTGATCATCGCCGTGAACAAGTGGGACCTCGTCGAGGAGAAAGACGCGAACACCGCTGCGCGCGGCGAGCGTCAGCTACGCGACAAAGCCGCCTTCCTCGCGCACGTTCCGTTCATCTACGTGTCCGCCGTCACCGGGCAGCGCGTTCGCCGTTTGCCCCCGGCCATCCTCGAGGTGGCCGAGCGACGAACCGCTCGGATCGCGACCGCGGAGGTGAATCGTGTACTCGAGCGCCTCGTGGCAAAGCATCAACCACCCCAGGCAGTGGGTCGAGAGGTGAGACTGCTGTATGGGAGCCAGATCGCGACCACGCCACCGACCTTCGCCGTGGTGTGCAGCCGGCCGGAGGCCATTCCCGAAGCCTACACGCGCTACGTGGTGAACGGCTTCCGCGCCGCGTGGCCGCTCCATGGCGTGCCGGTGCGTCTCAAACTGCGGGCGCGCCGCAGGAAGTCCGCATGAGCGGCGACTGGCTCGGCATGGCCGGCGGTCTCGCTGCGGCGTATTTGCTGGGTGCGATCCCGGCGAGCTACTTCGCCGGCCGCGCGGCCGGGTTGGACCTCCGGGAGCACGGAAGCAGGAACCTCGGTGCGACCAACGTCTATCGCACCCTGGGGTGGCGGTTCGCCATTCCGGTAGGCCTCTTCGACGTGGGGAAGGGTGCCGTGCCAGCCGCGTTGTTCCCGGGATGGTTTGGGGGACCGGCGTGGGCGGGCGCCGTGTACGGTGCCGTGGCCGTCATGGGGCATGTCTTCTCGGCCTTCGTCGGTTTCCGTGGGGGCAAGGGCGTCGCGACGGCCGCTGGCGTCTTCTTGGTGCTCGCGCCCATCGCGGTGCTCGCGAGTGCCGCGATCTGGCTCATGGCCCTCGCGTTCACCGGGTATGTCTCGCTGAGCTCGATCCTTGCCGCTCTCGTCTTCCCGGCGTTCGTGCGTCTGCTCATGCCCGACGCGGTACCACTCTTCTGGGTGTGCGTCGTGCTGGCCGCGTTCATCGTCATCAAGCACCAGGCCAATATTCGGCGGCTGCTGAGCGGGACCGAATCGCGCTTCGGGCGTCGGCCGGCGTCATGAGCTCGGCCATCGCAGTACTGGGCGGGGGCAGCTGGGGGACGGCGCTGGCCGACCTGCTGACCCGCCGCGGGCACCGAGTGCAACTGTGGGCTCGCGAGCCCGAGGTGGTGGCGAGCGTCAACGAACAGTGCCGCAACGATCTGTTCTTGTCGGGTGTCGCCCTGCACTCGTCCCTCGCGGCGGTCTCCGAGGTGGCGCACGCCGTCGATGGAGCCGACTTGATCGTGAGTGCCGCCCCCTCGCACGCCGTCCGCAACGTCATGCGGCAGGCACGCGACGGAGTCCGTCGGGACGCGGTGATCGTGAGCGTGTCGAAGGGCCTCGAGCCGGACACGCTGGCTCGGATGTCCGAGGTGCTGGCCGCGGAGCTTCATTCGGGGCAGCCCATTGCCGTGATGTCCGGTCCGTCGTTCGCCAAGGAAGTGGCCGGGGGCGAGCCAACGGCTCTGGTGGTCGCGTCGCGGTCGCCGGGCGCAGCGGACATCGTGCAGGAGGCGTTCAACTCGTCCACGTTTCGGGTCTACACTCACGGAGACGTGATCGGGGCGGAGCTCGGCGGAGCGCTGAAGAACGTCATCGCCATTGCCGCTGGGATCCTCGAAGGGCTTGGCCTCGGCTACAACCCGCGGGCAGCGTTGATCACCCGCGGACTGGCCGAGATGGCTCGACTGGGCGTGGCGATGGGCGCCGATCCGCTCACCTTCGCGGGGTTGGCGGGAATCGGCGACCTCGTGCTGACAGCGACGGGACCGTTGTCGCGCAACCGGTCGTTGGGTACCGAGGTGGGGCGCGGACGGCGCCTCGAGGAGATCCTCGGTGAGCGAAGAACGGTCGCCGAGGGCGTCGGCACGGCTCGGGCTGCGGTGACGCTCGGCCGCCGACACGGGGTGGAACTCCCCATTGCCGAGCAGGTGTCCGCCATCCTGTTCGAGGGCAAGAGTGCATCCCAGGCCATTCAGGAGCTGATGGAACGAGTCCCCAAGCCGGAGCAGTGGCGATGAGTGGGTCGCAACCGGTTCAAGAGTTCTTCTCGATCGGTGAGGTGTGCGAGCTCACTGACCTCAAGCCGCACGTGCTCCGCTACTGGGAGAGTCAGTTCCGATTCCTGAGTCCGGCGAAGAACCGCTCGGGCAATCGGGTGTACCAGCGGCGTGAGATCGAGCTCATCATGCT
>JBDHCY010000317.1:0-4529 GCA_039591795.1 Gemmatimonadota bacterium | reverse complement strand
GTGGACGCGAGCGGGGTCCGACCGTCACCGGCGCCGGGCGCACGCGTGCGCCAGGGCGACGTCCTGGCTGCGATCACGCCCGCGCTCGGCGACGGGGCCGCACACGCCGAAGCGCGTGGCGCGCTGCGCGAAGCACGAGCGGAGCATGAGCGGGCCGTCCGATTGTACGAAGCCGGAGCCGTTCCGCGGCGCCGCCTTGACGAAGCGGTGAGCCGGCTCCAGGCAGCTGAGGAAGCACTCTCCGGACTGGGCGGTGATGCGGCGGACCTCGTCGGAGGGAAGCTCGCCATCCGCGCACCGATCAACGGGATCGTGACGGAGCGCCGCATCGTACCAGGAAGCCGCGTGGCCGCCGGGACACCCCTGTTCACGATTGTCGATCCATCAGTCGTGTGGCTCGAAGTGCATGTGCCGGCTGCGTTGGCGCTGCGCGTGCAGCGCACGTCGGGAGCAACCTTCACGCTGGAGGGCGGTGAGCGGGAGTACCGGACGCACGACATGATCTCGGTCAGCCCGGTGATCGACCCGGCATCCCGCACGGTCTTGGTCATCTACGAGATCGGCAACCAGGATGCCTCCATCAAGGTGGGCGCGATCGCACGAGCCGCGGTGCATACCGGTGAGCGAGTGAGCGGCGTCATCATCCCGACGAGCGCCGTCCTCGACGAAGACGGCCGGCCGATCGCCTACATCCAACTCGAAGGGGAACTGTTCGAAAAGCGATCGCTCGTGGTCGGGGGCAGTGAGGGTGACCGCATGGTCGTGCTCGCCGGTATCGCGGAGGGCGAACGTGTCGTGACGGCCGCGGCGTATCACGTGCGGCTTGCCTCGCTCTCCACGGTCGTTCCCGAACACGGCCACGAGCACTAGGGGGAGACGTGCTGAACCAACTCATCGCGTGGTCCCTCCGCAATCGTGTTCTCGTGCTGGCTGTCGCGGCCGTGGTACTGGCGGGCGGCGCGTGGACCGCCTACCGAATGCCGGTGGACGTCTTCCCGGATCTGACGGCGCCCACCGTCACGGTACTCGCCGAGGCCCACGGGATGGCGCCAGAGGAGATCGAAGCGCTGGTCGCATTCCCGATCGAGACAGCCGTCAACGGTGCGACGGGGGTCCGCCGCGTTCGCTCCTCCATTGGCCAGGGCATCGCCGTGGTGTGGGTGGAGTTCGATTGGGGCACGGACATCTTCCGCGCGCGCCAGCTCGTGTCCGAGAAGCTCCAGACGGTGGGCAGTGCGCTCCCCCCGAACATGCCTGCGCCGGTGCTGGCGCCGATCACGTCGGTGATGGGTGAGATCTTGATGATCGGACTCGTGGGTCCTCAGTCGCCGATGGGGCTCCGCACCGTCGCCGATTGGACGATCCGCCGCCGCCTGATGGCGGTGCCGGGCGTGGCCCAGGTCGTCCCCATCGGTGGGGACGTCAAGCAGTATCAGGTGCTCGTGGACCCCGCTCGGATGCTGGCGACCGACGTCACCCTCGACGAGGTGATGCGCGCCGCCGGTGGCTCCAACCGGAACGCCTCGGGGGGCGCGTTCATGGACCGGGGCCAGGAGTATCTGATCCGGGGGATCGGCCGGGTTCAGAGCGGTGACGACATCGCCAACACGGTTGTGGCGGTGAGAGAGGGCGTCCCGGTCTTGATCCGGCAGGTCGCCGAGGTCGTCGTCGGGCCGGCTCCCAAGTACGGCGATGGCTCGGTGAACGGGCGACCGGGCGTGGTGCTCGCCGTACAGAAGCAGCCTGGGGCGAACACGCTGGACTTGACCGAGCGGATCGAGCGGGAGCTCGCCGACATACAGCGCACGCTCCCCGAAGGCATGACGATCGCCGTCGATCTGTTCCGCCAGGCGGACTTCATCGAGGTCGCGATCGGCAACGTGCTCCGGGCGCTCCGTGACGGCGCGATCTTCGTCATGGTCATCCTGTTCCTGTTTCTCTGGGACGTGCGCGCGACTGGCATCTCCCTGCTGGCAATCCCGCTGTCTCTGGTGGTCGCCATCTTCACGTTGAAGCTGCTCGGCATCACGATCAACACCATGACGCTGGGCGGAATGGCGATCGCCATCGGGGCGCTGGTAGACGACGCAATCATCTACGTGGAGAACGCGTTCCGGCGGCTCCGGGAGAATGCCCAACGCCCTGAGGGCTCTCGCGTTCCCGTGCTCCGCGTCATCTACCAGGCGTCCTCGGAGATCCGCGCCTCGATCGTCAACGCCACGTTCATCATTACCGTGGTCTTTCTGCCGCTCTTCTTCCTGAGCGGAGTCGAGGGACGCCTTCTTCGTCCGTTGGGCTTGGCCTACGTCATTTCGCTCCTGACGTCGATGATCGTCGCGCTGACGGTGACGCCCGTGCTGTGCGCCTACTTGCTGCCGGGAGCGCGTGCGGTACGCGAGAACAGAGAGAGCCGGCTGGTGACCTGGCTCAAGGCGCGATATCGGCCCACGCTGGAGCGAGTGCTCGACCATCCCAGGATGGTCGTCGCCGGAGCGGCGGCCGCTCTCGTTGCGGCAATCACCGTCGTCCCGTTCCTCGGTACCTCGTTCCTCCCCGAGTTCAACGAAGGCGCGCTCACCGTGTCGATGGTCACGGTCCCCGGAACCTCGCTCGACGAGGCGAATGCGATCGGCCTCCGGGTGGAGGAGATCCTGCTGGCCCACGGCGCCGTGCGGAGTACCGACCGGCGGCAGGGGCGCGCCGAGTTGGACGAGCACGCCCAAGGCGTCAACGCCGCGGAGATCGACGTCACACTGCACGACGGCATTGATAAGGAGGCCGTGCTCGAAGAGCTGCGCCGAGCGTTCTCGACGATTCCCGGCACCAACGTCACGATCGGCCAACCCATCGGGCACCGCATCGACCACATGCTCTCCGGCACGCGGGCGAACATCGCGGTCAAGATCTTCGGTCCCGATCTCTACGAGCTGCGCCAGCTCGGGGCGCGGGCACGCGATGCGATTCAGGACGTTCCAGGCGTGGCCGACCTCCAACTCGAGCAACAAGCGGACGTGCCACAGGTTCGGATCGCGGCGGATCGCCAGGCGATGTCACGCTTTGGCATGACGGTTGGTGATCTCGCCGAAGCCATCGACGTCGCGTTCAACGGTGAGGTCGTCTCGCAGGTGCTCGAGGATGGGAAGAGTTTCGATCTCGCCGTGCGGCTCCCTCCGGAGCTCCGGAGTAGTGCCGACGCCATCCGCGGCGTCATGTTCGCCACGGCCGTCGGCGCCCGAGTTCCACTCGGCCAGCTCGCGGCGGTCACCGTGGACCGCGGGCCAAACACCATCTCGCGGGAAAACGTCCAGCGGAAGATCGTCGTCCAGGCGAACGTCGCGGGCCGAGACCTGGGGAGCACGGTGGACGAGATCCGGCGGACGGTCGACCGGTCCGTGTCGCTACCGGCGGGTTATCACGTCGAATACGGTGGTCAGTTCGAGAGCCAGGAACAGGCGACGCGCAACGTCGCGCTGCTCTCCCTCGTGTCGATCGCCGCCGTATTCCTGCTTCTCTTCGGCGAGTTCCGGTCCGGTCGGAACGCCATGTTGCTGATGGTCAACCTTCCGCTGTCCCTGATCGGCGGTGTGGCAGCCGTGCTCCTGACGGGGGCCACCGTGAGCATCGCCTCGCTCGTGGGGTTCGTCGCACTCTTCGGGATCGCCACTCGAAACGGGATTCTGCTGCTCGCTCACTACCGCCATCTGCTCGCCGACGGTATTCCCGTTCGCGAAGCGGTGCTTCGGGGATCGATGGAACGGTTGTCTCCGATCCTGATGACGGCCCTCGTTGCCGGGCTGGCCCTGCTGCCGCTCGCACTCGGGGGCGGTGAGCCTGGCAACGAGCTACAGACTCCGATGGCCATCGTCATCCTCGGAGGGCTCCTCTCGTCCACCGCGCTCAACATGGTGGTGTTGCCAGCGCTGTTCTGGCTGTTCGGCGACACAAGTCGCGGCACCGCAGACCCGGTCTTCGAGACCTAGGGCGCTGCCGGAGTATGGAAGACCGTCAGCCTGGGCCGATTCTGTACTGCGCCATTCTCGCGCGAGTCGAACCGCTTTGCGGTGAGTGGGCCGCTCTCGTCGCCGATCATAATCCAACCGAAGTTGCCTGAGGGATTGTCGAGCCAGCCCTGCACATCCGAAACCATCGCGGGCGTAGAGGCGTCGCGAAATCACCACCGGGGTTGGTCCACTGATTCGTGTCGAAGAAGGTGTGGATCCAGGTGGCGTCGCCCGCCGCCGCGCCAATGCCCTGCCCTTCCGGACCAGACGCATCCGAGGCACCCTCACCCCAGGCGGCTGCAAGCCGATGGAGCGACACGGTGGTCGGTCCGGCATTGCTACGGCTCATGTGCAGCGTGAGCCTGACGCTATCGATGGTCGACCCGGCGGGTATCTCGCTGCCGGCGATGTCGAAGCGGAGTGTGGCCCTCCTGAGTGCAGGCTGGTTCGACACACCCACGAAGATGTACTGACCGGAACCGTTGCTCAGCTGGCCCAAGGGGTCCTCGTACAGCGTGTTGTCCATGT
>JBDHCY010000316.1:0-4331 GCA_039591795.1 Gemmatimonadota bacterium | reverse complement strand
CTGACGTTCAATCTGGATGCCAGCTTTCAAGGTGCCCACGGGGATCAACCGATCGCCATCGCCATCGTGCGTTCCTCGGACGGGGCGGTGGTCGTCGAGGCGAACGGCGCGGTCTCGGCCACCCAAGACCCGTCGTTCACCTGGAGCACCGGCGCCGTGATGCAGGGCGGGACCGATTACGAGGTTCACTACTGGATCGACTCGAATTTCGGCGGCGGTACCCTCGGCGTCTGCGATCCGAAGGCCATCGATCATCAGTGGAGCGTCGAGTTGCTGTCGGTGTCCAATGACGTGGATCTCACGACCGCACACCAACCGGCGTTGACCGAGGACGTCTGCACGACGTTCGAGTAGGCGGCCTCAGGGCTGACAGATGTTGGGCAGACATCGATAGGAGGGCACCATGGACATAGACGTCGTTATGCAAGTGGTCAGGCCCGCTCTCGGGGTGTTCGGCGTAGTCGTCTTCACTCACGCGTTGGGAAAGCTGGTTGGCACGCCGATGCCGGAGGACTCATCGCGGGACGCACGACTTCGCAAGGCAACGATGTTCCTCTCCTGGATCTTCTTCTTTGTCTACATTCTCGAACCGCGAGAGCTCTGGGTGCAGCCAGTCCTCGTTCTCGTGGCTGTCTTCTACTTGGCTGGTGTGTTCTCTGCCCCATTGCGCCGGACGTTGTTTCGACAACGAGGCAGCGAGGGCAATGCTCCCTGATCCCATCATGCCGTATGGGGTCAACCCGAACCGCTGAGCCCAGTTGCCAGAGTTGCACGTCGGAGGGCGTGCCAAGGCCCCAACCACCCCACCCCACACGGATCGGCGCGGAACTGGCCTCTTCCCCCCCAGCGGCTGTGCGGGACATTATCGGTATCTTCAGCCGGGGACTGGGACCGGGCCACTCACCGGGGATGTCCTGCCCACATACGGGAGAACAATGTCCAGGATACTGCGCGGGGAATCCACGACGCCACCACCGAAATCGCTGACCACCACAACACGTGCCCGCGCGGTATGGACGGTCGTCGCGGGGTTGGGGGCAGGGGGAACGCTCATCGGAGGGACCGATCTTGCGCTCGGCTGGCTGGGGCTGGAGTTCGCGGACCGAGTGGCCTTTCTCGAGGCAGTGAATCGCCATTTCGCCAGCCTCCTCACGCCGACGATGGGTCTCGGCGCGGTGGCGGTTGGCCTCATGGGCCGGGGAAACCGCAAGGCTGTCCGCTCGATGTCATGGCTCTTCGGCCTCGTCGCCGCCGCCCATCTGGTCCTGCTGGCGATGTACTTCTCCATCCCCGCCCGTGTCTCCGAGCCCGCCGCGGGGTGGGAAACCCTTCTTCGCGGAGCTACCTACGCCGCTGTGTACGGCTGGGTGGCATACTACCTGTGGGCACAGACTCGCATCCTGGCTTGGCCATCGCGACCGGGCTGACATCGCTAGGAGCGCACAGGGCAAAGCTCCCTAACCCCATCAAGCTGGATCGCGTCAAGCCGAACCGCTGAGCACAGACGGGATCGTACGGAAGACCACGTCACCGTTTACCCTGCCGTTCGGCGCGTTGATTGGCGCCGCCCTGATGCAGGACCAGGTGCGTCACGGGGCCGCCGTCCTCATCGCGCCCGAACGTAATGGACGCTTCAACGGCTCTCATGAAGAAGTCGGTTTCACTCTCGGCAAAGATTTCGACGCGTCCCTGCCCGGTTGCCTGCACGAAGAAGCGTCCGCCAACGCGTGTGACCGAAATGACGAACTCCGGTGTCAGGGCGTAATCCCCGACGTACTCATCAAAGAGCTCGCGGGACACTTCAACCTCGACATGCTCCACTGAAGCGAAGCTCGGCAGCGGGTCCGGGTCTTCGCCCCACAGCAGTTGCATCGCGTAGCGCGCGAGCGGCCCGATGGCCCTCGCCGACTGGCCCGAGTTGGACATGATGTACACGCCATGCCCCGTCTCCGGCTCGCCGACCATCCTCGAGTTGAAACCCGGGATCCCGCCACTGTGGTTGATGATCGCGTGCCCGTTGAAATCGGCCATGCCAACGCCCAGGCCGTAGTTCCGCCCGTCAAACTGACGCCGACGCATCTCCTCAGCCGAGGCCTCACTGATGATTCGTGCGTCGCCGTACACGCCGCCGCGGAGCTGCGCAGCGAGAAAGCGCGCCATGTCGGCGGGTCGGAGGTAGATGTCGCCCGCGGCGAACACGTCGTAGCGCACCTGTCCGATCGGGACCGGAGCGTTGCCCGCCAAGTTGTACGGGAGTGCCAGGTGCTCGACCATCTGGGGGCTGGGTATCGAAGCCATCTCGATGTCCACACCCAGCGGTCGCAGGATGTTCTCAGCCACGTACTCGTCGTAGGCGCGTCCCGAGACGGTTTCGATCACGTGCCCGGCGAGCGCGTAGCATTCATTGCAGTAGCGAAACTCGGTGCCCGGCTCGTCGACGCGCTCGGTCTTCGAGAGCAGGCTCTCGGGAGACATCGGTGCCTCCCGGCTCCAAAGGGGAACGATGTTGACCGGGCCCCTCAGTCCGGAGTGGTGGCTGAGCAAATGGCGAAGCGTGACGTCGTCGGCGCCCTCGATCGCAAGCTCAGCAGCGACGATGTCGTTGAGCGGCGTGTCGAGCGTGATGTCCCCTTTCTCGACGAGCTGCATGACGGCCGTCGCGGTCACGAACTTGAACGTGGAGCCCGTGCTGAAGTACGTCTCTGTCGTGGCCGGCACCTGGGCACCGACATTCGCGTAACCGTACGATCCCGTCCACGCGACTTCGCCGTCTCGGACAACCGCGATGGAGATGGCGGGAATCCCTGTCTCACGGAGGATCTTCTCGATCTCTGCCTCGAGACGGGTCGCGACGGTCTCCACCTCCGGAGTCGTGATCTGGGCTGCCGCCGGTGCCAACCTGGCTGCGGCGAGCCCAAGCAAGAAAGCGAGCATGATCTGTACGGCGCGAGGGGCTAGGCGAGCCATGGGTGATCCTCCGCTGGGGCACTATGTCGCGACTGGGCCGGTACTCCTCCGCGCTCCGATCCGGCACCATTTCTATTTACTCGATTCGGACCGTTTGAGGGGAACCCGCCCTCCGAGAACGCTCACCAAGGTCGGCTAGCGCAGGTTGGAGCGACTGAGCAGGTCGGTGAAGGTCGCATGCGAGTCATGCATGCGACGCTAACGGCACCCCCCCTGCTCCAAAACGTGCGTGGCGACTGTCCCCACCGGGGCGATCCAGAATTCGTTCGCCGGGTCCTGGACAAAGGCGATCAGGGATTCCAGCATCGCCAGTCGAGTGGTCTGCACCCCGGCGGGCCCGATCTCATGGCCTGCGAGCACGAGCCACTGGCCGCGCTCCCTCACCCGCTCAAGCAGAGGACGGAGGTCCTCGAATTCCTTCCCGTCCATCTCCATGCCCGTCAGTTGCGCGAGGTCACAATAGGCTGGGTCGTTGGGTGATTCGTCCAGCCAGCCCCGGCCTGCGGTGAACAGCTCGGCGACGAGCGGGACATAGCTTAGCGTCGCCGCACCGCGGCCGAGGAAGGTCTGACCACACGGATACGCGAACACCGTCGGAGTCACTTCGAGGAGTCGTGCAAGTTCTCGGTTGGCTTCGGTGAGCTCGCTCCGCATCTGCTCCAGCGTATAGGTCTCTAGCGGTTTATCCCTGGCCCACGAGAAGTTGCCCGAACACGGGTGATTGAGCGAGTGATTGCCGATCTCATGCCCCGCCCTCACCGCCTGCCTCCAGCCGTTCAATCGCTGCTCGACTGCCCTCGGGACCACGAAGAAAGTGGCCTTGACCCCGTAGCGGTCCAGCAGCGCCATGCCCGCATCGATCTGGCTGAGACGTCCATCGTCGAAGCTCAGACTCACAGCGGCACGCTTGCCCTCGGGCCAGGAGAACGGCTGAGTCGTTTGCGCAGCGCTGCCTTCGCCAAGCAGTGCGATGCCCGTGAGCAGGACAGGCAGCGAACGAAGGTTCTGTGCAAGGTCGCTCATCATGATGACAACCCCCTCCGGATACGTTCACCGAGAGGACCATGTCGGGCAAGAGGACGTCTGATTGTCCACGATACGACCAGCTCCGCGAGTCTTGAACCGAGCTTCGAAGATCGGGTGGCACGTCCGGCCGTGCCCCCTTGGCGAGGCGCCGCGCCGGCTTGCAGGGCTGCCGCTCCCCATACATGCTCAAGGTAGGGAATGACGCGTGGACATGCGGTCCACATGGGAGACCCATCGATGCCAGCCAACCTCCCCCCAGCGTACAAGGAGGCCGAAGCTCGGTTCCGCGGCGCGGTGACGCGCGAGGAAAAGACCGCGGCACTCGAGGAGATGCTCCG
>JBDHCY010000315.1:0-4346 GCA_039591795.1 Gemmatimonadota bacterium | reverse complement strand
CAGGGCGGTTCCGGACTCGAGGCTCAGCTCCCAGTCGCGCTGCCCCTCGCTCAACGGAATGATCGTCGCGTCGACGGGAAACTCGGTCCCCGGGAGCTTGACACCGGCCCGGATCGTGAGTGGCACCGAGCCCGCACCGACCAGCTCGGATCCGACCCGCACTGAAAGGCGTGGGTCGCCCAGGCCCACGCGGCTTCGCGATCCTGACTGGTCGGCGAGGTCCAGGCTGTGCACGGGGAGTTGCCCCCACACGTCGATGCCGGTGAAGACCCCGACGGAGGCTGTGACGTAGATCGAGTGCGTCCGCACGCGCCCCGAGGCGAGAAACGGCAGCCGCTCTCCGCCGGGTCCGAAAAACTCGCTCGACACTTGGCGGAAGCCGGAGAGCTGCACCCATCCCGAACCGGGTGACAGGGTGCGGATCGTGCCTCCCTGTGCCAGCACGGGGGACGAGTGCGGAGCGCTGCAGATGGCCTGCCCGGCAAGCTCGGGTGCGAGCGCGACCGAGAGCAGAACAGCCACGGCGACGCGGGTACGAACGGTCACCGTCTCACCCGCGCCAGAGCTCCGCGTCGGGATAGAATTCGGCCCAGGCAAACCAGAACGCCACGAACGCATCCGCGATCGGCTCCAAACGTTCGCCTGCCAGCTGCCCGCTCGTTGCGAGGCCGTCGACCTGCCAGATACTCCCCGTCTCCGTGTCGACGATGCGCTCGTCCACGACGTCGAACGCGAGCGACTGGCCCCGCGCCGTCGTTCGAAACGCCATGGCCGTCCAGGTCGATCGGTCCCAGAATACGACGAACGGTTGTCCATCGCGTACGAATGAAACTGCCGCCAAGGCTCCGAGCGCGTCCAACGCGCCGAAGGGAATCGCGATCCCACCGGTCGGGTCTTCGGGAATCCCGAGGACACGCTCCTTGGGCGGCCGCCGACCGTCGATGGGGAGCGGAAACAGCAGCTGGCGGTTGTTCGGCTGGTCGTAGCTGCCGTAAGGATACCGCTGATAGTCTCGCGAGTATCCGGTGGACGCCGACACCACGGTCGTGTTTGGGTGGAGCGACCGCCATCCGGCCCACGTCATCTCGATCGAGGGATACATCGGGAGATCCGTGCCCGTCCTCCGTCCGCATCTCGCTCCGCGCAACATCTGAGGCCAGAGGGAGATGGGCTCGTCTCGGTCGTACATCAAGAGGTTGTTCTGGTAGAGGAGGCCCGACACACCAAGGGTGCGCTCGCCGATGACGCCGCGGTCGAACACGAGGCTCGAACCTGTGAGGGGACAGTGCGTCACCGCGAGGCTGAGCCCTGCAACATCGAGATTCACGATCTCGTGCCACCACAGAATGTTGAGTGGTACCGCGACGGGCGCTCCAGCGATCAAAAGCCCCATGACGCGATCGAAGTCGCGCAGGTACGTTGCTGTAGGATCGCCGAATTGCACCAACGTCGGGTTGTGGAGCGCCGGAATGCCGTCGATTCCCGGACCGCCGGGGAAGATCTGATCGTTTGGAATCGTGCAGGTCAACTGGAGATCGACGCCGGCTAGCGCCCCCGGCCCTGCGGCTCCATCGCCCCCGCAGGCGGCGAGGAGCAGGGCGAGTCCCGAGCTGGCGAGTATGGTCGGACGCATCGATCCTCCCGAGGGGGTGCTAGGGGCCCCAGCAAGGATGCCCACCGACCCGAAGCTTCCCCGAGCGTGCGCGCGATCCCTGCAGAGCCTGTCCTTCGGCTGGTCCCTGCGAGAACTGGCCGATCTCGTGTGTCAGGCGTGGTCTTATGAGGCAAATGTGTTGCGGAGCCGGAAGTTCCCGGCGCGGGCCGGTCCGGAAGCCCCGTCACGGAACGATCCGGATGACGAATTACTGACGCTCGCTCGCGTGGCTCTGCGAGCGAGCCTGCTCGTTCAGGTCCCTTTCTTGACGTCCCGAACGACGATGACGGTGACGTTGTCGGTGCCGCCTCCATCGAGGGCGTCTTGCAGCAAGTCCTCACACACCTGCCTGGCCGACGTCATGGTGCGGAGGCGCTCGGCGATTCGCTCCTCCGAGACATGCTTGGTCAACCCGTCGCTGCAGAGGAGATTCACGTTGTTCCAGTCTTGGTCCATCCGCGTGACGACCGGTGCGGTCTGCTGGCCGCCGATGGAGCTCGATAGGACGTTGGCCCACTTGGAGTCGGAGGCTGTCGACATGGTGAGCACGCCCTGGTCGACGAGCTCTTGCGCCATCGTCTGATCGCGGGAAATCAGCGTCAGTTCGTCTTGCCGCAGGAGGTAGAAGCGGCTGTCTCCTACTTGGAGGAGGTATGCCCGCGGCCACACCGCGAGCCACACCGTGAGCGTGGTGGCCATCCCGCGCCTGTCCGGATTCGCCTCCGCCTCGGCCACGACGCTCGCATGGCATCGCCAGGCAGCATCCTGCAGCGCATCGTGGAACGACTGATCGTCGGTCGCGTCGAGGTCGTGGTAGCAGCGCATGCTCTCGGTGACATATTGGGTGACAGTTTGGAGCGCCAAGCGGCTGGCGGTTTCGCCCTTGGCGCCGGCACCGACACCGTCCGCCACCATGGCGAGGAAGGCCATGCGGTCGCTCGGAAGGCCCAGTGCCCCCTCGGTGGAGAGGCTCGTGTAATGCACTTGCATCTGCTTGCGGAGGGAGCACACGAGAAAGTGATCTTGGTTTTCCTTCCGGACCAATCCGTGGTGCGTCAGCCCGAAGACATCGACTTCGTCGTCACGCGGCTTCCTGAGGGCGGCTTTGGATGCGGTCTCGGGCGATGCCATGGCGCGTTCCTCCTTGTGTTTCGAGGCCCACCTCGGGCGGCGTCCGGAGTGCTCCCGGTAATTATGAAGGTACGGTTCTCAGGCAGGGTTGGCCAGGCGGCCAGGCGCCCCCATCCGGTCTGGTCCCCCTTTGCCGATCGCCGCCTCGAACGCGTCGGCCTGCGCCCTGGTGTCGATCCCGATGAGCGCGTCGCGGCTGATGCCAACGGTGATGTCGTGACCACGCTCGAGTGCGCGCAGCATCTCGAGTTTCTCGATACCCTCGAGCCGGCCCGGCGGCATGTGCGAGAACGCCTCCAGAAAACCCCGTCGGTAGGCGTAGAGGCCGAGATGAGTCAAAACGACACCCTCCGTCGAGAGCGCCGGATCCGGGGCGCCCGCCGTGTCGCGGAAGTAGGGGATCGGCGCGCGCGAGAAATACAGCGCTCGCCCGGCCTCATCGCACACGCACTTGACGACGTTGGGATCGGCGAGCTGGGCGGCGTCGGCCAGCGGAGTGGTGAGTGTTGCCATCACCGTGTCGGCGTGGCGGATGAGGCGGTCGAGCTGCCTGATCTGCTCGCCCGTCACCAGCGGTTCGTCTGCTTGGACGTTGATCACGAACTCGGCGCAGATGGTCCGGTTGGCTTCGGCGATGCGGTCGGTACCGCAGGCGTGCGCCGGATCGGTCATGATCGTGCGGTAGCCCGCCCCCTCGAGCACGGCGCGTAGCCGCTCGTCGCCCACGGCGAACCAGAGCGGGAACTCGGGGGCTTCCGAACGCACCCGGTCGGCAGTCCAGAGGACGATTGGCTTGCCGCGAACCTCGTGGAGGAGTTTCTCCGGAAACCGGCTCGAGGCGAGGCGCGCCGGGACGACGATCGCGGTACGGGGTGTAGAATCTGACATGCGCCTGGGTGTTTGTGACCTCGGAATGATACATCGGCGCCTTGTCATGCGCTGCAATGGGTGGAGGGACTGACATGCAGTTCGATCTCGAAGATGCGAGCCGGGTGCTCGGCCGGACTCCGGAGACGCTACAGGCATGGCTCGGAGACATGCCCGACCATTGGATTCACGGCAACGAGGGGCCCGACACCTTCAGTGCGTATGAGGTCCTCGGCCACCTGATTCACGGCGAGGAGGTCGATTGGGTGGCCCGTGCCGATCTGATTCTGAAGCATGGTCCCGCGAAGCCCTTTGAGCCGTTCGACCGGTTCGCGCACCGGCGTCTCTTCACTGGTAAGACCATCACCGAGCTCCTCGACCGGTTCGCGGCGCTTCGAGCGAGCAACCTCACCACCCTGCGAGGGTGGAATCTCGGGCCGGCCGACCTCGATCGGACCGGTGTCCATCCCGCGTTGGGCGAGGTCACGCTGCGGCAGCTCCTCGCCACTTGGGTCGCGCACGACATGGGTCATCTTGCGCAGATCGGCCGGGTGATGGCGAAGCAGTACGCCGGGGAAGTGGGCCCATGGTACGAGTACATGCCCGTGCTCCACCCCCGACGCCCGAGCGCGTAGCTCGGCGTGCCGGATCCGCTTGGTACGTGGATGCCGGCTGGCTATCCTGCCCCCGATGC
>JBDHCY010000314.1:0-4385 GCA_039591795.1 Gemmatimonadota bacterium | reverse complement strand
CGAGCGATCCGATTCATGTGACTCAAAGGCTAGCGCCGCGCATGCTCCACGCCGAACCGGCCGAGCTGTGCTGCGATCCAGTCGGCGGCAGCGTGCTCGTCGGGGCTCCCCAATTCGCGGTTGAGCGTCGCAAATCGCTCAATCAGTCGCCAGCCCTCGTGGAACGACGCGTCCGCGAGAAGCTCTCGCTGGAGCGGTCGAGGGTGCCGAATCTCGCCGCGCGACCGAGCGGCGGCAAGGCCGTCAGCGACTCGCGGCTTGGCGAGCTTTCGTATAACATGTTCGTCGATGGATCCGCCCGATGTTCCTGTGAACGATCAGGCCCCCGAGGCCGTGGCGATCCTGGCGCGGCTCGTCACCGCGCTGGGGGATCGGTATGACGTCGAGAGCCCCCTTGGCGAAGGGGGAATGGCCTTCGTCTACCTCGCGCGGGACATCAAGCACGACCGCCAGGTCGCCATCAAGGTCTTGAAGCCGGAGCTGGCCGCGTCGCTCGGGGCAGAACGCTTCCTGCGCGAGATTCAGCTCACGGCCAAGCTCCAGCACCCGCACATCCTGCCGCTCTACGATTCGGGCGACGCCGACGGGCTGCTCTACTACGTGATGCCATTCGTGGTGGGGGAGTCGCTCAACGACTACCTCGAGCGGGAGAAGCAGCTTTCGATCGAGGAAGCGATCCAGATCACGCGCGAGGTGTCCGAGGCGCTGGGGCAGGCGCACACCCTGGGGATGGTGCACCGCGACATCAAGCCCGACAACGTCATGATGTCGGGCGGCCACGCCATCGTGGCCGACTTCGGCATCGCGCGGGCGGTCACCGAAGCGGGCGGGGAAAAGCTCACGCAGACCGGCATGGCGATTGGGACGCCCGCCTATATGAGCCCGGAGCAGATCGGCGGCGATCAGGAGATCGACGGGCGGAGCGATCTCTACAGCGTTGGGTGCATGCTCTACGAGATGCTCGTGGGGCAGATCCCGTTCACGGGTCCCACCGCAATGGCGATCATGGCGCGGCACACGATGGACCAGATCACACCGCCCTCGATCATGCGACAGTCCGTCCCGGCCGAGGTCGAGGACGTCGTCTTCAAGGCGATGGAGAAGGTGCCGGCCGACCGCTTCCGCACGGCGCACGAGATGATCGAGGCGCTGAGGGCGATCGAGCGGGGTGAGGTGTCGGGACAGCGTGCGTCGATCGCTGCCCGATCGTCTCGCATGGGGCTCCGGGCGTCGCAGATGGTGGGGCGGATGACGGGGGTGCAGGAGGCGGTGCCGGCGCGACGCTGGCCGCTCGTGGCGGGGATCGCCGGAGCGGTCGTGGTCGTGGGGGCCGTCGCGGCCTGGTTGATCACGCGTGGCGGGCCAGCGGTAGCGGCGGGGGGCGGACTCGACCCTCGGCGGATCGCGGTGTTGTACTTCGAGGATCTGAGTTCGGGCGGTGAGCTTGGCTACGTAGCGGACGGACTCACCGAGGGACTGATCGACGAGCTGTCCTCGATCCGGGACTTCGACATCATCTCCCGAAACGGCGTCGCGCAGTTCAGAGGCGCCGAGGTTTCGCGCGACAGTACTGCTCGGGCGCTCGAGGCGGGCACGGTCATCGTGGGGAGCGTCGAGCGGGAGCGGGACCAGCTCCGGGTCACTACACAGCTGATCGAGGGCGAGAGCGGTGCGTCGTTCGATCGCGCGACCTTTGCGCTCCCAGCGGATTCCCTGCTCGCAATCCTCGACTCGGTCACGAAAGACGTGTCACAGCTGCTGCGCGGGCGGCTCGGCGAGGAGGTCCGGACGCGGGAGCTGCGGGCCGGAACGGCGAGCACGGAGGCGTGGGCGCTGACGCAGCGAGGGGAGCGTCTGCAGAAGGAGGCGCTGGCGTTCTGGGAAGCCGATGAGTCGGGGCAGAGCGCGGCGGCCTTCGACCGGGCTGACTCTGTCTTCGCCCTGGCAGAGGCCGCTGACCGCCAATGGACAGAACCGATCGTGCTGCGGGCCGAGCTCACCCGCTTGAGGATCACGACTGCACATAGTGAAGACGAGGCCGATCAATGGGCCGTGGTGGGCATTGGTCACGCCGAACGAGCGTTGGCACTGGAGCCGGAGAATCCGCGGGCGCTCGCGATCCGGGGCGCGCTACGGTATGCGGTGTGGTACTACGGCCCGGACCCGGAGCCGGCGGAAACCGAACGGCTGCTGACGGGAGCGCAGACGGACCTGGAGGCAGCCACCGCCGCTGACGAGTCGCTCGCGAGTGCACACGAGATATTGAGCCTGGTGCTCTACTTCAGGGACGACTTCGTGTCGTCCAATCTCGCGGCCCTGCGCGCCCTCGAAGCGGACGCCTATTTGCGCAATGCCGATCGGATCATGTTCAGGCTGTTCCAGACGTCCTACGACATCGAGAATTTCGCTGAGGCGAGACGTTGGTGCGAGGAGGCGGGGGCGCGATTCCCCGGCGACCCCCGGTTCGTTCAGTGCCGGCTTTGGATGCAGACGACGAGGGCGGTGACTCCGGATCCGGATTCGGCATGGCTCCACTTGGCACGGCTTGAAGATGTGACACCTGCTGCGCAGTGGCCCCTGTGGAAGCTCCGCGGACAGATGTTGGTGGCCGGGTCCCTCGCGCGCGCGGGCCTGGCCGACAGCGCCCGGAGCCTCTTGGTCGCCTCCCGTGGGGACATTGACGTGGATCCGACTCGGTCCCTGCTCACGACCGAGGCGTTCATACGAACTCTGCTCGGCGACGAGGATGACGCGCTGCGGCTCCTACAGACGTACATGGTTTCCAACCCGCACCACCGGCGCGAAGAGACAGAGACGGTGCACTGGTGGTGGCGGGGCTTGCAGGACGATCCTCGATACCAGGCACTGATGCGGCCGAGCAGTTAGCGGGGTCGTTCTGCAACTCCGCCCCGATGTTTTCGAACACCATCACGTGCTGTCGCGTAACCGCAACGCTTGACAAGAGCTAGGGTTACAGGATACAAACGAGGTATCCGTTGTCTCGCGAACCCAGATCGAACCAAGTCCCGCACGAGGAGCTCCACCAGATGAAGCGTGCCCTAGCTTTACCCTACCTCGCGGTAGCCTTCCTAGTTGCTTGTGATGAATCGGACGTGCAAATGCCTCTCCCCGATGGGCCGTCCGCGCTCATCGTCGATGGCGCCCACGGTGCAAGCGGCAACCCGGCGTTCTTCTTCTTGCCGCCAATCGTGGCCAATCCGGAGAGGTCGTTGTTCGGTGAGTTCGACCGCGATGCCATTCCCACGATCGAGGTTTGCGAACAAGCCGGGCCCGAGGCCGACTGCGGTGCCGTCGTCCAGACCGTTTCCCCGACGGAAATCGACGGCCGTTCCGATCACTATCACTTCGGGCTGAACATGTCCGACCTCACGACCAACAATCCGAACGACGAAGAGTTCTTTCGGATCAACGTGATGATCGGGAACAGCAGCGCGGGAGTCGTGGCAGACCTGGGTACCCGCGACATCGCCGTGAACTACCCGCTGTGTGGCGACGAGACTGCGTCGATCCTCTGCGTCAGCCAAGACGAGACCGTGTCGATCAAGTTCCGGATCGACAGGGATGCAAGTTGCTTCACGCCAGGCGTTGCGTTCCCGGACCCGAACTGCGCCAGCACGACCGTATCTGGCTCGCCATCCACAGCCCAGACCGGGGATGGAGGTGCTACGATCACCGCACCGGCACTCGATCTCGGCGCAGGGGTGGGCGACCGATACGCGCTCAGGTTTCAGGAGATTCCGTTCGCGGAGTGCGACTTGGGCGCCTTGAGCCTCAGCCAGGAACTCGGCCTGCAAGACGGAGGCTTTCACTCGATGCAGTGGGCCCAGTTCCCGATTTGTTACCGCGTCTTGACCGCCACGCAGGTCGGGGAGGAAGTAGACATCAACGAGGTGGTAGTCGGGCTCGCTGAATATGAGATCTTCTATGAGCACCCCGGGGCGCATTTCGATCCGTCGCCGTTGCTGCGGCTCGCGAGAATGTCGGACGACCGGACGGAGCTGCAGATCCTGGCACGACCGCCCGTTACTGCGGGTCTCCTCGAAGCACCATCCCTGGGCAGGAAGCTCTGGGATTTGGCCCGTGGGTTCGTCACCGGTACACCCTTGGCCCCCAGACGCCTCCTGGCGGGAGGGGGGTCGGCCATGCTCGTGAAAGACGAGGGCGTCGGCGGGCTGGGAGACATGAGCATCATCGGAGTGGTCTACCCGGCAAGCCTGACCCACGCCCTCCTCGACGCGGGCGAGGTTGACTTGGGCGTGGTTGCCCCAGGCGACGCTCTCCCGGTGGGGGTCTTCGCTGAAGACACGGACGGCCGCGGCGTCGAGAACAACGATGTGACGTTTACCCCAGGAGGCGGTGACGCA
>JBDHCY010000313.1:0-4388 GCA_039591795.1 Gemmatimonadota bacterium | reverse complement strand
CAACGCGAGTCGTCGCGGTAGGCCGCCTGATACAGCTCGTCGCCGAGGATCCTCTTCAGCACGATGCACCGCGCTTCGGAGGGCGTGAGCTCGGGGCGTCGACCGAGCAGTCCGACGATCGAGATCCGCCGTGCCTGCTCCGACATCGCTAGTGCTTGGCAGAGACGTCCCGCCCCGCCGAGTGCGCGAAGGGCGCCGATCTGTACGGCTCGTGCGTCGGCAGTGGTATCGACAGCCATCATGCGAAGAATAGCGATGCGAAGAGGCGAGAGCCTCCAGAGCCGCCGAACGGCGAGCTGGCGCCCTTGGCGCTGGCCGAGCCGCTCGCGAGCAGCTCGGCCATTCGCTTCTTCATCGCCGCGCAGTGCGCTGGCCACAACCGGACCGCCTCATCTGCCAACGGAGACGGTCCTCGGAACCGGCGCGATCTGGCGCGCCATTCCTGCGTCTCTGGTCCCCTTGCGTCGGCGTGCCCGCCCAAGACCCCACGAACACGCGCATATTCCAGCGCTGGCCGGCGCTGAGGGCACCGAGTCTCCGCAACCGGCGACTCATTGGCGGTGGGGGGAGTCCAGGACGAACTCGTCTCTGAGGGCGATTCATCTGCAGAGAAGATACAGGGCAAACACTGAAACATGGGCTCTCGGTCGCAAGGAAGAGTCGGAATGTCTGCGCATAGAACCCACAGCCTGGCTATGCCTGGGCAAGTCGCTGGCCACCCCGCCGCTCGTTCGGTTAGCCTCTCAGCGATGAGTACAAGCGAGCGGCCGCGGCGCAGCCTCTGGATGTACGGGCTCGAGTCCGACGAGCCGAGCCTCGAGCAGCGCCGCGAGCACGCGAAGCGTCTCTCGGATCGTCTCGGGGTGGCGCTCGAGGCGCCGCGCATCCCCACAGCCGATGAGCTGGAGCTGCGGGCGCCGCGCATCGCGGTGCCCGACGCGCTTAACGACTTTTGCTTGACCAACAACTACGAGCGCGCGTACCACTCGTACGGTGCCTATCGCAGTGCCGCAGTCCGGGGCGAGTACCCGAACCCGCCGGACGTCGTCGCCCATCCGCGCAGCGAAGAGGAGCTCGAGCGCGTGCTCGAGTGGTGCTGCGACCAGGGCCACTGCACGATCCCCTTCGGCGGAGGGTCTTCGGTGGTCGAGGGCGTGACGCCGCCCGAGGGCCACGACGGCATCGTCACGATCGACATGGATCGCTTTGACCGCGTCCTCGAGGTCGACGACGTCTCGCGCGCGGCGCGCATCCACGCGGGCGTCTTCGGACCGCACCTCGAGGCTCAGCTGCGCCCCAGCGGCCACACCCTGCGTCACTTCCCGCAGAGCTTCACGGGCTCGACGCTCGGCGGCTGGATCGCCACGCGGGCCGGCGGTCACTACGCGACCAACCACACCCACATCGACGACTTCGTCGAGTCCGTACGCATGCTGACGCCCACGGGCTGGTGGGAGTCGCGGCGGCTCCCCGGCAGCGGCGCCGGGCCGAGCCCCGATCGCCTGGCGATCGGCAGCGAGGGCATCCTGGGCGTCATCACCGAGGCCTGGATGCGCATCCAGCTCCGCCCGCGCTTCCGGGCCACGGCGGGCGTCCGCTTCCCGTCGTGGGAGCAGGGTTACGAGACGACACGGCACATCGTGCAGGCGAAGCTCTGGCCCGCCAACTTGCGCCTGCTCGATCCGGAGCTCGCGGCGCAGGACGCCGGCATCCACGGTCACGAAGCCCTGCTGATTCTGGGGTTCGAGTCTCCCTCCTGCAGCCAGGCCGAGCCGATGCGCCAGGCGGTGTCGATCGCGCGCGAGGGCGGTGGCCACATCGGGGACGACGAGATCTGGATCGACGACGGCGAAGGCGCGCCCACGGGACGCCGTGGCGCCGTGGGGGCTTGGCGCAAGGCCTTCATCACGACGGAGTGGGGCCTAGCGGCGGGCCTCGGCATGGTGGGGGGCACCTTCGAGAGCTCGATCACCTGGGACCGATGGCCCGCGTTCGATGCCCACGTGCGCGAGGCGACGAGGAAAGCGCTCGACGAGGTCTGCGGCGGGGGAACGCTCAACTGCCGCTTCACGCACGTGTACCCCGACGGCCCCGCGCCCTACTACACCTACGCGGGCAAGTACCGCGAGGGATCGGCCGAGGATCAGGACGCGGCGATCCGTCGTGCCGCCAACGACGCCATTCTCAAGGCCGGCGGGACCATCACCCACCACCACGCCATCGGCCGCCTGCACCGACCGTGGTACGACCGACAGCGGCCGGAGCCGTTCGCAAGGGCGCTGCGAGCCGCGAAGTGGGAGCTCGATCCGAAGGGCGTGCTCAACCCGGGCGTGCTGATCGATCCGTAGCGCCGAGTATTCGAGCCAACGCGCGGCGATCGACCTTGCCGGTGGCCGCCAGGGGCAGCTCGTCGAGGAAGACCACTCTGCGCGGATGCAGATGGGAGGCGCCGTGGGCGAGGGCGAACCGCTTCACGTCCTCTTCGCTCGGATTCGTCCCCGGGCGTGGCACCACGAAGGCCACGGGAACGTGGCCGCTTACGGGATCCTCCATGGGGAGCACGCTCACCTGGCCGAGATCGGGGTGCTCGTCGAGCAGACGCTCGACCTCTCCCGGGTGCACGTTCTCCCCAGCGCATACGAACATGTCGTCCTCCCGCCCCACGAAGAAGTAGAAGCCCTGCTCGTCGCGCGTCATCACGTCGCCTGTGTGGTACCACCCGTTGCGCATGCGGGCCTCGGTGAGCTCGGGCAGATTCCGGTAGCCCGTCATGTTGGTGGGGCTCCTGACCTCCAGCACGCCGTGCTCGGGGTTCGGGCCCCCGACGAGGCGTACCTCGGCGTGGGATGCGGGGTACCCCAGGGAGAACTGCGGGCGGGGCAATCCCCGGGGATGGGCGCCAAAAATGCCGCCGCCGGTCTCGGTCGTGCCGTAGCCGTTCATCAGCACCGCTTCGGGGAACAGACGCCTGGCGTGGCCGATCACCGTCTCGGTCAGCGGTGCCGAACCGACGAAGACGAGCTTTACCGTGGACAGGTCGTTCCGGGCGACGAGGTCCTCTTCACGGGCGATCCGCGCCAGCATGGTCGGCAGCCCCGTGATCACGCCGACGCGGTAGGCGGCGATGGCTTGGACGAAGGGGTCGGGCTCGAACCGTGGCAACAGAACGATCGTTCCCCGCAGTCGAAGCATCGTCGCGCAGAAGCCGAGGCCGTTGATGTGGAACAGGGGGGCGGCGACGATGGCCCGCTGGCCTCGGAACAGGGAGGCCACCGCGAGGTCCACCGCGTCGAAGCCCGCCCATTGTCCCGCGTGGGAAAGGACCACGCCCTTGGGCGTGCCCGTGGATCCGGAGGTGTAGACGATGAGTGCGGTCTCGCCTTCGCGCGGCGCGACGCTCTCGAAGGGCCCGTCCTCCAGGAGATCCTCCAGGGCCCGTGGTTCCATCTCGAAGACCGGGAGCCCCGACGGGCACAAGCCCCGGGCCCGGCGGTCGGCAAACAGGGCGCGAACGTCTGCGTCGCGACAGATGTACTCGACGCTGTCGGGCGGCAACCGGGTGCTGACGGGAACCGACACGAGTCCCGCTCGCATCGTGCCGAGGTGACACACCAGGTACTCGAAGGAGTTGTCCGCGACGATGCCGATGGCGTCGCCGCGCGAGAAGCCGCGCCCCGCCAGCGCTCGCGCGACGCCACGGGCAGCGGCGTCGACGTCTTCGAAGCTGAAGCGTCGCGGGGCGGCGCCTTGGCCGTCTACGTCGATCAACGCGAGCGCGCCGGGCTCATCGTCGAGAGCGATCACGTCACCCAGGTTGCGTCCCATGCTTTCGAGCCTGTGTGCTCTCAATATTCGTCCGTCGTGTCGAGCCACCCTCCACGAGAAGCCCGACTCGCTCGCACGCCTAGTCGAATAGGATACCGAAGCCCGCTCTCGAGAATTCAGACTCGATCTCGCGCTCAATGTCGCTCAGAATCGCGACGCGGCACCGAGGAACTCGGCTGGTGATCGAACACGGGCGAGGAGGGTGCGGAGCCTCTGGTCCGGATCTCGTCCTGGTCAAGGCGATCGCTCGGGCTAGGCAATGGTTCGAAGATCTCGTGAGCGGCCGGGTCGGTTCCCTCGTGGAGATCGCGAAGGCCGAGGGCGTGACCGAGAGCTACGTCGGGCGTCTGCTACCGCTGGCCTTCCTCGCACCCGACATCGTCGAGTCGGTACTCGCTGGGACGCAGCCCGTCCACGTGACGACGGAGTTGCTGACGAAGCGTGTCGACCTGCCTATCGATTGGAAAGAGCAGGAATCTCTGCTCGGCTTCGAGCGCGCGCCGGCCTCGTAGGCGGGAGGCCTCCCGCAAGGCGATTCTCAGGCGAAGCCGGACCGCCTGAAT
>JBDHCY010000312.1:0-5256 GCA_039591795.1 Gemmatimonadota bacterium | reverse complement strand
GACTCGTCAGAGACCACGAAGCTCACGGCGGGCGGGTTGGCTTCCCAGGCAAGAGGTCCCAGCGCCCCGCAGAACTCGTTCCCCGCGAAGAAGTAGCGTGGCACCGGGTCGCCCGTGACGTCGCTCTTGTCAGCCAAGGTCGTCGAGAAGGAAAGATCGTTGGCCGCCTCTCGAACCGATGTGACCCCGTAGGCGAGCCACGCCTCCTGGAAATCCGATCGCATCCACCCGCCCGCAGTCGCGTGCGCGTGCATGTCAAAGAGGCCCGGAATGGCAAAACGTCCTTCAGCATCCAGCATGACAACGTCGCCGGGCAGATCGTGTTCAGGCTCGGTGCCGATCCATCGGATGCGTCCGTTCTCCAGGTATATCGACTTCTCCGGGCCGAATCCGCCGGAAGTGAAATCGAGGACGCGTACGCGCCGTACCAGGAGGCGAGGGGGGACGGGAGAGCGCCAGTGAAGGCCAATCGGGATCTCTACGCGATCGCCTCCTGAGACCGCCCGTCGCCACACCTTATCTCCCCACGCATAGACGAGCGCGGCGCCATCCGGCGTGAAGCTGAAATTGTCGCCGCCTACATCGCTCACGCGACGAATTGGCTCGTTGCCGCGCAGGTTCGGATCCGCTGGAGCCAGCCAGAGTTCACTGTTTCGGCGAAACGCCACCCACCGACCGTCGGGAGACAACAGTGCATCGTGGAGGTGCCGATCTCCCGCGATGAATTCCTCTGGGTCGCCCTCGCCCTCGAGTCGCAGGCGGTAGAGCGACCGGATTGCGCCCGGTTGGGCGGAGTAATACAGCCACGCCCCGTCCGCCGAGAAGTGGGGTCGTGACGGCCGACCGGACCCGGGGACAGTGAACCGCTCGGTGGTACCCTCGAGCACGTCCACGACGATCAACTGGAGGCCGGGAACGGAGGGTTCCGCGCCGACAAACGCGACCTGTCGTCCGTCACGGCTCCAGGCAGGGCTCCAGTACAACAGACCCGTTGCCAAGGTCTGCATCTCTCGAGATTCGAGGTCGAGCAGCTTCACGTCCTGTTCCCACGCGCCGCCCGCAATGAAGATCAGACGCTGCCCATCGGGTGAGAGCGTTGGCTCGCGCTCGTATCCGTCACCGTCGACGAGCCGCTCGGCGGGCCCTCCGGAGATCGGCTGCCGCCAGGCGTGATCGGCCGCAGCGAAGACGACCGTTTTGCCGTCGGGGGAGAGTGTGGGACTCAGTATGCCCCGCGGCGCCTGGAGATCACCGGGTGCAGGAAAGGTCATTGTGGGGGGAGTGGTTGGCCCTTGAACCTCGAAGGTGACGTTCGCACGAAATGGGATTGCTTCGCGGATACCATCGGACACCCGGTACTTCCAGAGCTGTCCGGCTTCCCCGAGGTACACGGCGTCGCCGGCTGGGGCGATCGCGAACCTGGGCGTCACCGACCATTGGCATGGGGGCATCGTGAGTGTCGCGATGCGCCGCTCTTCCGTGCCCTCAAGCGCCCGGACCTGGAGGTGGTCGGCCCCCACGACGTCATTGCCGTCTCTTGGGTTGCCGCGGCCATAGAATCCGCTCCCCGTAGCATCTACGAGTACCCGGCCCATTGCCCCACCGAGTGTCGCGAGCGTCTCGACCGAACCGGGCGCAATGAAGCCGGCGATGCGGGTCGAGGGCCGCAGGGTGAACTCGACGACCGCCCAGGCGAGCTGGCCATCCGGCATGTAGAACACCGAGCTGATCAGGCTGTCACCGTCCGCGAGGTACTCGGGCTCCCCGCCATCCGTTGCGACGCGCGCGACCCCCGCTCTCCCAGTGGTGCAGTGGTACGACCGCGTGCGCAACCGCAGATATGCGATTGCGCTCCCATCGGGCGCCCAGGCTGGTCGACCGGCCAGGCTGTCGTGGGTCACCTGGTCGATCGTCCCGTCAGCCAGATTCAGTACGAACACGTTTCCGTCGCTTCCGTCGCGATTCGAGCCAAACGCCACTCGGGTTCCGTCGGGAGAGATCGCCGGGTCCATGTCGTGATACGGGCCGAACGTGAGCTGCTCGGCCGTGCCGCCGGTGACAGGCAGGCGATACAGATGTCCCAGCAGGGTGAAGACCAGCCATGCGCCGTCGGGTGAGACGGCGACGTCGGGAGCGGTCACTTGGGTGGTCTCGAACGCGATGGTTCGCCACCCATTCTCGGCCTCCGGAGGCTCCTGGGCGGAAATCGATCCAGCGCATAGGCCGAGACTGACGACTGCCAACAGCGCGATGCGATCCGACATGGCACGACCCTCGGGCTGTGGGACGGATCCGGCATGAGCCGCTAGTGCACTATGCCTACCGGTCTTCGTCGTCGAGCGGGCGTCGGATTGCGGCGTCTGTCGGGCGGCGGAGGCCGGGAGGCCACCGACGGAGTTGCGGCTCTGGCTAAGATGCGGCGTTGGACTAGATGTGCAACTGTCATTGCGACATGCGCTTTCGAGATTCGAATGCCCACGGAGCCTGTCAGCTCGTGCTGCGCCCCTGGGTTCTGCAGACGATCCGCAAGCCAACAGGAAGGGACAGCACGGGATCAGAATGGACAGGACGGGACGAAGAAACCCGTCTCCAGAACCGTGGGTCGCAGCTTCAGGCCTCGCCGCTCAGCGGTCCGTTTCGCGCCCCGCCTGGCCCCTCCGGCGCGAGTCCTGCCGGGCCTGTGTACTCCGAGAAAATGTGCGGCTTCGGCGCGGCTACCGGCGCAGTGCGTCGAGGTGGACGAGTGCAACCTGCGCGGCGCTCTCGATTGCTGTTGCTGGCGCGTCTGCTCTCAGCATGACGAACAACCCCATGACGGAGGCCGTAAAGAAGCTTGCCTCCATCCCTGGGTCCGCTGACCGCCGCATCTCGCCTCGGCTGTGCGCGTTCGTGAGTGCGTTGCGGAACGCGTTGGATACTCGTTCGAAGTATCGCTGAACGAACCCAGCTCCGCTGGGATCGTCGGGGCCGAACTCGACGGCCGTGTTACACAACAGGCAGCCTCGACCGGTGGCCGGACCCTCGCCGGCCGAGCTGAAGAATTCAAGCAAGGCGCGAACCTCAGCGAAGCCCGCGTCTGGGGCCTCAAGAGGCCCGAAGTTGCGCTCAACCACCTCTTCGTCGTAGCGCTTGAGGGCGGCCTCGAAGAGTCCCAGCTTGCTCCCGAACTCCGCGTACAGACTGAAGCGGTTTACGCCGAGGCCCTCCACGAGCATCTCAGCCGAGGTGCCGGCGAAGCCGTGGCCGCGGAACAGCTCCACGGCTGAGAAGGTGACCCTCGTAGTCACCGCGATCCCAGAATCGACCGAGATGGAGTCGGTGCAAGCGTACTTGAAGGGTGTCCTGCCGTTGCTGCAGGGCGCAGGGGGCAAGGTCGTCGAGCGCCTCAAGGTCGAGCGCGCCCGGGGCTTCGCGGAGATGAACATCCTGCTGGCCCACGAGACGTGACACGCTGCCCTTACCGGTGGACCCCTAGAACTGTCTCCACCACCTTTCGCTGAAGCTCCTCAAGGTCGGGATATCGCGTGTTGCTCCCGACGCCGAAGTTTTGCCGGTTCGTGAGCAGGACCACTGCGTGACCCTCGGACGGGATGCCAATCACGAACGTGCCGGTGAATCCGGTGTGCGCGAAACTCCCCGGTGGAGCCCAGGAAGGGCTCTGCCACCCAAGCGCCTGACCGTACTCCGTCGGTTCCAGGAAGGTCGCCACGGTTTGCGGACTCACGAACCTTCGTCCCGCGAGTTCGCCTCCGTTGAGGAGGAGCTCGAGCAGGCGGGCGAGCTCGGTGGCGTTGGAGAACAAGCCTGCGTGCCCGGCGATACCGTCGTGAGCATGAAACGCGTTGCCGTCGTTGACCTCTCCCACCAGCGTATACCGTCGCCAGCCGTTCCAGGACGTTGGATCGCCGGAGTACACGTATCCAAATGACGTATCGTGCACCATGCGGAATTCGAAGGGGTTCCCGTGCGAGGTGGCGGCAAACGGCCCCTCTGGGCAATCGGTGCAGCGTGCCCGCCTGAAACCCGTCTGCTCGAGACCCAGTGGTTCGTACAGCTCCCGAGCGACGAACCGGTCGAGCGGCACACCGGTCACCCGCTCGACGAGGTAGCCGAGCAGCATGAACCCCAGATCGGAGTAGTGCCGCGCCTCTCCGACTCCCCACTGGAGCGGCATCTCACGGATGGTCCTGTAGCTCTCCTCGCTGCTCGTGGCCGCGGTCGACCAGCAGCATTAGCGCCATCGTCGTGGCCATGACCTTGGTGACCGATGCCAGGTCGAAGACGGTCGAGGGGGTCATGGGCCGAGATCGGCTCATAGCCTGCGGCGCTGCGATGTAGGGATCGGTGCCGCCTTCCTGAACGGCGGTCCCCACCTGCAACTCCATTGCCTGTGCGAACCCGTGCGCCCGGTGCAGCATCAACTGATCGTTACGGGCAACGAGGATCACCGCACCAGGGAGAACTCTGGATTCCACGGCGACAGCCACCAGGCTGTCTGCCGACTCTAGTCCGGGGTCGAGAGACCCCGGGCGCGGCGCTTCCGATCCGCCACCGCACGCCGCCAACAGTATGAGACAAGCATGCCAGGATCGCCGCGTGAGACTTGCGGAGCGAGGCGCATCGGTCCGCGAACCCGCATATTCGTTTCTATCGGTTGCCATTCGTATCCAACATGCCGTGTGATTTGCAGTCAGACAGGAGAAATGCTCCGGAGCGAGATCCCGATCATTTGGCCTCGGCAGCCCAAGGCAAGTGCCACGTACGCCTGTGACCGCGTGAATCAGACCCGCGCATGGAACCGCAGGCAGACGGGACTCGGCAACGCCATCCGCTGGCCCGTCGGGGCCAACCTGCCGCTCTCCTCGTCGCGAGCGAACACGACGATGGAATCGGACCTCTGGTTCGCGACGAGCAGCCAATGCCCGGACGGATCCAGGCTGAAATTGCGTGGCCAGTCGCCGTCTGTCGAGACGGTCTGATCGAGCGAGAGCGCACCCGTCGACTCCGCAACGGAGAACACGGCGAGACTGTTGTGACCGCGGTTCGACACGTACAGCGTGCGGCCCGACGGGGCGAGGTGAATGTCGGCCGGGTAGTTCGTCCCGATCCATCCGGCGGGGAGCGTCGATCGGGAGTCGAAGGGAGACAGCGCGCCGCGCAGGGCGTCGAAGCGCAGCGTGACCACCGTCGAATCCAGTTCGTTGGCGACGAAGACGAGTGGCAGCGTCGGGTGGAACGCGAGATGGCGTGGGCCCG
>JBDHCY010000311.1:0-4416 GCA_039591795.1 Gemmatimonadota bacterium | reverse complement strand
CAGGACGAAGTCCGAGTAGAGCGCGGTGGTCGAGAGACGAAAGTCGAGCGTGACGATCATGTGGAGCGTCGGCCACAGGTGCTCGAGGAGCATTCGCTGGCCGCCCCGCTGCATGCGCAGTGGGTTCCCCCCGATGTTGAAGAGCACACGGTGCGGCTCGTCCACGGTCGGATGGTCCAGGCCCTTCCACCAGCCCTTCTCCAGCGCCTCGTGTACGTAGTCGTCGAAGGGGCGCTTCATGCTGGGATCCCTGAGGGAGGGATCGTTGTACACGTCGCGGTAGCCGCACTGGTTGTACCAGAAGAAGAAGGGCGAGGTCGCGCCGAGCTTCAAGCCCCCCTCGGAGGCGATCTGTGTCATGAGGATCTCTCGGGTGAGCGTGGGATCGTCGGCCAGGGCCGCCCGGGTTCGCTCCTCCTCGGCTCGAGACATCTCTTCGGTCACCTGCTGACCCGTGCGTGGCTTCAATGGCTGGAGGTAGGGCCCATCGAACATGCCTGCACCGATGCCGCGAATGCCGGCGCCCTTCTTCCCCCAGTTGCCGGTGAGGGCGATGACCAGACACATGGCCCGCTCCATCAGGTCGCCGTGATACGATTTGCCGGTCGTCCAGCCGGTGATGATGCGCGTGCGCTTGCTCGCCACCTTGCGTGCGAGCTGACGAATCCGCTCTGGATGGACGCCGCAGACGACCGCCGCGTCTTCGGGTGCGTAGGCCTCGAGTCGGCGCTGCAACCGAACGAATGCCGGCTCCACTGCGACCTCCGTGCCATCCTTGAGGGTCGCGCGGTACGTGCCGTCCAGCGCCGGCTCGAGGCCGGCGAGATCGAGCGTCCGCGGCGCCTCGGCGATCTGCCGGCTGCGGGTGTCGAAGAGGTGGAACACCTCGTCGGATCCGCCCTCACGGACGTCGCACTGCCGCAGGAAGCGGCCCGTGTCCGTGCGCACCAGCAGACCGAGATCGGTCTGCTCGCGCACGAACGGCTCGTCGACCAGCCCCTCGTCGACGAGGACATGGCACATCGCCAGGGCGAGCGCGGCGTCGGAGCCGATCTGGACGGCCACGTGCTGATCGGCGTGGACGGCCGAGGGGCTGTAGTCGGGCGCAACCGTGACGACTTCGGCGCCGTCGTACCGCGCCTCGGTGACGTAGTGGAACGTGGAGATGTTGCTCTGGGCTGGATTGTTGGCCCAGATCAGTATCAGCTCGGAGTGAAACCAATCGTCGTGACTGGAGCACGTGCCGTAGCGTCCGAACGTGATGAACAGACCGGGGGCGACGTCATTGACTTCGCCAAGCACGTCCGAGACCGAGGCCCCGAGACGCAAGAAGATGTTGTTCGCGAGGGCGATCGTCTGAACGCCCCCCTCGGTCGTGCCCGGACGCAGGATCGACCGGGGCCCCGATTCCTCCATGGCGTCGAGCATCGCGTCGGCGATTTCGGTCGTCGCCTCGTCCCAGGAGACGCGCGTCCAGCGGCCCTCGCCGCGCTCGCCGGCGCGGCGCAAGGGGTACGTCACGCGATCCTTTCCGTTGATCATCCGGCTCCACGCCGCTCCCTTCTGGCAGCCGGTGGGGTTCATGTCGGGGACTCCGGGCTCGACGGTCGTGAAGGTTGCCGCTTGTTCCTCGCGGACGACACGGCCGTCGCGGACGTAGACGCGGTAGGGGCAGTTGGCCGGATAGCAATCGACGCAGTGCGTGCCCCACGTGACTTCGTCCCACTTCCACTTGTCTCGATACGCGTCTGCCCAGCTCCCGTTCATCGGATGGCTCATGGGCGACCTCTCTTCGTGGGTTCGCTGGTCCAATCGATGTCGGCTGGATCGCGGTAGAGGTGGCCGAGGGCGTCCTTCCACTGGTACAGAATGAGGGTGTCCAGGAGTTCCGACGAGTCGCCGCGCCGCCGCTTTTCGAGCTGCGTCTTCAGAGTCGCGAGCGCCGTATGAACCGCGGGACCGAACAGCGACTCCAGGTACTCGGGTGGAATGCGGCTGCCCTCCTCATCGAGGCTGCCATCGGGGTTGGTCGGTGCCGGCGCCAGCGGCGGCACGTAGTAGACGTTGGCTTCCACGCCGAACTCCGGATGCAGCGGGATCGCCACGTTCCACCGGCGCACGAGCTCGTGGACGGCTGAGCTTTCGTCGTCGAGAAACCCCACGAACACCGCCCGCGCCGGGCACTGTCGCACGCATACCGGGGCAACACCGTGGTCGATACGCGGAAAGCACCCGATGCACTTCTGAGAGACCCCGCGCAGCGCGTTGAAGTCGATCTTCTTGTACGGGCACGCCTCGATGCAGGAGCCATCGCCTCGGCAGCTCGCTTCGTCGATGAGGACGATCCCGTCATCCTCACGCTTGAAGATCGCGTCGTGTGGACAGGCTTCGACACAGGAAGGTCGAGAGCAGTGCGCGCACAGCCGCGGCAGGTAGAAGAGGTAGGAGTTGGGATACTGGCCGCCGCCCTCGTCCTCGTCCCAGTTCATTCCCCAGCTGGAATTGCCGCTGATCGCCTGCAGGTGGACGTCGCGCCCGCGGCCGCCCTTGAGCACCTCGTCGTAGTTGAAGTCCCAGCCGCCACCGATCTCGTCTGCAGTGGGCCGGCGGCCGAGCTGCAGGCGGCCATCGACGTAGCCCCCACCCATGGTTTCCCAATCGCGGGGCATGCCGCGCCCGGGCTGCGTGTTGACCGTCATCCACCACATCGAGTCCGTACCCGGATCCTCTCCGGGCCAGAGCACCTTGCAGGCTACCGAGCAGGTCTGGCACCCGATGCACTTGTTGAGATCGAAGACCCATGCGAGCTGCCGCTTCGACTGCGCCACGGTTTCCATCCCTCGTCTCCTTCCCGGAGCTCCTTCGTGCAGGTGACACCATTCATCGGCGGGACGGTGTCGTCATGTCAACCGGAACGCCTCCCCGATGGACGCGGTATCGTTGTACTCCCGGACGCTGAGCAATTTGCCGTCGGGCGTGAACTTCACGAGGTGGACGAAGTCCATCTCGTAGGATCGCCCCGTGGCCCGGACGCGGCTCGCCTCGTGACCGGCGGCCATGACCGTATCGCCCTGGGCGACCACCTCGCCGAATTCGAACTGGTTGATTTCGATGGTGTCGTTCACCAGGGCGAGATATCGACGCAGTCCATCGTGGCCTTCATAGGTTCCGCCGAAGGGGACGTGCGACGGAAGCGGGTTCTCCCACACGAATCTCTCGGTCGCGACGTACAGCTCCAACGCCTTCTCCAGATCGGTCAGAGCGGTTTGATAGAAGGCGCGCGTCCGCTCGATGAGCTCTTCCGGCTTCATGGCTGTCTCCTCGATTCGTTCGCCGATCCGATCACGACGGCACCTCTGCCATGGGCACCCGGCCGTACCCCTCCTCGTAGGGTGAGAAGAAGCGCACGTCGATCTTCACGTGCTCGAACAACCAGCGTCCGCTCTCTCGGCGATAGCGGTCCGAGTAGCGGGCGGCGAGCCACATGCCCTGGTCTCCGCCCTGAAGGACCATCGGCTGCCACAGGTACCACGAGCCGAGCGCACGGTCGCCGTCGATCTCGATGATCGGATTCGTCACGTGGTGAACCGCCAGCTTCACGAGATTCGGCGCGTTCGCGAAGAACGCGCGTATCCCATCGCGCCCCTCGGCGAAGCCCAACGGGCCGCCGTCCCAGACGGCGTCTTCAGTGAACAGGGGCGCCAGTCCGTCGGGGTCGTAGTCGTCGTCGCAGAAAGCGCAGTAACGGTGCTTGAGCTGCTTGATCTCCTCGATGTCGACGAGCCAGAGAATCCGCGCCTCCAGATCGTTCTCGGTCATCTTCCCTTCCTTCCCGGCGCTCGGCCGATCAGATCCCCAGCACCATGAGTACCACACTTGCATTCTCGTACGCCTGCGAGAAGATCACTCGCGACGCGCCCGAGACGCCCACGAGACCCGCCTCATCGAGGTGAAGGGCAGCTAGGAGGGTCCGAAGGATGGAGTATCTGGACTACGACCTCGGTCTCGGGGACGAGCAGCGAGAGCTGCGCGACGCCGCGCACAAGTTCTCCGAAGACGTGCTGCGCCCGACGGGCATCGGGCTCGACCGCCTCTCCCCGGCGGAGGTGGTGGCCGCGGGCTCGCCCTTCTTCGACGTGCTGCGGCAGGCCGCGCAGCTCGGCTACACGCGCCTGGGCGGCGTCAGCGAGCTCGGCGGGATGGGCCTCTCCCCGCTCGAACGGCACCTGGTGCTCGAAGAGCTCGCCTGGGGCAGTGTCGGCCTCACCGGGGCCATCTTCCTGGCGGGCACCCACGCCGAGGTGGCACTCCTCTCCGGCCAGCCCCAGCTGATCGAGGAGTTCGCCGCACCGTACTACGCCTGCACCGACGGCTCGATCATCGGCTGCTGGGCGGTCACCGAGCCGGACCACGGCT
>JBDHCY010000310.1:0-5015 GCA_039591795.1 Gemmatimonadota bacterium | reverse complement strand
CGTCGAGCCGGTCACCACGGTCGACGTGCGTCGACTAGCGTCCCCGCTTAGCCTGCCACATCTTGGCGAACTTCCCTGGCATTTGTGGTCCGACGCGCTGACGCGACTTGGTCAGACTCGATGTTCATCGAACGGTGAGTAGGCGCCTCGTGCTGCGCGGGGCGCCCGGCGATTCGGCGCCAGCGGCAACCTAGCGCCCCATGGGCTGGTCCCGGCCCGGCTAGCCACCGATCTGGCCGCCTCCCCTGCCCGATGGTAGCTTATTCCTCCGCTGCGGGTGTTCCCAGTTTCCCACGAGGGTTCGGTTGACGGATGATCTGCAGTCCCGCCTGGCAGAAGGCCTCGCGGGGCGCTACGTGGTCGATCGCGAGGTTGGCCGTGGCGGCATGGCGACGGTCTACCTGGCGCGGGACCAGAAGCACGATCGCGACGTGGCGCTCAAGGTCCTGCATCCCGAGCTAGCCGCCAGCTTGGGGTCAGAGCGGTTCCTCCGCGAGATCCAGATCGCGGCCCGGCTGCAGCATCCCCACATTCTGCCCCTGTACGATTCCGGCCAGGCCGACACCCTGCTCTACTACGTCATGCCGTTCGTCGAGGGCGAGTCGCTGCGGGACCGGCTCCAACGGGAGAAACAACTCCCGGTGGAAGACGCTGTGAAGCTGGGACGGGACATCGCGGCCGCGCTCGACTACGCCCACCGCCACGGGGTGGTGCACCGGGACATCAAGCCCGAAAACGTCATGCTCCACGAGGGCGAGGCGATCGTCACCGACTTCGGGATCGCCAAGGCCGTCAGTGCGGCGGGCGGGGAGAGCCTGACCCAGACAGGCATCGCGGTGGGGACTCCGGCGTACATGAGTCCGGAGCAGGCCATGGGCGAGGGGGAACCCGATGGCCGAAGCGACCTCTACAGCCTGGGCTGCGTGCTCTTCGAGATGCTGACGGGCGGCGCCCCGTTCACGGGCTCCACCGCGCAAGCGCTAATCACCAAGCGGTTCACCGAGCCGGTGCCGTCGGTACGAGTGGCGCGGAAAGAGGTGACCGGCGAGCTGGAGCTGGTGGTGACGAAGTCCCTGGCCCGGGAGCCGGAACAGCGTTTCGACACGGCGGCATTGGTGGTGCGGGCGCTGGGCTCGCCCAAGGTGATCACGCCACCCTACGCCACTGCGGTGGCCCAGCCGGCGACCCATTCGGCCAAGTCGATCGCGGTGCTCCCATTCGCCGATATGAGCCCCCAGCGCGACCAGGAGTACTTCTGCGAGGGGATGGCCGAGGAGCTGATCAACGCGCTCATGAAGATCGAGGAGCTGCAGGTCGCCTCCCGCACCTCGGCCTTCGGCTTCAAGGGCAAGGACCAGGACGTACAGGAGATCGGGCGCCAGCTCAACGTGGCCGCCGTCCTCGGCGGCAGCGTGCGCAAGGCGGGGAGCAAGCTCCGGATCACGGCTCAGCTCATCAAGGTCGCCGACGGTTACCACCTCTGGTCGGAACGCTACGACCGCGAGATGGAGGACGTCTTCGCGATTCAGGACGAGATTGCGGAGAGCATCGCCAAGGCCCTGCGCGTCGTCCTGAGCGACAAGGCCAAGCGCGCCATCGAGAAGGCACCAACGGCGGACGTCGAGGCCTACGACTACTACCTCCGCGGCCGCCAGTTCTTCCACCAGTGGCGGCGGAAAGGCGTCGAATACGCCCGTCGCATGTTCGAGCGCGCCATCGAGATCGACCCCAACTACGCACTCGCCTACGCCGGCATCGCCGATTGCTCCGCCTACATCTACACCTACTGGGATGCCAGCGCGGCGCACCTGGAGCGCGCGGACTCGGCCAGCCGCAGAGCGATCGAGCTCGATCCGGAGCTGGCGGAGGTCCGCACCTCTCGCGGAATGGCTCTCGCGTTCAGCAAACGGTTCGAAGAGGCGAATCAGGAGTTCGAGACCGCGATCCGCCTCGGCCCGAAGCTGTTCGAGGCGCACTACTTCTACGGCAGGGCGCTGCTGCAGCAAGGGAAGCTCGCGGAGGCGGCCACGGAGTTCGAGACCGCAGCTGCGCTCCGGCCCGACGACTATCTGGCGCCCAGCTTCCTCGCGTTGGCCTACGAGGGACTAGATCGCAAGTCGGACAGTGCCGCCACCTGGGCCCGAATGCTCCAGCTGACCGAGCGGCACCTCGAGCTCAACCCGGATGACGCGCGGGCGCTCAACATCGGGGCGGTCGCATTGGCCCACCAAGGGGAAAAGGAGCGGGGTCTCGAGTGGGCGCGGCGGTCGCTGGCGGCCGACCCCGAGGATTCGGGGCTCCTCTACAACACGGCGTGCTTCTTTGCCGTGCAGGGCGAGCGTGCCGAGGCGCTCGACTGCCTCGAGAAAGCCGTGGACTTGGGCTTCGGCTTGCGGGGATGGGTCGAGAACGACTCCGATCTCACCTCGCTCCATGGTGATCCCCGGTTCCAAGCAGTACTGGAGAGGCTCCGATAGGTCTTGAGCGGAGTCGGTGTGGAGTGGCCTTCGTTGACTGAAGTCAGGCCACGCCTCTCCACTACGCCGACCCTTACCAGATCCCGCGCCGCCTCGGTGAAGGCGGCATGGCCACCGTGGACTCCGTTAGAGTCCGCGCGGGCTCCGTTCCAAGTCACCTAGGGAGGAGAAGATTGTGACCGACCCGCTGGAAGTCGTGCAACAGCTATGCGAACGCTATCAGACGGCCGTCAGCAATAACGACTCCGCCTCCTACAGCAGACTATTCGCCATCAAGCGCCAGATGTGGAACGTGAAGTGAGGACATCTCTGGCGCCCGCAGGTCTCAGGGGAGCGCGGTCGGAGCATCGCTCAGCAGGTGTGACACACGCAGCCGTGGCCGCTACGGCGGTGGTCACCTGTATGATCGCCGGACCGGCACACGGGCAGACGACTTCGCCGTATCTGCCACCGGGACCCGCAAGCGAGCTCCCGCTCGTCGCGCCGAACGACAACACGGTCGCGGCCGGGACCCTCCGCGGGGGAGTCCGTGAGGTCGCGCTCGAGGTCGTCCGGGCGGATTGGCGGGTGGAGACCCGAGCCGGACCGGGCCTCCGTGTCGCCGCGGTCGCCGAGGCAGGTGGGGCGCCGGTGATACCGGCTCCTCTGATTCGGGTGGAGACCGGCACACGGGTCCGAGTGCACGTGCGCAACCGACTCGACCACGACCCTCTGACGGTCTTCGGTCTCCACACACGGCCCGCCGAGAACGTGGAGCCGTTCGTGGTCGAACCCGGCGGAGCGCATACCGTCGAGTTCGACGCGGGGGCGCCGGGAACCTATCTGTACTGGTTTCGCGAAGGTCCGGCGCCAGACCCCCAAAAGGGGGAGTTTTTCGAGCGCGAGCAGCTCGCCGGGGCGTTCGTCGTCGACCCGGCCGGTGGATCACCTCCGGATCGCATCTTCGTCATGAACATCTTCTCCGATCCGATCGACGATACGACCGCCGAGGGCGGGAGCTTCCAGGGGCTCGCGATCAACGGCAAGTCGTGGCCCTTCACCGAGCGGGTTGCGCTGGAGGTCGGGGAGGAACTTCGGTGGCGAGTGGTGAACGCAAGCAACCGCGAACACCCGATGCACCTGCACGGCTTCTTCTATTCGGTCTTGTCGCGCGGCACCGTCACTGGAGACACCGTCTACGACGATGCGGACCGACGACTCGTCGTGACGGAGTCGATGCGACCGCGGACGACGATGCTGATGGAATGGACCGCGACAAGGCCGGGGCGTTGGCTCTTTCACTGCCACCTCTCGTTCCACGTCGCGCCGCAGATCCGACTGCCCGGCGCGGAGGAGTCCGATCCGGAACACGCGCATGTCCACATGGCAGGGTTGGTCGTCGGGATCGAAGTGGCCCCCGGGCCCACCGATCTCGTCTCTCGTGGTGCACCAGTCGACGTGGACTTGTACGCGAATGAATACGGAGATACGAACGGGTACCGGTACGGTTTCTCCGTCGACCCGGACTTCACCGCAGACAGCCTGTCGGACGTGCCGGGTCCGCTCCTGGTGTTCCATCAGTTCCAGAGCGTGAACGCGACGGTGCACAATCGCATGAGTGTTCCTACGGGGATTCACTGGCACGGACTCGAGTTGGACGGGTGGGCGGATGGTGTGCCGGGTTGGAGTTCGTCCGAGGGGCGCGTGTCGCCGTTGATCGCTCCGGGCGATTCGTTCACCTATCGACTGTCGCTCCTCCGACCGGGCACGTTCATCTACCACTCGCACCTAGATGACGTCCACCAACTTTCGGGCGGACTCTACGGCCCCCTGATCGTCCTCCCTGAGGGTGAGGCGTTCGATTCCACCAGCACGGCAAAAAGCACAAAGGCCAGGTGAAACCAGACAACGATATCCGCCAGAATACCGTATACCATTTGAAATCACGCTTAATTTAGGGGCTGCTTCTGGGTGAGACTCACCGGTTCCGAGTCATCCACATCGCTCCGGCGGGTCGGATCTCCGCTTGGCTCACCCGCGACGGCGAGACCGTTCCCATCACGCTACTCGCCAAGGACGGTGCCGACTTGCCAGTCCACCAGCGCGTGCCGGTGGACCGGCTCGCGCCGCTGAGCGTAGGAGAGACTGCCGACTTCACCTGGACGCCGAGTGAGTCGGGCATATACGAGTTGCACGTGGGCTACGGCCCGGTCGCCGAAGCGCATCTCGTGCAGCGATGGGTGGTGCGACCGCGGTAGCGGCAACGACTCGGCAGCGGGGCAACTCCGAATAGCCTTCTCGCCGTTTCGCCCGTGTAACCCTATGTTTGCCCACCATGGCTGACGTGACCGCCCGCCTCTCCACCGCTCTCGCCGACCGCTACCGGATCGAACGCCGCCTCGGTGAGGGCGGCATGGCGACTGTCTATCTCGCCGAGGACTTGCGGCACGATCGCAAAGTCGCTGTGAAAGTGCTCCGCGCCGATGGCGACCGGACGCCCCAGCCGGTTCTCGTGACGCCGTTCCTGGTTCGAGGAGCTGGCCAGCCGCGCCGAGGGGC
>JBDHCY010000309.1:0-7848 GCA_039591795.1 Gemmatimonadota bacterium | reverse complement strand
CACGGTCGTGCAAACGCTGCCGGGCACACCGGCAGAGCGGGTCGGCTTGCGGCCCGGTGACCGGCTCATCGAAGTGGACGGCGAGTCGATGCATGGATGGAACCCCGACAGAGCGGTGGGCGTGCTGCGCGGGCCGAGGGGGAGCTCTGTCGACCTGATGATCGCGCGTATCGGCGTATCAGAGCCGATCCCCGTGACGATCGTTCGCGACGAGATCCACGTCGTCTACGTGACGGCGTTCATGTACGAACCGAAGATCGGCTACATCCGGCACCAGCAGTTCAGCGACAACTCTGCGGATGATATTCGTCAAGCCATAGCTCAGCTCGAGGCCGAGGGCATGACCGGCTTGATCTTGGACATTCGCGGCAACCCGGGCGGTCTACTCGAGGAAGGGGTGGCGGTTTCCGATCTCTTCTTGGAGAGCGGAAAAGAAGTCGGCTCTGTCGGGGTTCCATCCATGCATCGACTCGCCGTCCACTTCGATGAGCCGGTCACCGGGCCGCAAGCCGACCCGCTCTGCCGGTGTGCCCGGCAGCGTTTGCACGACCGTGCGCTCGTCGTCGGTACGCCGACGTACGGCAAGGGCTCGGTCCAGACCCTCTACCCGCTGGACGGGGGGAATTTCCTCAAGCTGACTACGGCGAAGTGGTATACGCCCAGCGGTCGCTCGATCCAGCGCGAGCCGGGCGAGCACGGCCCGATGGTGGCGATGGGTGAGCCGGGTGAGATGACGGCGTCAGGCGAAGCCGTTGTGTACTACACGGAATCGGGGCGCGAGGTGTTTGGCGGCGGTGGAATCAACCCCGATCTGATCGTCCGCTCGGACACGACGACACAGGTCGAACGGGATTTCCGCACTGCGTTAGGTGAACAGCTGGGCGCGTACTACGACGCCGTGTTCCGTTTCGCCGTGGCGTATAGCGACTCGCATCCCGAGTTGAAGCCCGACTTCCACGTCTCCAACGACATGCTCGTCGAGCTGTACGCTTGGATCGAGGACAGCGGGATCGAAGTGAGCCGCGAGTTGTTCGACGGCGCGCGCCGGTTGGTGGAACGCGAGCTTGGGATTCAGCTGGCAACGGTCACCTTCGACGAGAAGACTTCGCTGCGTCGCCGTCTGTTCATCGACCGTCAGGTCGAGACCGCGGCCGAGCTACTTCGCGAGGGTGACTCACAGGCGCAGCTGTTCGCTCTAGCGGGATCCCGCGAGAGCGATAATTGGCCGCCCGCGCGTGAGAACTAAGGAACGCGGATGACGTTCGCCGGCTGGCTGGCGGCCCTATCCCTAGGGCTTCTAGCCGGCGCGATCTCGGGATTGGTAGGCATAGGGGGAGGGGCCGTGATGGTCCCCTTCCTCTATTTTTTTCTGGCCCGACCCGAACTTTCCGGCGTCGGCGTTCTGCATTCCGACCAGGCGGTCATCGCACACGCCACTAGCCTTTTGGTCATCGTGCCCATCAGCGTGCGCGGTGCGTGGCTTTACCATCGGGAAGGGTTGGTCGAGTGGAACGCCGTCTGGCGTATGGGCATCGCCAGCGTGTTCACGGCGGTGCTGGGTGCTCGCGTGGCGGTCCTGGTGCCCGGCGAGTGGCTGAAGCTCGCGTTCGGCGTCTTTCTGTTGATCATCGCAACGCGACTGGCGTTCAGTAAGAAGCGGGAAAGCGCCGTGTCGGAAGAAGGCGGCATTAGCACCAGGCGCGCGCTCGTCGGCGGCGCCGCCGTGGGGTTCTTCTCGGCGCTGCTGGGAGTCGGCGGTGGGTTGGTGGCGATCCCGGTGCTCATCTATTGGCTGCACGTGCCAATTCGAAAGGTCACGGCGACGTCTCTGGCCCTCATCACCTTTACAGCCTTGATGGGTGTGGTCAGTTACGCCGTCAGCGGCGCCTTTCGCACACCCGGCTCCGTGCTCACGTATTTTCACACCCCGGCTGCCTTGGCGCTGGCTGTGGGGGCCATCCTGGCCGTACCCCTGGGCACGCGACTTCAGTTGAGCATGCCCACCCAACGGCTGCGGCCGATGTTCGCCGTTGTCTTCTTCCTACTCGGGCTGAGAATCGTCACGGTCAATCTCTTCGACCTCGTGAACTTCTCTTAAATCCGATGGCGGAGAAGCTCCTCGTCGTCGTCTTTGCCAAGCCGGCCGTCTCCGGATCGGTTAAGACGCGGCTCATTCCCACACTTTCGCCGGACGAGGCGGCAGAATTCCATCTCGCGGCGCTGTCAGACACGCTGGCTGTCGCCGAGAGCATTGCCGGCAGCAGCCTCGAGTTGCTCGTCGCCGGCGAGAGTGAAGAGCTGCCCGAATTCCACGCTCTTTTCCCGGGCCTCACGGTTGGTTCACAGGTCGAGGGTGATCTCGGAGAACGGCTCTCCGCCGCGTTCGAGACGTCGTTCGATCGAGGGATCGAGAAGATGATCGTCGTCGGGAGCGATCACCCAACCCTGCCGGCCGAGTACCTGTCGCAGGCTTTCGATTGCCTGGACTCCGCCGACATTATCTTCGGCCCCAGTCGGGACGGTGGGTACTACGCAGTTGGCCTTCGGCGCGGAGCCTGGCCCGAGGCGAAAAAGGCCTTCGAGGACATCCCCTGGTCCACTCCCGGGGCCCTCGACGCTAGCCTCGAGCGCGTACGTGAGGCCGAGCTCTCGCTTGCCCTATTGCCCGAATGGTACGACGTGGACCGACCTGACGACCTTCCCATCGTCGCTGGGGACGCCCAACCCGACTCGGCGACGATGCGCTTCCTCATGGAGATTTGGAGGAGGCGGACCTGAGCCGGCTGCGGGTTCGCTCTATTCAGCGCAGCCCTTCGCATTTCGTATATTGTCTGGCTAGTTCGTTGACCCTGTAGGGTCGGCGTCTCAATCCACACGCGCTTGGAGCGAGTTCTTTGAGTAGAAGAGATGCAATTGTCGAGGTAACGCGTGGCGGCCGCGTCGAGTCCCGCCACCGCGTCTCCGCGGCAGCGATAAACCCGCAAGGCGAACTCATCGCATGGGTGGGCGACCCGGAACTCGTCACCTTCCTCCGCTCGGCGGCGAAACCGATTCAGGCGTTGCCCGTTGTCGCAGATGGCGCTGCGGACGCATTCGGGTTTAGCGACGCCGAACTGGCGGTCATCTGCGCTTCGCACTCGGGCGAGCCCGGCCACATAGAAGCGGTGGAGGCGATCCTCTCGCGCATCGATTGTACGGAAGACGATCTCGAGTGCGGTGTGCAGTGGCCGTTTCACAAACCGGCCGCCGAAGCGTTGCGCGATGAAGGGCGGTCGCCTTCGCGGATCCACAACAACTGCTCGGGCAAGCATGCCGGCATGCTTGCCTGGTCGCGTCACTGCGACGTCGACACGAAGGGCTATATCGAGCCCGATCACCCCGTGCAGGTCCGCATCTGCTCGGAGATCGCGGCGCGGGCGCGAGCCGATTGCGAGGCGATCCCCCTGGGTGTCGACGGCTGCGGTGTCCCCTCGTTCGCTCTACCGCTCAACGCCATGGCCGACATCTATGCGAACGTCGTGACCAGCGCAGAGACCGATCGGACCAGTGCGGCCGGACGCATCACTTCAGCCATGACGGGCGAGCCGTGGTACGTCGGCGGAACGGGACGTCTGACTACGCGCTTGATGGACGTGGCGGGCGGTCGATTGCTGGCGAAGTACGGTGCCGAAGCGGTCTACTGTTTGGGCGATCGCGAGACCGGGATAGGTATCACGGTGAAGATCGAGGACGGCCACAAGCGTGCGATCGGGCCCGCGGTCGTCGAGGTGTTGAAAAGTCTCGGGCTGCTCAGCGGCGAAGAGCTGGAGCAACTGGACGATCGCCACTTCTCGGTCGTCAAGAATACGCGGGGCGAGATCGTCGGCGAGGTTCGGCCGGACTTCCAGGTGGAAAGGGCGAACTAGCCATGTGCTTCGAGGGTTGGGTGTGGGATTTGGTCGAGCTGGCAGCGACGCAAGCGGCGAATGACACGTCGGGGATGGAGGCGGCCTTCCAGCGGCTGCTCGCTGCCAGTCGCGAGAACGAAGTCGAAGAGGCGCTGCTTCAATCGTATCTGTTTCTCGGCTTTCCCTCGGCCATCGAGGCGTTGCGCCGTTGGCGCAGCCATGTGGCCGAAGCTCCCGCGCCGGCGGCCGAAGATTGGGATCTGTGGCTGGAGCGCGGCGAAGACATGTGCGCCACGGTCTACGGCGATCACTACGAGTCGCTGCGCGAGAACATCGCACGCTTCCACCCCGACCTGGATCGCTGGATGGTGGCGGAGGGCTACGGCAAGGTTCTCGGCCGGCCCGGCCTTTCCCTGGACATCCGCGAAATGCTGATCGTGGCGATGCTGGTGGTGCAGGGTGAGCGGGGACGCCGGCAGCTCCGCTCGCACCTGCAGGGCGCGCTCAATGCGGGTGTCGTACCCGAGGACGTCGAAGAAACGGTCCAGCATGCCGCGAAGTACGCACCGCCCGAGCACCTCGAGTTGGCCCTCAAGCTCTGGTCGCTCGTCAACGGGAAGAAGTAGCCGTGCTCATCGATCACGCGCTCATATACGTGGCCAGTGGCGATGGCGGATCCGGCTGCCTGTCGTTTCGCCGGGAGAAGTACGTCCCCCGCGGCGGTCCCGACGGCGGTGACGGCGGTCGCGGTGGCGACGTGGTGTTGGTCGCTGACTCTTCTCTTTCTACTCTACTGGACTATCAGTACAAGCAGCAATACAAGGCCGAGCGGGGCCGGCATGGAATGGGTAGGAACAGGACGTGAACCCCGGGGATCGGGTGGTCGTAGCCCGGGGCGGTCGCGGCGGTCGCGGCAACGCCTCGTTCGCCACGCCCACCCACCAGGCGCCCCGGGAGCACGAGCCCGGGCAAGCAGGCATCGAAAGGCGAATCGAGCTGGAGCTAAAGCTCATCGCCGACGTCGGACTGGTGGGCCAACCGAACGCGGGGAAGAGTACGCTGCTGGCGGCGATGTCGGCGGCGCGTCCGAAGATCGCCGACTACCCGTTCACCACGCTGGAACCGAACCTCGGCGTGGTCCAGCTGTCGGATGGGCGCACGATGGTGATGGCGGACATCCCGGGGATCATCGAGGGAGCGCACGAAGGAAAAGGACTGGGCCTGAAGTTCCTACGACACATCGAGCGGACGCGCACCCTCGTCTACCTGATCCCGTGCGATGTCGAAGATGCCCAGGCCGAATACGAACTGCTGAAGAACGAGCTGGCGGAATACAGCCGCGAGTTGGCGGAGAAACCGCATTGCATCGTCATCTCGAAAGTGGATCTGTTGCCAGCAGAAAAGGATCCGCCGGGCGTCTCAGCGCCCGACTCGTTCGCGGTCTACGCGATTTCCGGAGTGGCCCGAACCGGGCTGGAGGATCTTGCAGAGGGATTGTGGTCGGTGGTGAAACCTACTTCCGCTCGGAGTATCCTTCCGCGCCCTCCTTCTCGCGGTTCTGACGCCTTGCTGGGTCGGATTCGCAGAACTCCGGACCGCGTGCTGCCTAGGCCGAGCGCGGAACAGGAACGGAGTAGACCCGCCCAAAGCGGTCAGTGGCCTCAACCCTTATCTCTCGGGCACTCCGAGATGCGGGGGCGTAGAAGATGTGGCCCGTCGGGTACGGCTCCACCCATTCCCGGCGCGGAGGCAGGTCCGGGCCCGTGTGCAACTCCACCGACCGCGGGTCGTGCGCGACGCGACGCGCCATCGCGCCCTTGCGCTCGCCGTCCTCGTACCGATACTTCCGTCGATCCGCGCCGTAGAGTCCATGAAGACGTCGGCGGGCTACGGTCTCGACGCGATTCCCCTGTGGATGGTGTTCTCGATCATGGTTATCGTCGCACTCCTCGCGATCGAGGTGGGCCTGCGGCTGGGGCGGCGTTCCCGTGAGCACATCGCACAGGAATCCGCACGCCCCATCGGCACCGTGGGCGCGGCCGTGCTCGGCCTCATGGCATTCGTGATCGCGATGACGTTCGGGTCAGCCACCGGCCGGTTCGATGCTCGCAAGGCCGCGCTGCTCGACGACGTGACGGCCATACAAACGGCGTACCTCCGCACGAGCATGCTGCCCGAGCCCCACCGCACCACGGTGCGGAGCCTATTGCGCGACTACGTGCAGGCCCGCGCCGGTATCGTCTACGCATACGGTCAGCCCGAGACGCTGCACCTGGTGGAAGCGCACGCCCGGACGCTGCAGCAGTTGATGTGGTCATGTGGTCCCACATCGAAGTCATGATCGAAGACGGCGTCGGGGCTCCCGAGTCCTTTGCCGCCGCCCTCAACGAGGTATTCAACCTGCACACCCGTCGCGTCGTGCTCGGTGCGTACTATCGCATTCCGGGATTCATGTGGTGGGCCATCATCTTTGCCTCTGCCGTCGCGATGGTCGCCGTGGGCTTCCAGTTCGGGGTCGCGGGAGGGAAACGCGTCCCGGCGGCCAAGCTGGCACTCGCGTTGACATTCGCGCTCGTCATGATGCTCGCCTTCGACCTCGACCGCGCGGGAGAAGGACTGGTCTCGGTGAACCAGAAACCGATGATCAACCTCTACCAGAGCATGAGCACGCAACGATAGGGCCGCCCGTAGGGCCCTTGTCGGGGTGGGGTGAGTCGGCCAAGGTTGAATCGATTGATCGAGAAATACGGATTAGGGGATCAGTAGCGCGCCGGTAGACGGTCGGCTTCCGAGGCGCTGGATCCACCGATCACGTGTCCGGATCTGGGATCGCATTTCCCATCTGCGCACATCCGCTGCAACCGTCCGGGTCGTGAAGCGCACCGGGTAGCTGTTTGCATGGTGGTCTCACTGGCATGCCGCTTGCACTTGCCCTGCAACTTCAAGTAGGAAACTTGCGAACCTCGGCTTTGTGGGAGGAGTGACGAGCATGCTTCTCGACCTGCGCTACGCGTTTCGCACGCTGCGACGCAGCCCGGGATTCGCGGCGGCGGTGATCGCTACCCTCGCATTGGGCATCGGAGCCAACACGGCCATCTTCAGCGTCGTGCACGCCGTGCTCGCGCGTCCTCTCCCTTACGAGAATCCAGGTCGGCTCGTCCTGCTGTGGCACAGGACGGTCAACTCCGGTGAACACAGTCTGCGCATTCCGGCTCCCGATGTCGTCGATTATCAGGAGCATGCCGACCTGTTCGAGGATTTCGCCTTCACCAACAACGTGACCGACGTGGTGCTGAGCGGTGATGGCCGAGCCGAACATGCCAGAGTGGGGCTGATCTCGGGAAACTTCTTTGAGGTGCTTGGGGTCGACGCGGCGGTGGGCCGCACGTTCAACCCCGGCGAAGCCGTACTTCCGGCCGAAGCGTTCGATGACACCACGTTCACCGCCCCGCCCAGCGTCATCATCCTGAGCCACGGCCTGTGGCAGCGGCGGTTTGGAGGAGATCCGGCGGTTGTGGGCGGGACGATCCAGGTGAACGACCAGACCATGGAAGTCGTCGGCGTGATGCCGGCCCAATTCGAGCTGCTCATGCCCGCCCACACCGGACTCCTCGCGGACATCGATGCCTGGACGCCGCTGCGGATCGAGTTGGGTCGCTTCAGGCGCGACGAAGGGTCCTGGCGAGATCAGGACAGCGATAACACGGGTGCGGTCATCGGTCGACTCGAGGCCGGCGTCAGCGTCGATGAGGCCCAGGCGGAGATGGACGTCATCGCCCAGCGGCAGCGCGACGAGATACCATTCTATCAGAACGCCGGTACGCGCATCGAGGTCCGTCCTATGGATGCCGACATCGTCGAGCATGTGCGACCGGCGCTCCTGTCTCTGTTGGGAGCCGTCGGGCTGGTGCTCTTGATCACCTGCACAAACGTGGCAAGCCTGCTGTTGGCCCGCGCCGCA
>JBDHCY010000308.1:0-4454 GCA_039591795.1 Gemmatimonadota bacterium | reverse complement strand
GCCGCCGCCGCTGTTGACATTCTTCGTCTCCGGGTCGCCGATGGCGTCCTGCAAATACCTGCTGTCGATGTCCGTCGTCAGCAAGTTATTCATCGCCCCATCGATACCCCGGCTTTGCAATTCAGTCGCTTCCTGTCCCAGCAGTACGGCGAAGGTGTGTCGATCGAACGCCTTGGCATAGTTCAGCGTGTTGCTCCAAGTCCACTCCCAGAATCGGGAGTAGGACTCATTGATGCCGTTGGAGAACGACGGCTCGGAGAGCTCAGGCTCGATCGGCGTAAAGCCCGTGAACAACGATTGAAACATGTTGAACCCGAGACTGCTTCTCACCGAGAGCCCCTCCCCCAGCCTGAGGCTGCCAAAGACATTCCCGACGATCGAAGTGCCCCGGAAGATGTCGTCTTTGTTGGCCCACGCCTCTTTGAGGGGATTGGACTGATTCCCCAGGCCGACGGCCTTACCGGCGGCGAAATTGCCAGCGATATCGTACACGGGTACGACCGGCTGCATCAGGATGTTCTTCCCGAGGATGCCGCCTTCGGCAAAGCCGCCCGGGTCGCCCGCCCCGCCGTGCGATTCCTCGAACGCGAGCGCTACGTTCTCACCGATGGTGACTCTGCCCACGTCGAATGACGTGTTGGCACGAATCGTCCCCCGCTGAAACCGGTTGAACGCCGCGGTTCCTTCCTGGTCGAAGTAGTTGAAGGAAACGCTGTAGGTGTTGTCTGCACCGCCGCCCGAGAGGCGCATGTTGACATCCGTCACCCGGCCAGGGCTGAAAACGGCATCCCACCAGTTCGTCCCGACGCTGCCGGGCATGATCAAGTTGTTTGGGAAGGAATAGGTAGACTCATCCACATTCGTCGTCTGATTGACCCCGTCGTTGGGCCAGGTATATGCGGGAACCGTGGGACTGCTGGGGTTGCCGTAGATGTTCTCAGGGACAGGCAATCCCGCATTCTCATGGGCGCGCTTCACAACTTCATGATACTCCAGGGCGTCCGTGATGAGGAAGTCGTCGTAGCCGCGGACCGGACTGGCCATTCCCATTCTCACATCCAGCGACACCCTGGGGGGGCCCGCCCGCCCCTTCTTCGTCTCGACGATGATGACGCCATTATTCGCGCGAGACCCATAGATGGAGGCCGCCGATGCGTCCTTCAGGACCTGTATCGATTGGATATCGTTGGGATTGAGCCAGTTGAAAAAAGTGCCCTGAACCGGTGTGCCGTCGACGATGTAGAGGGGATCATTGTTCTGGAACGAGCTGGCACCCCGGATCCTGACGGTGCTTCGTGAACCGGGAGAACCGCTCTCATCGACCGTCACACCGGCGACGTTGCCCTCCAACGCCTGAAGCACACTGGCCGAGGTCTGTTTGTCGACGGCGTCCATGTTGACACTGGCCACCGCGCCGGTGATATCGGCCCGCCGCTGGGTCGTGTACCCCGTGACGATGACCTCCTCGAGCTCGGCAACGACTGCCGTGAGCGCGACGTCGATCGTGCCCCGGCCGGCGACATTGGTGTGCACCGCGCGATGGCCGATAAAGGCAAATACCAACACCGCGTCGGTCGGAACCACCAGGGAGTAGTTCCCTTGCGCATCGGTGGCGGTACTGATGTCAGCGCCCGACACTCTCACGATGACTCCGGCGAGTGGAGCGCCGGTTGCGGCATCCGTGACGCGGCCCGTGACGGTGTCTTGGGCACCCGCTTGGACAACGCTGCCTGTGATCGTGCCAGCGCCAGCCATGGCGCTAAGCGCAGTTGTGAGGAGAGCGCTACAGAGAAGCGCGGAGGCGAAATAACGGAGCAGTCGCATGGGTCTATCCTCGCCGCAGAAGGGTTGTGACGGGACGAGAGCCGTTAGGGGAAGAAACCCCTAGGCTTTCCGAATAACACGCCGCCGATGCCGTGTCAAGACCTCGCGGGGGCGCGAAGTTGAGGCGTGGTCAGCCCCGGGGCGTGTCCAGGTATGCAACGCCTTAAATCAAAGCTGTGAAAGGGCTTACGTGCTCACCTTCTCCGGGGCTCCCACCACGCGATACGCCTCCATCGCGTAGTACTCCGGCAGCCCGAGGCGATCGGCGTGGGCCGCGGTCTCCAGGTTCCGCGCCTCCACGCGCTGCCAGAACTCCCGATCGTCGTGCGGCCCGGGGAACGGCGCCGTGTCCTTCTGCGACTGGTGCTTGAAGATGGCCAGGACCTTGGCCCGCAACTCCTCCTGCGACAGCGGCACGAACACGTCGGCCTCGGTGATCGACCACTCCTGCCAGGCCCCGCGGTAGAGCCAGACCTCGGGCCGGCTCGCCGCGTAGCCCTCGAGCGCTCGTCCGATGGCTGCCTCGCACATCCGATGGGTGCCGTGGGGGTCCGACAGGTCGCCGGCGACGAAGATCAGGCTCGGACGCACCTCCTCGAGCAGGCGCCGCACGATGGCCACGTCCTCCTCCCCCACGGGGAGCTTCCGCACCTCGCCGGTCCGGTAGAACGGGAGGTCGAGGAAGCGTGCCGCGCTCCGCGGTAGCCCCACCGCCTCCAGCGCCGAGACGGCCTCAGACTCGCGGATCATCCGCTTGAGGTCCTGCACCAGGCTGAGATCGGTAGCACCGGGGACCTTGTGTTCCAGGCTCGCCTCCACCGTCTCGCGAACCTGGTGTGCGGCCGCGGCGTCGAGTCCGAGGGCTGCGGCCGCCCGCTCCACGAAGTCCAGGTGCCGCCGCACGTCGTCGTCGAAGACCGCAATGTTGCCGCTGGTCATGTAGGCCACGACGATGCCGTTGTCCTGCTCCCACAGCTTGCGGAGGATCCCGCCCATCGAGATCACGTCGTCGTCGGGGTGTGGGGAGAACACCAGCACTCGCTTCCGCGCGGGAAGCTTCGAGCGCCCGCGGATCTTGTCCTTCAAGCGATTGAACACCGTGCCATTGATCGAGCCCGCGCCGTCGTGCTGCGCGAGGAGCGCGCTGAGATGGTGCTCGGCGTAGTCTCGGGCGGTGAGCTTGAGCACCGCCTTGCCGATCTGGTCGGCCAGCCAGACCACCGCCCGGTCGGTCATCGCCGGGGTCCACTCGACGGGCTCCAGCACCCAGGGGGTCTGCACCCGTGTGAGGTCGGCCGCCGCTGAGGAGTCGAGGTAGACCGTGGCATTGGCGTGGCGTTGGAGGTAGGTCGCGGCGATGTCGGTGGAGACCTCCCCTTCCACCGCACGCCTCACCACGTCGGCCTTGTGCTCGCCCGTCGCGAGCAACGCGATCTCTCGGGCCTCGAGGATGGTCGCCACCCCCATGGTGATCGCCTCGCGCGGCACGTTGTCCTCGCCGAAGAAGTCGCCGGCGGCATCCTTGCGAGTCATCGTGTCCAGCGTCACCAGCCGGGTGCGCGACGCCACTCCCGAGCCCGGCTCGTTGAAGCCGATGTGTCCGCTCTTACCGATCCCCAGGAGCTGGAAGTCGATGCCGCCGGCCTCGGCGATGGCGCGCTCGTAGGTGGCGCAGTGCTCGACCAGGCGCTCGCGCGGGACACGGCCGTCGGGGACGTGGACCTGCTCGAGGCGGACGTTGACGTGGGCGAAGAGGTTCTCCCACATGTAGCGCCAGTAGCTGTGAGGGCTGTCGGGGGGCATCGGGTAGTACTCGTCGAGATTGAACGTGACCACCCGAGAGAAGTCGACCTCGCCCAGCTCATACCGTCGGATCAGCTCCTGGTAGATCCCGACCGGCGTGCTGCCGGTGGCGAGCCCCAGGACGCAGCGGCCCTTCGCCGCGGTCTCGCGGCGAATCACGTCGACGATGCGATCGGCGAGGAGGAGCGCCAGGTCGTCGTGGTCGGGAACGATCACCGCGCGAACACGCTCGCGGTCGCGGCATCCTTCGACGGTCGCGATGGCGTGTGTCGTCGCGGGGATCGTCGTGTCACGGGTCGTTGACATCATTTAAAGATAGCGCCGAGCGAAACCGTGGCGGAAGAGCCCGCCACGCTCTCCGCCCGTCGTCGTGGCCCCGACCGCCACGACCGAGCAGCTGGGGTCACACCTTTAGGAAGATCTTCTTCCGGTACAACACGTAGGCGGGGATGTAGATGACGAGCATGTACATGATTGCGTACGCCAAGGAGGCCAGTTTGGGCGGCATTCCAGCACCGGCCATTCCGTCCATCCAGAGTCCATTCAGAGATGCACCGCCAAAGATCGGAGAGTAGAACACGAGGGTGAGCATCCCGGCCAACACGTATGATGTGATTGCGTTCGCTCCATACACTCTGCCAAGCTTCGTGCCTCTCGTATACCCCAGCATGTCCACAACCAGAATGGAAGCTGCCAGGCCCATGGTGCACATGCCCGCAGTCCACAGCGTGTACGAGCTCGTCCAGAGATTCTTGTTCAATGGCATGAACCATCCCCAGACTCCGCCGAGGAGGTACATGCTGAAACCCGCGAAGAAGACCCAGGTC
>JBDHCY010000307.1:0-4469 GCA_039591795.1 Gemmatimonadota bacterium | reverse complement strand
AGCGACGCTCCGTCGCTACCACGGCTATCGTTGAGGGGTCGACGGCGCCCTCGCACAGTCGCCGCCTACCGTCCCTCGACCAACCTCGTCATGCGGTCTCGCACGTCCTCGACCAGCGGTGCGAACTCCGGATCGGGATCGCGCCAAATCGCCAGGAATCGCCCGTAGTGGTCGAGCGCACGCTCGTGATCGCCCAAGCGTTCGTAGATCTCCCCACGATAGAAATGCGACGGTGCCTTGTATGCCACATCGTCGTTCCCGGCCGACACGGTCTCATACCAGCGTAACGCGTCGCCATCGCGACCGACGGCCTCCAACGCGCGTGCGAGCAGCAGGCGTTCGGCCGCCCGCCATGTGAACCACCCACCCTCGATGTAGGTATGACCGTCGGCCGCGAGGGTCTCCAGCTCTCGAATCACGTCGTCGGGACGGTCCTCGGCCGTAGCCAGGTGCCCGCGCACCCGCCGCGCGAGGTCGCGTGGATGTGGTTTCATGAGGCTGTCGGGCAAAGCCTCCAGATCGTCGGCGTAGCGCAAGGCCACGTCGCGCTCGCCCGCGTACGCCGCCATCACGCCGAGGGCATACCGCTGCGCCGCATCGAACGCGGTGGCCGGCCCCCCAGGGGTGCGTGGCGGTTCGGCCGTGGCGAGCTGCTGACGCATGGAGTCGAGCGTGCCCACCGGTGGCGATGCGAACGGCATCGTCGCCAGCAACGCGTAGCGTAGATCTGACCAAAAGGCCCCGAGCGTGTCGACCTCCGCATTGATGGCCGCCGCCTCGGCAAAAGCTTGGCGAGCCTCGGTCAGGTGGCCCTGCGCGACCGCGAGCGCTCCAAACCGTTGGGCCGCTTGGCCGCGCCAATGCGTGGCATGCTGGGACTCCCGCGCCAGAGCCGCTACGCGCTGCTGTAAGTGCGGATCGCCGTAGTAGCGCTGCAGGTCGACCGACGTGTTGACCAGCTCCCCCCCCGCATCGGATGCTATGGCCGTCAATTCCGCTTCGATCGCTGCGGAGTCCCCGTCGATCGCCGCCAGCGTGATGCGCGCCGCCGGCGCATTGTCGTTGTCAGGACTCAATTCGAGGTACTCCCGCAGCGCGCGTGCGACCGTCGTATGGTCGTCGCGACGTGACGCCGTCCACGCGAGATGATCGCGGCCCTCGACGTCGCTCGGGGCGAGTGTGAGAATCCGGTCCCATCGCTCCTTCAGGCCGTCCGTACTCCATCCGAAGAGCGGTCCGAAGTGCACTTCGTTGTTCGCCTGCTCCCAGAGTCCACCCCAGTCCTCGGGGTTCCGGTCGAGAATAGCCTGCGTATGACGGCGGATGTCGTCAGGCCTGCCGTCTTCCCACGCTTTCAACGCGAGCGTAAAGCGCCGATCGCGCTCGCTCAGGCGATCCTGGAACCGGACCGCGCTGTCCAAGGCACCCGGGATGCCCGGGTTCTCCGACCACGTCATGGCGTTCGCAAGCCGAAACCACGCCAGCGCGAATTCGGGATCCGTCCGAACCGCCTCGACGTAGACATCGACCGCGTCACTGTAGCGTCCCTCGCCGAACGCGACCGTTCCCCGCAAGAATGCGGACAGCGCTTCCGGCGACGCCGTTGCGACGACGTTCAAGTCGAGCGGGACGCCCGAGATGCCGAACGCATCCGCCAGCTGCAAGGCCAGCTCATTGACGACCACCTGGAGCGAATCGTGATGCCCCTCGGCGTTCGCGCGCCCTCGCTCCTCGCCGGTTGTTGCATCGTAGGCCGTTGCCGTGATGAGCACTCGGTCCGCGCCAGATTGCACGATGCTGCCAACGACGTAACGGCCTGCGCCCATTTCTTCGGAGATCGTGCGGCCGAGAATCGGGTCGCCGGCATCCTGCCCCTCCTGCGCGAGCTGCGCGCGAATGGCCGCGGGGTCGACGGTGCGGAGTGGCCCGACTCCGTCGATCGCTCGGCTCATCAGCTCGACGATGCCGCTGCCGACGAACGCTCGGCTCGGATCTCCCTGATAGTCGAAAGGAAAGATGGCGACGTAGTCCGAGGACAGGGTGGCCGCGCCGTTCCCTCCACCCAGGGAGCGAAGCACGGTACCGATCGCGATGACGGCCACGGTCGCGGCGGCGAGCCACGCCTTGGAGAAACGCTGCCCGACCGCGGCCGTCGGACGGGGACCCGTGCTCCCCGACTTGAGGGCGTCGCCGAACGCCCTCACGGACTCGTACCGATCGGTCGGCGTCTTCTCGAGAGCCCGTGCGATCGCACCCGAGACCCGTGCCGGCACCGTGGGGCGCACCGCGTGCAATGGCGTCGGAGTACTCGTGAGGATCTTGGCGATCACCGCCTGCGCGTTGCTTCCGGTGAACGGCGGATCGCCCGCAAGGAGTTCGTAGACCACGGTCGCCAGAGCGTACTGGTCGGTCGCAGCCGTGAGCTCGCGATCCGCCGTGGCCTGTTCCGGACTCATGTACGCCGGCGTTCCGAGCGAGAGCCCCGTGTCGGTCAGGCGAGTGTTCGCCTGAGCCGCGGCCAGTGCGATCCCGAAATCGGTCACGACGGCGCGGCCATCCCGTAGCAACACGTTCTCCGGCTTGATGTCACGGTGAACGACGCCGGCGTCGTGGGCGTGTTGCAGGGCGCCCGCCACGTCGCGCGCGAGCTCGATCGCCTCGTCGATCGGCAGCTGACGCTCACGGTCGATTCGCTGCCGCAATGACTCACCCTCGACGTAGGGCATCACGTAATAGAGGAATCCACCTGCCTCACCCGAGTCGAAGAGCGGTAGGATGTTGGGGTGCTGGAGGTTGGCGGTGACCCGAATCTCTTGGAGAAAGCGATCGGCCCCGATGGCGGACGCCAACTCGGGCCGCAACACCTTGACGGCAACGGAGCGGTCGTGCTTGTCGTCGTGCGCCAAATACACAGTCGCCATCCCGCCCTGGCCGAGTTCACGCTGGATCGCGTAGCGGCCGGCGAGCGCCGCCGTGAGAGTCTCGATGGGCGTCGTCATGGCGGCGTAAAGATGGAAGGACGGCGGGGACTGTGCGAGGCTCGACGGCTTCCGGCGCTCACTGCTCGGTCTTGAGCTCCCACAGCACGTTCACGATCACCCAGCGGTCCTCCCATTTGGCGATTTGGAGGTAGTCGACCCAGTCGCGCGCGACGACTTTGACCACGGCCGCGTTCCGGAACACATCGAGCACGGTGACGTCCTTCTGGCGCTCCGACTCAGGTGTTCGGCTGCCGCCGCCGCGGCGAGTCGACGACACGAGCTCTGCGGCGGTCATGTGGCCGAGCTCCTCGTTGCCGCCCCGGCGCCACACGATGCGTTTGGCCAGGTCGGGATGGAGCGCTCGCGCCATCCGGTCCCCGTTCCCCGTGTACCAGCCTTCGATGTAGTCGAGCGCCGTGGCGCGGATGGCGGCGGAATCTGCGGTCGTTTGCGCCGGGAGCGACGCGGCACACGCCAGGATGGCGCCCAGGATGATGCCCAATGGTCTCACGGTGACCCTCCGAGAATGGTCTCCATTCAATCTAGTCATCGGGGGCGCGCACGATTCAGTGGGTAATGGACTGCCCGGCAAGGCTACGACCTCTGCCTGAGCGAGCGCGAGCCGTTTGGGCGTCTCGCCTCAGGGAAGGAACCGACTCCGTTCTTCCGGCGTGGGCACCCGACAGACTTGCCGTTTGCCGAACCAGCGGTAGCGATGGCGTGCGACGACTCGATAGATCCCGTCCCGTAAGAAGAGTGGGACGAGGCGGAAGACCGCTGCCAAGCGATACACACCGCCCAGCCGAGACACGATCCGCAAGATCGCCTCCGACCGATGGAACACCTGGCCTGCTTCGACGAGAATCACCGACCATCGTTCCGGATCGGATGGGTCTTCGGCGGACGCGTATCGCATCCCGGTCTCGCCCTGCAGGGCCGCGACCCTGAATGTCGCGTTCCGGTCGCGCCGCATCAGCCAGGTGACGAACCCATCGCAGAGGCCACATACGCCGTCGAAGAGGACGATCGGATGAGCATCGCGCGTCGGCTCGACGTGCCCCGTCGCCGGATGTTGCATAACGCCGCCTCGGCTGTCGACACGGTCCGCATCACGCACAACGTTGCTCCCGTCTAAGAAGGCGCATCCCGGCATGCTGCATCCACCAGCGAGGGGCTTGGGCCCTCGCGAAGAATAGCTGGGAGCCATGCCCATGGCGCAAGGCTCGCTCCGTCCCGGTCACCAACGGCAACGCATCGGCCCCGTCTTGTCCACCGCACGGAATCGGAGGGCTAGCGACGGCAAACGGCACGCCATTGGAGACTGCAAGCAGTGACGGACTGCTCGTTGCCCGAAACGCGCTTCCCAGGCTGCGTTCGGGGCGCGGAGCGCTCGCTGCCCTGACCGGGGAGCCTCCCCTCCGTGGCTCCCGCATGCTACGAAACAGCGGCGTGACCTCTACGCTCCCAATCTGATTGATGCGATCGCTC
>JBDHCY010000306.1:0-4487 GCA_039591795.1 Gemmatimonadota bacterium | reverse complement strand
TGTTGTCGCTAGAGGAGGATCAATCAGTGAGTGCACTCGAACGCCTGCAGGCGATCGACCGGCGACTGCGTGAGCTCCGAGGGTTTCTTTGACCTGGACGCAAAGGAGCAGCGCGTAGCAAAACTCGAGCAAGCGATGGCGGCACCGGGCTTCTGGTCCGATCAGGAGCACGCCCGCGGAGTCGTGGCCGACGTCCGCGTACTCAAGCAATGGATCGACCCATACACAGACCTGCGATCGCGCGCGGACGATGCCGTCGAGCTCGCCACCCTCGAGGCAGATGACGCCGACGCCGAGCTCGTCTCGCAGCTCGACGACGAGGCCTCGGCACTCGAGGGCCAGCTCGCCGAGCTCGAGCTGCGCACCATGCTCCAAGGGCCCGATGACCACCGCAACGCACTGCTCACCGTGCACGCCGGCGCTGGCGGCACCGAGTCGCAAGACTGGGTCGAGATGCTCGTGCGGATGTACACGCGGTGGGCGCAGCGACGCGGCTACGACATCGCCGTGCTCGATCTCGTGGAAGGTGAGGAAGCGGGCGTGAAGTCGGCGGCGGTCGAAGTGCGCGGTCAGTATGCCTACGGTTTTCTCAAGGCCGAAAAGGGCGTGCATCGTCTGGTGCGGATCTCGCCGTTCGACGCCCAGGCCCGACGGCACACGTCGTTCGCTTCGGTCTTCGTCTATCCTGAAGTCGACGACGACATCGAGGTTGACGTGCGCGAGGACGATCTGCGAATCGATACCTTCCGTGCGTCTGGCGCGGGTGGACAGCACGTCAACAAGACGTCGTCGGCCGTGCGTATCACGCATCTCCCGAGCGGGATCGTCGTCTCGTGCCAGCAAGAGCGGAGCCAATTCAAGAACAAAGCCACGGCAATGAAGATGCTGCGGGCACGCCTCTACGAGCGCGCGATCGAGGAGCGGGAGGCCGAGCGACAAAAGCTCGATGAGCAGAAAACCGATATCTCGTGGGGCAACCAGATTCGCTCGTACGTGTTTCAGCCCTACACGATGGTCAACGATCATCGTACCGAGGTGAAGGTGAGCAACGTGCAGCGCGTGATGGACGGTGATCTCGATCCGTTCATCGAGGCGTACCTCAAGCGGTTCGGGGGTCGCGCGGCGTGACCGGGGCAGAGACCTTCGTCGAGGCGGCGCGCCGCGAGAACCTCAATGCGCTCCGGGCGCAGGGCGTGCACCCCTTCGCGTACCGGTACGAGCGCACCCACTCCGCTGAAGACGCGTTGGCGGCGTTTCAGGAAGACGCCCAGGTCCCCGTGCGGGTCGCTGGACGACTCGTGTCGCTCCGCGATCACGGCAAGACGCGGTTCGTCCACCTTGCCGACCGGACTGGCCGACTCCAGCTCTATTTGCGGCGCGACGACCTTGGCCCCGAGCGCTACGAGCTCCTCAAGCTCCTGGACCTCGGCGATCATCTCGGAGCGAAGGGGTTCCTCTTTCGCACGCGGGCCGGCGAGATCACCGTGCACGTCGAAGAGTTCGAGCTGCTTGCGAAAGCCCTGCGGCCCCTTCCATTGGGGAAAGAAGACGATCAGGGCGAGCGGTTTGGGGACCTGGCCGACCCTGAGCAGCGGTACCGGCGCCGCTACGTCGATCTTGCGGTGCACGCGGACGTGCGTGAGGTCTTCCTCCTCCGGGCACGCGCGATCAGGTTCCTCCGGGCCTTTCTCGACGAGCGCGGGTTCATCGAGGTCGAGACACCGGTGCTCCAGCCGCTCTATGGCGGTGCCGCGGCCCGGCCGTTCGTGACGCATCATCGTGCGCTGGACCAGCCGCTCTTCCTCCGCATCGCCGACGAGCTCTACCTCAAACGGTGCCTCGTTGGCGGACTCGAGCGGGTCTACGAGATCGGGCACGACTTTCGAAACGAGGGTGTCGATCGCCTGCACAGTCCCGAGTTCACGATGCTCGAGCTGTATCAGGCGTACGCCGACTACACGGACATCTTGGCCCTCACCGAGGAGATGCTCGCGGGGCTCGTGCACACGCTCTTCGGCACGACGGTGATCGAGCGGTTCGGGGAGACGTTCGACTTCACGCCACCGTGGCCACGGCGCTCCTATGGCGAGCTCATTCAGGAGCATGCAGGGGTGACGCCCACCGAGGGGAACGACGATGCGCTTCGTGCGGTGTTACGGGCGCGTGAGGTGCCGGAGCCAGAAGACCTCGCGGGGCCCCAGCTCATCGACACGGTATTCAAGATCTGCGTCGAGCCCCTGCTCGTGCAGCCAACATTCGTGCTGGACTTCCCGCTCGAGCTGTCTCCGCTGGCCAAGCCGAAGCGCGGCGACCCGACGCTCGCCGAACGATTCGAGCTGTTCGTTGCGGGATACGAGGTGGCCAACGCCTTCAGCGAGCTCAACGATCCGGACGACCAGCGGCGCCGGTTTGAGGCACAAGCACGAGCGCGTGCGGCCGGCGACGCCGAGGCGCAGGTGTACGATGAGGACTACGTGCTCGCACTCGAGTACGGGATGCCACCCGCCGGCGGGGTGGGATTCGGTCTCGATCGGCTCATGATGCTGCTCGCTGAACGTCCGTCGATTCGTGACGTGATCCTGTTTCCGACGATGAGGCCCGTGTGACGCGGCTGGAGTGGAAGATCGTCTCGCGCTATCTGCGGAGCGGGCGACGCTCGCGGATGGTCTCGTTCGTGACCCTCGTTGCGGTCGGGGGCGTCACGGTTGGGATCATGGCGTTGATCGTCGTGCTCGGTGTGATGAACGGGTTGCAGGGGAGCCTGCGCGAGAAGATCCTCGTCGCGACGCCGCATGTGCGGCTCTTGACCTACGGTGCCGGCCTCAAGCTCGAAGGATGGGACACCCTCCTCACGGTGCTGTCGGCTCGCCAGGGAGTCGTTGCCGCCGCACCGTTCGTGCTCGGGCAGGGGCTCATCTCGGCGGGCCACGACTACGCCGAAGGGGTCTACGTCGTCGGGATCGAGCCGGACACCGGTGCTGCGTCGGTCACCACACTGCCGCAGCATTTCGTCCGAGGCGATCTCGGTTTTCGCACGAGTCTCGACGAGGTCGATGGCGGGATCGTGCTGGGCGTGCGCATCGCGGAACGGCTCTCAGCCTTTCCGGGCGACGTCATCACGATTGTCTCGCCGGCCGGGTCCCAATTCAGTGAGTCACTCGGCGCGTTTTACCCGCGGTTCTGGCGCTTCGAGGTGACCGGCCTCTTCGATACGGGACTCTTTGAGTACGACGATCGGTACGTCGTGCTCCCGCGCGAAATCGCCCAGGACTTTGCAGGGCTCGGGCCGGCAGTGAGCGGCATCGAACTGCGGCTAGCGAGCCCCGATGGAGCGCAGAGGTGGGCCGCAGAGCTGGAGTTCGACCTCGGCTATCCCTACCGCGCGCTCGACTGGGCGACGCAGAACCAGTCGCTCTTTTCCGCCCTGCAGCTCGAGAAGCTCGGGATGGGGCTCGTGCTGTTCTTCATCACGCTCGTCGCGGCATTCAACATCGTGAGCACGCTCGTGATGGTGGTGCGTGACAAGACGCGTGAGATCGGGATTCTCCGGACCATGGGGCTGTCGCCCGAGTCGATCCGTCGCATCTTCGTCGCGCAGGGGGTGATCGTCGGACTCCTGGGCACGAGCCTTGGGCTCGGGCTGGGGCTCGCCATCGGCCACGTCGTCGACGAGCGACGGTGGATTCAACTCGATCCGAGCGTCTACTTCATCGACCATCTCCCGGTGCGGACCGAGCCCCTCGATCTGGTCCTGGTGGTGATCGCCAGCCTCGTGGTCGCCACGCTCGCCACGCTGTATCCAGCCGCGCGAGCTGCCTCGCTCACGCCCGTCGACGCGATTCGGTACGACTGATGCCGATTCTCGAGTGCCGCGCGCTCCGACGGGTCTTTCGCGGCGGGGACGGAGGGCTGCTGGAGGTGCTCTCCGGGATCGATTTTCAACTCGGGCGGGGCGAGATCGTGGCGGTCGTCGGCCCCAGCGGAGCCGGAAAGAGTACGTTCCTTCACGTGCTGGGTGGCCTCGACCGGCCAACCGCCGGCGACGTCTGGCTCGCCGGATCCCGTTACGCCGACCTGGGGCCGAAGGCGCTCGGTGCGCTGCGCAACCGCAAGCTGGGATTTATCTTCCAGTTTCACCACCTGCTGCGCGAGTTCAATGCGCTGGAAAACGTGATGATGCCGCTTCTCATTGGCGGAATAACTGAGAGGGACGCGCGCTCCAAAGCCGAGACCATCCTGGCTGGGGTCGGCCTCGCCGGGCGGATGAGTCACCGGCCCGCGGAGCTTTCCGGCGGGGAGCAGCAGCGCGTCGCGGTGGCGCGGGCACTGGTGCACGACCCACTCGTCGTCCTCGCGGACGAGCCCTCCGGCAACCTCGACCACGCGAACGCCGAAATGCTGCACGATCTCTTCTTTGGACTGGCCCGAGATCTGGAAACGGGCCTGCTCGTCGTGACGCACAATCGACAACTGGCGGGCCGTGCCGA
>JBDHCY010000305.1:0-5847 GCA_039591795.1 Gemmatimonadota bacterium | reverse complement strand
CGCCCTGTGCGGCGTGCATCTCAGCCGCCTGGCCGAGGACCTGATCTTCTATGCCAGCGACGAGGTGAGCTTCGTCGAGCTCGATGATTCCGTGACCAGCGGGTCGTCGCTTCTTCCCCAGAAGAAGAACCCTGACGCCCTGGAGATCATCCGCGGCAAGACCGGCCGCCTGCTCGGCGCGCTCGTTTCGGTCACGGTCACGCTCAAGGGTCTCCCGCTGGCTTACAACAAGGACCTGCAGGAAGACAAGGCGCCCCTGTTCGACGCGATGGACAACCTGGCGCTCTGTCTCGAGATCATCCCCCCCATACTCGACCGGCTGCGCTTCCATCACGACCGCGCCGCCGCGGCCGTGGTGGGGAGCCTCAGCAATGCCGTCGACCTCGCGGACTACCTGGTCGCCAAGGGCGTTCCCTTTCGCGAGGCGCACGAGGTCGCCGGAAAGATCGTCCAGGTCGCCATCCGCCGGGAGACGACGCTCGATCAGCTGCCCCTGGACGAGATGACAAAGCACTCGCCCCGGATCACGGCGGACGTCCGCGGCTTCATCTCCGTGCGGCACGCCCTCAACCGCCAAAATGCCATCGGGGGCACGGCACCCTCCCAGGTCGGTGAGGCGAAAAAGCGAGCCCACTCGCGCCTCGCTGAGGTTCACGTATCCGACGTGGCGCACCCGGCGGTATCATGAACCGGGACTCGTGACGCTTCATATCCGAGCAGGGGGTTCATCATGCTGCAAAAGCACAGGATCTCGACGATCCGCTGCGCTGTCAGTGCGGCGGTTGGCTTGGGCGTCCTGGTGCCTGCGGCCAGCCCTGCGGACGGGCAGGACGGAGACATGAGCGCCGCCGACTGGGTGAAATCCGAGATCATCACGGTGCGCACCATCGATCCCCGAGACGACGACTTCTCGGATCTCGTACCCCTGATCGACAAGATTGGCGACGCTCGCGTCGTCGCCCTCGGCGAGCAGAGCCATGGCGATGGCGCGACGTTTCTCGCCAAGGACCGCCTTGTGCGTTTCCTGCATCAGAGGATGGGATTCGATGTCCTGGCGTGGGAGTCGGGGCTGTTCGACTGCCGCAACGCCGATCGGGCGCTCCAGGCCGGCACGGAGCCGGCTGACGCGGCCCGGCTCGGCATCTTCCCGATCTGGACGGCGAGCCGCCACGTACTGCCGGTGATCGAGTACGCCGCGGAGACAGCGCGGACGGGCCGCCGCCTGGAGTTGGCCGGTTTCGATTGCCAGTTCTCGGCACAGGGCTCTGGCGAGCGTCTGGCCCGGGTGATCGAGGCGTTCTTCGACCAGATCGACAAGACTCTGCTCACGCGCCGGCTGCGCGAGCGGGCACTCGATAACCTGCTCGTCTTCGTCGACGTTCGCGGCCAGGGCGAATCGAACGATCCCAGCGGCACAAACCTCCGCGACCGGGCGATGGGTGACAACCTCGCGTGGCTGGTCAACGAGTACTACCCGGACCGCAAAGTCATCGTGTGGGCGGCGAGCTTCCACCTGATGCGGAACGCGCCCTCCGTCACCGTCGTGGACGGTTCGCTCAACTATGGGGAAACCGTGCCCATGGGCGATGTCGCCTTCAGGCAACTGGGCGAGGATTTCTACAGCGTGATGTTCGTCGCCTCGGCAGGCAGCGTTGGCAACCCGTTCACGGGTTCCCGCGACCTCCCCGATTCCCCCGGCGGCAGCCTGGAGGATCTGTTCCGGCAGACCGGCGCGACCTACGCCTTTCTCGAACTGCGGTCGATGCCCCAAGCGGGTCGGCAGCGTCTCGCGGGAATCGTGGCTCGCCCCCTGGGCTACTCGGAGATGCGGGCGGACTGGTCGCGCTCGTTCGATGCCGTGTTCTACACGCGGATGATGTTCCCCAGCACGTCCGACGGATTCATCCCGCCGCAGGTGCGCACCGCCGGACGCGAGGTCAACGCGTCGCGGCAGGTGGCCGACGCGCTGGAGCGGCTTCGACAGACCGTCATCGGCTACCAGCTCGACTTTGACGCCGTCTTTCCCCAGCGTCGAACGTGGACGACGTACGACGAGTCGAGACTCGAGATGTACCCCACGTCGGCCGCCTGGCCCGAAGTGCTCGGTCACGTGGACCGTGATCCCGCGGCGTTCAAGATCGTGGAGGTAGAGGATGAGGTTCCCGAGACGATCCGATCCGGCGGTCACGCACTGCTGTGCCCGTTGGGGAGCGATCTCACGACGCGCGAGTATGTGACGCTGCTCATGCTGGACGGCGTCGCGCCGGCCGGGGCGGTGGTCGCCCAGAGCTACACGTCGCTCATGACCGATGGCGAGATGGCGGGCGCGCTCTTCTTCGACAGCTATGCGACCGCGGTGATCGACGGCCCGGTCTCCGGACGGATCACTGCCAACTCGTACTTCAACCTGCTGATCCAGGGCGAGTTCACCGGCCGACTGCTCACCGGCTCCTACGCCATGGTCTATCTGCTGGGCGGCTGCGCCGGTGACCTCCAGCTTAACAATTCCAAGGTCTATATCGCCGGGCGCACGACGCGGGCGGACCTCGAGCGCGTCAAGGGCACCGGCTACCTGTTCCTGGAGAGTTCCGACCTCGCGAAAGGTCAGCACACGATCGAAAACCACCAGGTGTGGGTGATCAACGGGACGTCACCCGACCCGCCGGAGGCCGGCCGAGCGGCACTCGCCGCACCGACGCCCGAGGGCCCGGTCGGCGGGCCACTGATCTCCAACGGCAGCTTCGAGAAGGGGGACCCTACGCCGGCTGACTGGAATCAAGGCATGGCCGTCCCCGGCGTGGAGTACATCTGGGACAAGACCAGCGGGGCCACCGGATCGCGCAGCCTGTGCCTGCGCAAGACGGCGCCGCGTTACTTTCCCATCGCCCAGTGGTACCAGTCGTTTCCGCACCAGGAGGGCTCCGGGAAGCTCGCGGTCAGCGCGGAGGTCAAGGCGCAGCAGGTCACGAAAGCGATCCTCGACGTCCAGTTTCGCAACGCCACGGGCCGGGGCACCCACCAGTGGGTCTCCTATATCGGCTCCCAGCAGGCCAACATCGGCATTGATCACGAGTGGAGGACCTACTCGGGCGTCGTCGAGGTCCCCCCCGAGACCGTCGAGATCGTGGTCGGCCTTCAGATTTATGGGCCCGGGACCGTCTGGTTCGACGACGTCACCGCGACGTACGTCGAGGAGTAAGGGACTGCAGGCCGGGTGGGTCCCAGATTGGCCCTCAATCCATTGCCGACAGCATTGCGCGTGCACTGTCGCAGATCAAGATCACAGCCGGGTTCTTGATCTTCTTCTCAACGGTGATCGCGTAGAACTGTTCCTTCACCTCCGGAATCTCGCCGATCGGCACGACCTGGTACTGACGGATGATGTCGCGCGCCACGACAATCGGTGCCGGAAAGATCCCTTCCCCGCGTTGGCCAAAGACCTTCAGCAGCGCACTGTCCTCACACTCGGCGACGATTCTCGGGCGAATGCTCATCGCGTCCAGCCACCGATCCAGAGATCGGCGCAACGCCGTGTTCCCCGTCGGGAGAACCATGGGCGCATCGTTGAGCGATTCGGGAAACCCGCGCTTGTACTTGGATGCAAGGCCGGACACGCCGAAGATGGCAATCGAACACCCGCCGAGATGGTGATTGACGGCGCGCACGCTGACCGCAGTACCGACTGGAGAATCTGAAAGGACGATGTCATACGCGTGTGCAGCAAGCTCAGCCAGCAGTCGGTCTGCCTTGTCCTCACGACACACGAGTTGAACCGGTGGATCCGCTTGTATCACCGGGCGAAGAAGCGACCACATGACAAGCTTGGGCAGAGCTGCGGCCAACCCGACCCGCAGCCGCCGCGGTTGCCCCGCGGGGCCACCTCGCAGCACACCGAGCAATTCCTGGCCCACCGAGAAGATCTCGTCCGCATACGCAAAGACCAAGTCCCCCGTTTCGGTCAGGGCGATCTCGCGCCCGCGACGCTCGAACAGCTCGACGTCGAGCGCCTTCTCCAGGGCGCGGATCTGCCCGCTCACGGTCGGTTGGGCCAACATGAGCTTCTCACTCGCCCGAGTGATGCTGCCTTCCCGAGCGGCAACCCAGAAATAGAGCAGGTGGTGGTAGTTCAGCCAGTCCATGGCTTGATTGTCCATCGGGATTTTCGATGTGTCAATCCTTGTTTTCCTATTTGCCTATGTGACGAGCCCAACCGAGAATCATCTGTGGCAACCGCAGGATGGCCAGAACATCAGGAGGAAGGCCAATGCGAGCTTCCAATCGAGACACGATCCAGGCGCACCTGGAGACCATGCTCCGACGCATCGTCGCGAGCCGACAGTCTGAGAACCGGGCGCGAACCCGACAGGCCGCGCTCGCACTGAAACGCATGGAATCGGGAACGTACGGGTTCTGCAGTGCCTGCGGCCTTCAGATTCCGGAGTTGCGTCTCCAGACCAGGCCCGATGCGACACGCTGTGCGAGATGCGAGCAAGAGTGCAAGAAACCACTCGAGCTCAACCGGTAGACGGAAATCACGGCGTCGTCCCGCTCACTCCGCTTGCGCATCGGGCACGGAGGCATCTCATGATTCTCGAGGTGTACGAACTGAATATTCGCACGAGCGACGCCCTCCGCTCTCACGTCGAACAACGGTTCCACTCCGCGCTAGCCCGCATCCTTCAGAGGATCCGCTTCGTTGTCGTACGCTTCGCGGACCTCAATGGGCCTCGCGGCGGCCCGGATAAGCGATGTGACGTACAGGTTGAACTCGTAAGCGGACATACCGTCAGGATTCGCGAGACGGATGAGTGCCTCTACTGCGCCACCAACCGCGCGGCAAGCAGAGTGAGACGCGTCGTCAAGGACAGACTGCGACGCCAGCGGGCAAGGAGACGGGGTGTGTCGCGACGACGTCACGAGTGGCCCGATCTTCAACGTGCCGTCCCCGCAGCGTTCAGCGATGCCCGCCCATGACCTGCCCGCTGCGTGCGAGAACCACTCCTGCTTGCTCGATGGAGGCCCCTGACGGACAGCGGGTCTTGTTGCCCACTTGCCACCGGTGAAGCCGCCCTGGGTGTCGCTGATCTTCTGGTGTGGTTTGACGGTGCCGTTGGCGTTGAGAAACAGAATCCACACCGCGCCGCGGTCCTCGCCGCCGTCGACATCAGAAGACGCGCCCACGGCCAGGTCGCCGAATCCGTCGCCGTCGAAGTCTGCTGGGCAGCCGTCACACGTGGGCTGAGATCGGGAACAGGACGGCATGAACAGCGGGCTTTCGATTCGCCCCGGTTCGCCTCACGTTGGAGCCAGTCGCAAAGTGTGCGATTGCTGGAAACTGCCTGTGCACCCGATTTTTTTCGAGTCAAAAACGGGGAACACCGGGCAGGTTCGGCGGGCGTGCGGATCCCGGTGGAGAGTCGGCAACCGCCGGTCGCGGGCCGCCCGGAAGGAGAATTGGCACGATTGGCGGCCGGGTCACGCGGTTTATGGATGGGGGAATTGCCCCATGGGCCGGATCGCGGTGAACAGTCGTCTGTTGGAGACCCAGAGAGCACTGAAAGGAATCCACCCTCTCGCATGATCTCACGAAATCTGGCCGGCATCGCCCCGGTGGTAATCCTACTTGTGGCGCTCTCACCGCACCGGCCCCGCCACCGGCAGGAAACGAGTTGCTCGTATCGCCGTGACCGGACAAGTTTGGAGCAGGGCGAAGAAGCGTCGCGCTCGCACGCAGTTGCGGCGCGAAATCTGATCACCGGGAAATTCCGGCTTACCGGTGACCGTTTCGGGGAGATCCTGTCGCTCGGCGGTCACATTGCACAGGAGAAACAACAGCCATGATCTCGA
>JBDHCY010000304.1:0-4505 GCA_039591795.1 Gemmatimonadota bacterium | reverse complement strand
GACCGGTGGCGCCGTAGAGCGATGCGCCCGGCTCGAGCCTGAGGGCGAAGGCGTCGTCTCCGTGGTGCTCGTGCAGCTCCAGCACGGAGAGGGCTCGTGCAATCACGTCCCGCTCGCCCGGACCGACGGTCGCTTCAGGGGCGAGGAGGGTGGCCAGCTGCGCGACGTCAATATGTTTGGTGCCGGCGGGGCCGAGCGTCGCCGCGAGCTGGGTCTGGTGATCGCCTGCCGCTTCATGATGCCCGGCGAGCACCGAGCGGAGCTCGTCCAGTGTGGCGGCGAGCGCCGAGCGGTACGGGGTCCGTCGCGCCGACAGTGCCTCGAGGATGGCCGCGCGCGGATCGTCAGACGGCATACTTGTCGAACTCCTCGTTCAAACGGTCGATCCTGTCCTGGGCCGTGTGGACCGGTTGCTGCCGGAGCTCCTCGTAGCGCTGCCTCGACTCGTCCCTGAAGAACACGCCCAGCCGAATGCGATCGGCGGGCTCCGCGAGGTGACGGCCCGTGTCGAGATCGCGCGGGTCGTGGACGCGGCGGTGCGGGAAGATCTTGTCCAGCGCGGGCACCTCGACACCATCCGGATGCACGAGCATCTCGACGCGGTCCGGGTTGCGCATCGCCTCGATGAAGAGGTCGTCGGTGTACGCGGGGCATCGTTGAAGGACCCGAACGAACGAGAACCCCTTGTGCTGGTACGCCTGCCGGATGACCTCGTACAGGTGTGCCGGAATCCAGTCGGCGGTCTGCGCAACGAACGACGCGTTCGAGACACCGAGGGTCGCGGCGATCGGATCGAGGGCGATCAGGTGCGTCCCGCGTGGCTGGGTGTTGCTTGGATAGCCCTGCGGCGTCGTAGGGGAGGTCTGGTTCTTGGTGAGGCCGTAGATCCCGTTGTCGAGCATCAGCGCCACCATGTCCATGTTGTAGCGCACGGCGTGGATCCAATGCCCCGCCCCGATGGAGCAGCAGTCGCCATCACCCATCACGGCGAAGACGTGGAGGTCGGGCCGGCGGAGCTTCACCCCGGTGGCGACCGGCAGCGCGCGTCCGTGAATGCCGTGGAACCCGTACGTGTTCAAGTAGTGCGGGAAGCGGCTCGAACAGCCGATTCCCGAGACGAATACGGTGCGCTCCGGCGGGAGCCGTTCCTCGGAGAGGAGGCGCTCCACGGAGGTCAAGATTGCGTGGTCGCCGCAGCCGGGACACCAGCGTGGCAGCGCCCCCGCATAGTCGTCCATCGTCAGGTCACGATCGTCGTCATCGTGGCCACAACTCAAAAAGGAGCACGAGGGTTGTATCACGCCTTCTCCCCGGGCATCATGCTCTCGATGCCCTCGAGTATGCCCTTCGGGCGAAGCGGCTGGCCCGGCACGCGCGTCCAGCAGTCGACGTCCACGAGGGTGTGCGCGCGGAGCAACCAGGCGAGCTGGCCCATCCGCCGATTCTCTCGTGTGATGTATGGATCGCCGAGCCGATCGCTGTAGTTGATCTCAACGGTCGTCACCTTGCGGAATCGGCTGAAGATCTCCGCGAGCTGCGGCTCGAGTGGCGACAGGAAACGCAGATGCACCGATGACACGCGCAGGCCCTGCTCGCGCGCGCGATCGATCGCCTCTTCGATCGCTCCTTTGGTCGAGCCCCAGCCAACCACGAGCAAGTCGCCCTCGGGATCGCCGTAGATCTCTGGTGGGCGGAGCGTCGATTGGAGCACCGCCAGCTTGCGGCTTCGCATGACACAACCGCGCTCGTGCACGTCCGGGCTGTAACCGACGTGCGAGTGCTCGTCGTGAGAGAGTCCGGTGACCGTGTGCATCCCGTTCTCCTGACCCGGCACGATGCGGCGCGACAGGCCGAGCTCGGCGTCCCAATCGTATGGCCTCACGCCTTCGACGACGGGGCTCAGATCGAGCGGCGCAGACAGCCACTGTGGATCGAGCTCCGGCCGCGGGAAAGGCTGCACGCCGGTCGCCAGATTGGCGTCCGAGAGGACGATGACGACGCACCGGAAGAGCTCCGCGAGTCGACGGGCGGTCACCACGAGATGAAAGCACTCTTCGATCGTCGCCGGAGCGACGACCACACGTGGGGCGTCGCCGGGCTGCGCGTAGAGCGCAGCGAGGAGATCGGACTGCTCGACCTTGGTCGGGAGTCCGGTGCTCGGGCCACCTCGTTGCACGTCGAGGACGACCAGCGGGGTCTCGATCATCGTTGCCAGGCCGATGAACTCTGTCTTGAGTGCCAGCCCGGGCCCTGACGTCACGGTGAACGCGACCTTGCCAGCATAACTCGCCCCGATCGCCACGCCGACCGCCGCGATTTCGTCCTCCGCCTGATGAACGACTCCACCGAAGTCCTCGAAGATCTCGCCCAGATAGTGTGACACCGACGTCGCCGGGGTGATCGGATACATCGCACAGAGGTCCATCCCGGCGGTGATCGCCCCCATAGCGAGCGCCTGGTTGCCGTTCATCACCAGCATCGGCGTCTCAGGCTTTTCGATCGGCACCTCAATGCGAAAATCGAGGTGCTCCGTGGCCCAGTGGTAACCCAGATCCAACAGCTCGACGTTCCGGTCGGACACCTCCGGCGCTTTGCCGCGGAACGCGTACCGGATCAGCTCGCGGAGCATCGCCACGTCGCGGTCATAGACCCATGCGAGCATGCCCAATGCGAACATGTTCTTTCCGCGCCGGGGATTCTCGACCACGGTGAGGCACTGTTCTTCCATCGGTACGCCAATGATGCGGTATTGCCGGGCCGAGAGCTCTTCCATGGCCGTGGCCCACTCTCGGCGGATGTCCTCGTCGTCGTGGGTCGCCCACATGCTCTCCACGAAGATGATGGCATCTTCCTGAAGCGCATCGAGTCGATGACGCGCGAGCAGAACCTGCTCGTTGAAGGCGACGACGAGGTTGGCGGCGTCGCCCCAGTTGGTCACCGCCTGCGTACCGATGCGGACGCGGTTGCCCGACGCGCTCGAGGGCGAGCGGGCCGGTGGCTGGATCTCGGCGGGGATGATCTCCACGGTCCAGACCCCGTTCCCCATCTTCGCCGAGACCTGTCCGAACAGCTGCCCGCACCGTTGCGCGCCCTCACCCGAATCGGACACGATTTCGACGGTGTGCTCGGGGACGCAAAACGAGGTGGGCGCCGCTGCAGCGTCGCCTGTAGCACGCAAAGAGGCAGCCGGTGAACTGGTCATGTCGACCTCATTCTCCAGTCGATACAGAATACTGGGCTGGCGCGACCGCTCCAACACTCTGATGAATAAGCAGTGCGCGTCATTTTTTTATGAAGAAAGACTGAAGGAACACTGAAGATTGCCGACCGTTGGGCTCGGAATCAGGCCTGGACATCGTCTGGCTGCGAGAGCGTGGACGCCAGATGCTGCGCACACCACCAGGTCAGTAGTGGGAAGGCCAGGATCGGCACACCCCACCGATGCACGGTCCGAGAGGCCGCCGCACCAAGCAGGAGCCCGCCCGTGCCGTTCAGGAGTGCCCACGCGCTGCCCCAGATCCACCGGCTCGGGCGATGGCGTCGCGCGAATTGCCCTAGCCAGGCGAGGAGGGGCCAGAGCAGGATTTGATGGTGAATCCAGCTGAGCGGCGCCGTCCACAGGATGAACGGGACGATCGACAGCTCCATCGCCGAATGGATGCGTGCGTTCGTTGGCCGCCACCAGAATCGTCGCCACGCCCAGAGCCACAGTCCCGCAACGACAAGGGCTCCCCCGAGCCAGAGCAGCGGCACGGCCCCACCAAGAGCGTCCGCGTGGCGAAAGAGCAGGCCGTACCATCCCTGATTGTCGGTCTTCGGGTAGTTGTGCTCGTGGAGGGGATCGGCAAAGGTGCCGAGCCAGCCATCGTAGGCGGATTGCAGCGCGTCAATACCCAAGAGCGCAGGGACGAGTGAGATGCCGACGAGCACCACGGCCACGCCCTCCACGAGCCGCACGCGGCGAGCGAGCACCCACGGCAGAAGGAGGGCCAGCCAAAACGGCTTGAGTGCGATCAGCAGCCCGTAGCCAACGGCTTGGCGGGTGAGTGACGGTGAAGTCAGCGCCACCGTCCAGAGCCAAAGCATGAAGAACGTGACGTTGGCGAACTTCAGCTGCCATGTCAGGGCGTGCACGACCCCCACGAATCCGATCCCGATGGCCGCGGCGTCGATGCCCCAGCAGCGTCGCCATCTCCGGGCCGTGTCCAGCACCGCCAGCCCGTTCAGAATCGCCCACAGGCTCTTCGCGAGTGCCGCCGGCAAGAATCCCCAAGGAGCAAAGAAGAGCGCGAAAAAGGGGTGGTACTTGAAAGGCGTCAGGCTCTTCACGTCGTAGACGGCAGCCCACCCGCCCGCGACGAGGTCGCGCCCGGCTTGCCAGTAGATGAGAAAATCGGATGCCCGACTGACCGCCATCCACACGGTGACGATGACGGCGATTGCGAAGACGAGGAGTGGAGTCTCCGTCCAAGGGCGTTGCTGCTTGGCGCTTCCCGTCGGCGCTT
>JBDHCY010000303.1:0-4548 GCA_039591795.1 Gemmatimonadota bacterium | reverse complement strand
TGCTAGACCTTGGAATGGTTCGACCGGGCAAGACGCTCAACATCCCGTTTGCCACATACGACTCGAACGACCCGTCTGCCTCGGTGACCTGCACCGGCCTAGCCGTCACCGACATCGAGATATACAAGGACGGGGGCCTTACCCAGCGCGCGTCTGACGCGGGCTACGCGGTGGACACGGACTTCGATGCCATCACCGGCATTCACACCATTCAGATCGACTTGGCGGACAACACTACGGCGGGGTTCTTCTCCGCTGGCTCCGAGTACATCGTCGCCGTCTCCAGCATCACGGTGGACGCTGGCGTCGTTAGTTTTGTTGCCGCCCGCTTCGAGATCGGCTACCCAAACGCGGTCCTGAATACGACCATCGCCACGCTGTCAACCCAAACCAGCTTCACGCTGACCAAGGGGCCGGCCGAGGCTGACGCGCTCAACGGGATGTGGTGCGTCATCCACGACGTAGCCAGCGAGGTCCAGATGGGCTACGCGCTCATCACGGACTACGCGGTCACGACCAAGACAGTCACGCTGGCCGCGGGCGTTCCCTTCACCGCCGCCACCACGGACAACATCTCCATCATGGGGCTGGCTCCGCTGCAGGCCACGACCATCGGGAACAACCTCGACGTGACCGCAACCGGCGCGGCGGGCATCGACTGGGGGAACGTCGAGAACAAGACGACCGCGAACGACCTAAGCGGAACCGACATCCAGCTTGCCGACACCGTGACCACGCTGACCGGCCACACCGCCCAGACCGGCGACTCGTTCGCCCGGATCGGCGCGACCGGCTCCGGCCTTACGTCGCTGGCGCAGGCGTCCGTCGCAACCGAGGCCCGCCTTGCCGAACTCGACGCCGCGAACTTGCCCGCCGACGTGGACACCCTTTTGGGCCGCATCACGTCCACGCTGTTCAGCGGCATCACCAGCCTCGCGGAATGGCTGGGGCTCATGGCAGGCAAGCAGGTCGCAAACGCCACAGCCCTCACCGAGATCAAGGCGACCGGAGCCGGAAGCGGAACCTACAGCGAAACGACCGATTCGCTCGAGGCCATGCGCGACCACGTCGGGGACGGGACGAACCTCACGGAAGCGGGCGGGACCGGCGACCAGCTCACCGCCCTCGCCACGGCTGCGGCACTTACCACCCACGACGGCAAACTCGACACGGTGGACGCCAACGTGGACGCGATCCTGGCCGATACCGGAACGAACGGGGTGGTGCTGCTGCCCGCGACACAGGCGAGCATCGACGCGATCGAAACGGATACCGGCACCTCGATTCCGGCGCTGCTCCCCGCCGCACTGGTGGGGGGGAAGATGGACTCGGACGCTACCGCGATCAGCGGCGACACGACCGCAGCGGATCGCCTCGAAGCGATGATGGACGGCATCCTGATTTGCCAGGTCAACGACGCCAGCGCCACGACCACGGCATTCGCGGCGGACGGCTTCACCGAGGCCACCGACGACCACTTCAACGGGCGGCTTATCACGTTCATCTCGGGTGCCCTCACGGGCCAACAGACGGACATCACCGACTACGACGCTGCGGGCGGCGCGCAGGGAAGCCAGCAATTCACGGTTACGGCGCTCACGGAAGCGCCTGCCAATGACGTGTTCTTCGTGGTTCACTAATGGCTAGGAAACTCGGATACGGCGGCATCGGAAATACGAACGGTGCGCGCAGTTTCGCAGGGAAGACGCCCGCGACCGGGGCGGCATTGGTCGCGCTGGCGCGTAGCAGCCTGCGCTTCGTGTTCGCCCGCGTCTTCGGAAGGGTCAACTAGATGTATCCGATCAAGCAGAGCACGGCCATCACGGTCCCGTTCTTCGTCCACGACGCGAGCGGCGATGCGGTCACCGGCTTGACGGACGGCACGTTCACCAAGCGGATCAGCAAGAACGGCGCGGCGTGGGGCGCGATGACGGTCACGATCTCCGAGATGGAGAACGGCTGGTATTCGATCCCCCTGTCCACCTCGCACTCGGACACGCTTGGGCTGCTTTCGATCACGTTCACGAACGCGAGCGCGAAACAGGTCAACCTCCAATTCAGGGTCGAGGCGAAGCTGGTAGACGATCTCAACGATATCTCGACCGCGAACGTGGCGACGGAACTGGCCACGTACGATGGCCCGACCAATGCCGAGATGGAGGCGCGCACGCTCGTCGCGGCGTCCTACTTCGACCCCGCCGCCGACACGGTCGCGCTCGTCACCGATATCACCACCAAGACGGGCTTCTCGCTCGCCGCCACCGGGCTCGACGCCATCGGGCAGGCGGCCACCGGAATGGTCGAGATCGCCAAGGCGGTATGGGACCGCGTCCTGTCGGGCGCACTCCACAACATCGCCAGTTCGGCGGGCAAGCGCCTCCGCCAGCTTGACGCGGCTTTCGAGGTCACATCGGGCACTGCCGTCGCAGGCAGCACCTCCACCACCATCAACCTCAACTCGGCTGACGGGGCCGACGTAACGACCGACGACATCTACAGCGGCGACCGCGTCGTGATCGTGGGCGGGACCGGGGTCGGCGAACACGGGATCATTATCTCGTACGCCTCGGGCACCCAGATCGCCACGATGTCGAAGGCGTGGGTGGTCACCCCCGACAATACCTCCGAATACATCCTCGTCCCCGCCGACGCGGACGTGGAAACGTGGAACAACACGGCGGTCACGGGCGACGGGGACTGGGCGGCGCAGAAGGCCGAAACGGTTCTGATCCTCGCCGATACGAACGAACTGCAAACCGACTGGGCCGACGCAGGCAGGCTCGACGCCATCCTCGACGCTATCAAGGCAGTCACCGACGCCGTGCCCGACTCGGGGGCCATGACCTCCATCGCACAGGCGTCCGCGCTCACGACGGTCGATACGGTCGTGGACGCGATCAAGGTCATCACGGACGCGCTGGGCGCAACGGCGGCGGCGAACCTCGCCCTTTCGATGGGCGCGGCCGGTTGCGTCACCGGAGCAGCCGAAGCGGGCACGCTCTCCACTACCGTCATGACCTCCGACCTGGCCGAAGCCACCGACGACCACTACATCGGCCGCGCCATCATCTGGACCAGCGGCGTCCTGCTCGGGCAGGCGTCCGACCTCACCGACTACAGCGGCACGGCGGGTGCTGTCACCTATACCGCCGTCACCGAGGCACCGAGCGCCGGGGACGCTTTCATCATCGTCTGATGGCGCAGCAAACGAGACACGGACTCTACGGGGGTGCTCGCCCGCCCTACGCCTCATTTGCAGGGAAGGTCGAAGCGGACGAGACCACCCCCCTCGACGACGACGCGGATGTGGCGGTCACGACCCGAACGGACCGCGACGGGGCCACCGTGCGACCGCCCCGGACGACGCTGCTGACCGCGATGGACAGCCTCGCATCGTCCGCGTTGGAAGCGCCCTCACGCGCACCGATGGACGCGCACGAGGCGTACTTCGAGCGCATCGGGGCGGGAACGCAGGAGGGCTCCCTGATCCGCATCCACCCCTATTCCAACCGGGCGGCGGACGCGGCGGCGATCCGGTACCTCGTCGTCGAGTACGACATCGTTCCCGCAGACGTGAACCCGACCATCGACACGACAGGCGGCACGGACCGCGACGGCGCGCACATCCGGGTGCCGACGACGTTCGTGCGAACCGCGATGAACTCGCTGCGTGAGGCCGCGCTGACGATCGCGACCGCACCGGAGCGGGACGCGCGGGAAGGGTATTACCTTTCGGCCGGCGAGCAGGATCTCGGGCACGCGATGCGGCTCATGATCGGGCAGGTCGGCCGTGCTGGCGATGCGTTCGCCATCTCGCATCTGGAGGTGGAGTACGAGATCGCGGGCGAACATCAGGTTCGCGCGGAGGAGTTCTGATGGCGTTGCAGGACAGCCCCTTCCAGAACGACATCTGGAGAATGCTGGCCCAGTTCCAGGCGCAGCAACAGCAGCCGCCGCAGCAGGCCCCGGTGAGCGGGAGTTCGTTCAACCCCATGCAGGCGTTGTCGATGTACCAGAAGTTCGCGAGCGCGGGAGGTGCGGGAGGTGCTGCCCCCGCCGCTGCGCCCGCTGCTTCCGCCGCCGCCCCGGCTGCGAGCGGTGGCATGTCTGGTGTCACGGCAGCCCCGGCGGCGTCCTCGGGCTCGGCCGCGGCCGTACCCGCTCTGGGCATCGCGGGCCCCGTGGGGGCGCTGGCGCTGCTTGCCGCTGCGTGGGCGGGCAAGGACATGCTCGGGAAGAAGGACGAGGACTCGGGGAACGCCTACTTCAAGTTGCTGAAGTCGATAGGACTCTGCTGGCCGAACGCGCGATCCTCACCCCCCTCGGCTACACCGGCCGGTCGCGTTCCATCGTGCAGGGGAACCTCGTGCAGATGAGCGGCAAGGCCGTCAACCTCGACACGCATCGGGGCGAGAACTGGCCGTCGCGTGGCTATCTCATCAAACGGCAGGTGGGCGACTCGGACAGCAAGTCGTGTGCGAGTTGGGTCCACACTCATACGGACGGCGGTCAGCGGAACGTCTACCTCTATGACACTGCGCTCTATCC
>JBDHCY010000302.1:0-4548 GCA_039591795.1 Gemmatimonadota bacterium | reverse complement strand
GCAAACTCCACTCCGAGCGCTTCGTGGGCGCCTTGCACGATCCGAACCACGGCATCGTGAACCCGGCAAAGCTGGCGCGCGGCATGAAGGACGTCATCGAATCGCTGGGCGTGGAGGTGTCCGAGCGCACCAAGGTGCTGCGCATGGAGCCGGGAAAGGTCATTCGCGTCGTGACCGAGTTCGCGGAGGTGCTGGCGGACAAGGTGGTCATTGCACTCAACGGCTACGCGCCGCAAATCGGCCTGTTCAAGGATCGCATCCTCCCGGTAAATGGCTACATGTCGGCCACCGAGCCGCTGAGCGAGGCCCAGATGCGGAGCATCGGCTGGGCCGGCCGCGAGGGCATGTTTGACACGCGCACCACAGAGGGGTTCATGTACCTGCGGCTCTCGGCCGACAACCGCATCGTCTTCGGCGAGGGCGGCGTGATTCCCTACGACGGCTCGCCGAGCTCCGGCAACTACCAGCCTGTCATCGACAAGATGCGGCGCAGTCTGCTCGTGACCTTTCCGCAGCTCGAGGGCGTGCGCTTCACGCACGCCTGGGGCGGCACCCTGGGAATCACGAGAGACGGGATGCCCTCCATCGGCACGCGGAGCGACGCGGACAACATCTACCACGCCGTCGCGTTCAACGGGGAGGGCGTGGTGATGGCCCAGTTGGCGGGTCGGATCGTGGCGGAGCTGATCAGCGGCGAGGAGACCCCGCTCGCGCGCCTGGCCATGGTGAACAGGAAGATGCCCTACCTCGGCCCGGGGCCCGTTCGCAGCCTGGGTGCGGCGGCCTATCGAGGCCTGCGGCTCCGCTGATCCCAATCCGGACGGATCCGGCTCTCGCGCCGTGGCCACTTCATCCTGCTGCAGCTGCTGGGGCTCGGTATACCTCTCCCTTCTCTTACCTATGATCCGAAGAAGTGAGCGCGCCTACTCTTGCATAAGGAGCGTGACGTAGTCGGCGGGGGTGTGCGTCTTGTACTCCTCGTAGAGCCACACGAAATTCCCGACCACGATGTCGAGCTTGCCGTTCCCGTCGACGTCTCCCAGAGCGACCGTCGAGTGGATGTTGCGGTGCTTCTCGAGCGATCGGATCTGCCAGCCCTTCGTGTCCCGCTCGATCCACACGATCGAGCTCAAGTCTCGCTCCTCCCAGGTCGCGGCGGGGATCTGCGGCAGGAAGCTGACCGCAACCACGTCGAGGTCGCCGTCGCCATCGAGGTCCCCTGCAGTCGCGCGCTGGCAGCCCGGGAGCCCGTCGGCGATCCGGTGCGGCGCGAAGCCACCCACGCCGTCGTTCTCGAGCCATGAGATCCCGTGGTAGGGCTTGAGCAGGTGATCATCGAGGGAGTCGCCGTTGGTCAGGAGCAAGTCGGCGTCGCCGTCTTGATCGAGGTCGACCCGCTCCAGCCCCGAGTAGCCCCAGGCCGGGTGTGGCGCTCGGTGGAGGACGCGCGGCGCGAACGTCAGCCCGCCCTTGTTCTGGAACGCGACGACTTGCTCGTGATGTTGGGTGAGCAGCCCGATCAGGTCGAGCTTCCCGTCGCCGTCGAGGTCGAGCGGCTCGAGGTGGATCCAGCCGTCCCGGTCGTCGAGGCGATGCCGCGTGAAGGTGAGCTGGCCCGTCTGCTCGAAGACGAGCAGCTCGCCCGGCCCCCGCCAGCCGAAGACCGATACCGCCAGATCGAGGTCGCCGTCGCCGTCGAGGTCGGCTGCGCGGACGTCGGCGACGCGGCCGAGCCCCTTGGCGATCGGGTGGACCGTGAAGCCACGGGCCGCGGCGAGCAGGACTGAGACCGAGCCGCGCTTGAAGTTGCCTGGATTCAGCCCGCCGAGCGAGGCGACCAACAGGTCTTGTCGGCCATCGCCGTTCAGGTCAGCCGCCGAGACGTGATCCGGGTAGTTGAGGTCCATCGTCTCGCGCGGCAGCAACGGACGGAGAACCGCGGGTCGGCCGGGCTGGGCGCGCGTCAACGCGAACAAGGTCCGCGTTCGCAACTCGGCCGCGACGAGTGTCAAACCTCCGGTCAACGGGAAGAAGCCGACGTTGGCGACGGCGGGTATCTTGCGGTTCTCGAGCCCGCGCGGCGTGAAGTGTGTGGCCACGAACCGGTCGGTCGTCAGCGGCGGTCCGGGCGGGACCGGCGGGAGGGCGTCGGGCGCGGCCGCGCGGTAGTAGGCGAGGGCCTCGGCGGCCTCTTCCTCGGTCAGCGGCGCGGCGCCGGCCGGGATCGGCATCGTCCGCATCTCCGGGACGACCGTCACCCAGCGGTCCCGCGGAAGGGTCGCCGCGGGCGGGAACGCGTGGCAGCGGGCGCACGCCTCGCGGACCGACGCCGGAGGTGCGCTTGGCGGGGAGACCGGCTTGGCTGGCTTGGTGTAGAGGCTGCCGATCAGGAGCAGGAGCGCGACCGACGCGAGGACGCGACGCACGCTAACGACGCGGCGAGCGGCAGTCCTTGGGCACGAGCGGCGCGAGCGCTTTGAGAACCTGCTTCGCGGATGGGAGGCGCCCGTCGGGTTCGGGCTGAAGCAGGCGGCGCACAACGGTCTCGAAGCTCGGACCGGCGAGCGCGACCTCAGTGTGGTCGGGCTGGCCGAGGCTCGGTCGAGGTCGATGATCGTGAAGCTGTCGGAACTCTCGATTGCCCGTCGCTGCTGGGCAGCTGTCTTCCGCTTCGCGACCCGGGCCCCTTCGAGGTCCATGAAGGTCGAGGCGTCGAGCACGCGCTTCTTCTTCTTTTCGCCCACGACCGACGGAAGTCTAACAGCTGCCGCGGGCAGGTGCGGCACCCACCGCGGCCGGTCCTGCCGACACGGGGCTTGCACTGCGATTTGACAGGATTGCTACTTATCGTGCCTGGCCAGCACCTCGCTTGAATTCCTTATCTCCTCGGCACCGAGCAGCGCGCCAATCTGCTCGTATCGGAAGTCGAAGATGGCCGCGAGCGCCTAGCGCACCCGGTCTGCGACGAGCACGCCAGCCGTGTGCGAGGAAGATTCGTGGGTGTGCTCCCAGAGCGCGTAGGTTCCGCTCCCCTGCACGTCCTCGAATCGTCGCCCCGGCTCCAGGCGGCAATTCGCGTACGCCGGCGAAGCGACAGCCCGGCGACCGGATCGTGTAGTCGATGTGTGCGCCAGCGCGCATTTTGATGGGAAGCGGCGTATGAACCCGAAAGTGCAGCCAGGGCGGTGTGATGCGGCCCAGATTCTCGGCGCGCGCAAGGAAATCGAACACGACAGGCAGCGACCGCGGAACCCATTGCTCCCGATTCAGTCGGTAGATCTTCATGCTCTCCTCGACGAGCACACGCGGCACCCTCCCAGAGCTCGGTTGAGTTCATCGCGCATCCGTGTGCGCTCCGACCCACGCGCCGACCCGCCGCCACTCGCCGAGGAGCCAGTCGAATGCGGCCTCTCTCCCAGCCGGAATCGCGTCGCGGGGAATGCGCCGAAACTGAACCCGGATCGTCTGGTGCAGCAGTGCGCCGTTCCAGATCGCGGCCAGCGAAGCTGCACCCTCGAATCCCGTGTGCGTACACACGACGACATCGGCGCGCGGTGCGGCCTCCAGAATCGCGAGTGTTCCGCGAGGCCGCGGCGGCAGCACGAATTCGAGACACCGCGCGTACTCGAGCATCTTCTCGTCACCCTCGCGGCGAAACTTCTCGATCACACGCGCGCGCTTCTCACGGGCAAAGCGTGTGCCCTCCGGATAGATTAGTACTCCGTCGCGCGGGCCCAGGTCCCGAGCGAGTTCGCTGATCTGTCCGATCTCCCGCAACGAATCGTCGGAGAAACGATCGACGAACACGTTCGGCAGACGGTTGCCGACGACGTCGAGACAGGGATCCCAGAGCAGCTCACGCTTGAGGACGTAGCGAAGTCGAATGCGATGCGGGCGGCAAACGAGCGCCGAGGCCAGCAGTGTGTCCATCGTGCTGGCGTGGCGCACGAGTAACACGTACGGGCCGCGGGCGAGCTCGGCGTCCCCTTCGATCTCAACGCGCAGACCGAACAGGAGTACCAGACCGCGGAAGAGCGCCGTGCCCCACCACGCCTGGAGGCGGAAGTGCGCATCCGCCCAGCGCTCGGGGTCGACCCGGGCGGTGCGCTGCCAGATCCACAGCGCGGCGCTCGCCGCCAGGCCGACGGCCTCGCACGACAGGTAGAGCAGCAGGACCGCCGCGCTGCGAAGCGCAACCCAACCGCTCCCGCGCACTGCGTCCACCATCGCCGCGAGCAGGAGCCAGAACGGGGCCGACACGAGCCACAGGAGCCACGCCAGCAGAAAAGCCGGCACGGAGACGAGTCGACGCTCGAACATCGCGGTGATTCTGACCGATCCGGAGCGCCCCTGCCGACGCGGGGCTTGAATTGCGATTTGACACAATTGCTACTGATCGGACCTCGCCAAAACCCCACTCAAACTTCCTATCTCCCAGCCATCGAGTTCATCGACGTAGAACCCACGCTGCGCGCGCAGATGGTGGAGCTCATCGAGTCGGTCAACGCACTGACGCCCCTCGCCGGCTGACGCGCGATGTCGCCGACG
>JBDHCY010000301.1:0-4570 GCA_039591795.1 Gemmatimonadota bacterium | reverse complement strand
CAAGCGGGCTTGCCCGCGTGCCCTGGGCCGGCTTGGTGAACCTCGTCGCGGAACGGGAGGTCGCGCCCGAGCGGCTCCAGCACCGGGCGACTCCCAAGCGGCTGGCGGCGCTTCTCTTGGACCTCGTCGAGCCCGCGAGCCGGGCCGCCGCCGAACAGCGTGTCACCCTCGCCGCGGTCCGACGCCGGCTCGGGTCACCGGGCGCCGCTACGAGGGTCGCCGATCTCGTCGAGGAGTTCATGGGATGAGACTCCCCGACGCCGTGAACACGGTTCTCCTCCGCGCGGTCGCCAACCTCCTCGGAGTGACCTGGCGGTATGAGATCGAAGGCTGGCATCACGTCGATCCATTGCTCAAGTCAGGATCCCCGGTCGTCGCCGTGGTCTGGCACGGTAGGCTCCTCCCCGTGGCGTTCCACCATCGGGCGCAGGGAGTCGGAGTCCTGGTGAGCCGTCATCGCGACGGGGGATACCTGGCGCGGGTGGCGCGGGGGTGGGGATATCGCGTGGTCCGCGGCTCGACGCGCCGCGGCGGAACGGCAGGCCTCTTGGGCATCGTGCGGCTCCTCGAGGAGGGGCACCACATTGCCGTCACACCCGATGGCCCCCGTGGGCCTGCCGAGGAGGTACAGCCAGGAGCTGTTGCAGCAGCGCAACACACGGGAGCGCCAATCGTGCCCATCGGTGCCGCAGCCGATCGAGGGTGGTGGGTGCGTTCGTGGGACCGCTTCTTGGTGCCGAAGCCCTTTGCGCGCGTGCATTTGGTTTATGGCGAGCCGGTCTCTGTGGCCGGTGGGGAGGAAGGGTTGAGCAGGGGAGTGGCGGACGTCCAGCGTGCGCTGGACGCCGTCACAGAGCGAGCATGAGCGGGCGTGCGAGCGGGTCTCAGCGCGTCGTGCGATGGCTCTGGACCGCGGGCAGCCCTGCGGCGCGACTGGCCCGCGTGGGTCTCTTGCCGCTCGCCGGGCTCTTCCGGGCGGCGGTCGCCGTGCGCACCGCAGCCTACGATCGCGGGTTCTTGCCGGCGCACGACCTCGGGCTGCCGACGGTGGCCATCGGCAATCTGTCGGTCGGTGGGTCGGGCAAGACCCCCCTTGCGGCATGGTTTGCGCACCAGTACTCGATCATGGGGTGGAAGCCCGGGATCCTGCTGCGCGGTCACGGTGGGGATGAGCAGCTCGTCCATGAGCGCCTGGTGCCGGAGGCCGTCGTCGAGGCCAATCCCGACCGCGTGGCGGGAGCCCGCCGCGCGGAGGCTCGTGGGGCAGAGGTGCTCGTGCTCGACGATGCGTATCAGCGTCTCGACGTACGCCGCGACCTCAATGTCGCGGTCGTGGCAGCGGAGACTTCGCATGCCGTGCCGTGGCTCCTGCCTGCGGGACCGTGGCGAGAGGGGTGGGAGGCACTCGAGCGTGCCGATCTGGTCATTGTCACCCGCAAGCGGGCAAGCCCTGAAGTCGCCGACGAGTTTGCCGATCGTATCGCTCAACGGGTGCCGGGGCGTCAGGTGGCTCAATGCCTGCTGGGCATCGTTCGTCTCGACGGGATGCTCTCGGGTGCCCGACACGAGCCGGAGCTGGTTCGGGGGCGAAAGGTCCTCGCCTCGGCCGGCGTGGCAGATCCAGAAGCGTTCGCCGCGCAGGTCCGTGCCGCAGGAGCGAGGGTCCGACTCGTGACGTGGGACGACCATCACGCCTACGATGGCGACGACGTCGAATGGCTGGCGGACCGGGCTGCACGTGCCGATTTCGTCGTGGTGACGGAGAAGGATGCCGTCAAGCTCCGCCACCGATGGCCAGCCGAAGTCGCCGAGCCGCTCGTGGCGGTGCTGGACGTGATGTGGGAGGCAGGTGAGGACGCAGTGCATGCGGCGATTGCGGCCGCAGTGGAGCGCTGATGGCGCACCCAAGACTCATGGTGAGAACATGACGGACATTGCCGCCAGCCGGCGAGCTTCGAGGCCCGTCATCGGTCCGGATAAGGATCTCTTCCTGAGTGAGGAGAATCCGTTCGAAGCGATGATGGAGCGGTTCGACCACGCGGCGGAGCTGCTGAGTCTCGATCCCGGTCTCTACAAGGTCCTCCGCAACCCTGAGAAACAGATCGTCGTCTCCATTCCCATCATCAAGGACGGCGGCGACGTCGAGGTCTATGAGGGATTCCGCGTGCTGTACAACACGTCGCGGGGGCCGGCCAAGGGAGGTATTCGGTTCGACCTCAACGTCACGCTCGAGGAAGTGAAGGCGCTGGCGGCGTGGATGACGTGGAAGTGCGCTGTCGTCGACATCCCGTTCGGTGGCGCCAAGGGCGGTGTCGTGTGCGATCCCTCGACGCTGTCCCTCGGCGAACTGGAGCGGATCACGCGCCGCTACACCTCGGGGATCATCGAGATACTGGGGCCCGACTCCGACGTCCCAGCGCCCGACGTCAATACGAACGAGCGCGTCATGGCGTGGATCATGGACACCTACTCGATGCACAAGCGGCACACGGTCACCGCCGTCGTGACCGGGAAGCCCATCGAGATGGGCGGGTCGCGAGGTCGGCGCGAGGCCACCGGGCGAGGGTGCATGATCGTCACGAAAGAGGCGCTCCGCCGCCTCGGGCTTCCCACCCGGGGCACGCGGGTGGCGATCCAGGGGTTCGGAAACGTCGGGTCTGTGGCGGGCCAGCTCCTCGAGCAGGAAGGGCTCACGATCATCGCCGCCAGCGACAAGTCGGGCGCGCTGTACAACCCGAACGGGCTCGCGGTCGAAGACCTTCTGCAATGGGTGCGAGAACATCGATACCTGGACGGCTATCCCAAGGCCGAAGCGATCACCAACGAGGACCTGTTGACGGTCGAGTGCGATGTCCTCGTCCCCGCAGCGCTCGAGAATGTCATCACCCGGAGGAACGCCGCCAAGATCCGAGCACGCATCATTTGCGAGGGTGCGAACGGGCCGACCACGGCTCAGGCCGACCGCATTCTCGAAGACCAAGGGATCTTCGTCATTCCGGACATCGTGGCAAACGCTGGCGGGGTGACGGTGAGCTACTTCGAATGGGTGCAGGATCGGGGTGGCTACTTCTGGGATGAAGACACGGTGAACAGCCGACTCTCGGATATCATGATCCGAGCCTTCAACGACGTGGGAGACCTGGCAGAGCGACACGGAGTCAACCTGCGCACCGCGTCGTACATGCTGGCGATCGAGCGGGTGGCGGCGGTCCACCGACTCCGCGGCATGTACGCCTAGATGCGATGGGTCGTCGTCGCGGTGGGAAAGCTCCGGCAGACACCCAACCGCGCATTGTGTGACGACTACTTGAAACGGCTGCGGCGATACGGTCGCGCTGAGGTCGTGGAAGTGCGCCAGGCCGATCAGGTAGACGCTGCCGTGCCCCGCGACTCGCACATCGTCGCACTCACACGCCGAGGAACCGGCTGGTCGTCACGCGACCTCGCACGGCGCCTCGCTCGTTGGAAGCTCGCGGGTCGGGATGTCGTCTTTTTGGTGGGTGGGGCCGAAGGGCTCGCAAAGAGCACCGTGAAAGCGGCGCACGACCGCTGGAGCCTGTCGGTGCTCACCCTACCGCATGAGCTCGCGCGGGTGGTCTTGCTGGAGCAACTCTATCGAGCCGAGTCGATCCTCAAGGGGGAGCCGTACCATCGCGATGGGTAGAGGGCGGGGCGGACGATCGCATGGGGAGATCACGCTGATCCAAGACTTCTGGGCAGGGACAGCTCGGTGACGGTACAGATCGATGTCACACCGGTGGGGGCCGCGTCGATCGGTCCGGCTCTGGCCACCGCGCGGGCACGCCAGCCCACCCCGCCGGCGGGCGGCATTCTCGAAGCTACTATCGCGCTGGGGCCCGCGGCCGCCCGTCTCGAGGCACTGAGGAGCGGAGCATACGTGGTCACCACGGGGCAGCAGCCGGGCCTCTTGGGGGGGCCGCTGTACGGCCTGTACAAGGGACTCGCCGCGGCAGCCCTTGCCGCGCGCCTCGAGTCTGAGCTCGCCCAACCCGTCGTGCCGGTCTTCTGGGTCGCCGGTGACGATCACGATTTCCGAGAAGCCAACCACGCGGCCGTTCTCTCCACCGAGAGCGACCTCCTCGAGCTCGTGCTGCGCGAACGGCCGCACGACGCTGCACAGCTCACGCTCGCCCAGGAGCTCGTCGGAGACGAGATCTCGGCCGTGCTTACCTCGCTCGCCGAGGCGACCCCGGAGACCGAGTTCAAAGAGGGCATTCTCTCGACCCTTGGCCGGTGCTATCAGCCCGACGCGACGCTGGCCGACGCGTACGCCAACTGGATGGCCGCTCTCCTCGCTCGGGCCGGCGTCGTGGTGTTCCGCGCGTATGCCAGGAGTGCCAAGGCGACGGCTGCACCGCTCCTTCTCCAGGCGCTGGAGCGCCGAGCCCACCGCCTCGCCGCGTCCGGGCCCGTGCCTACTCCTCAGGACGCGACGTTGGTCATGGTCGACAGCCGGCTCGGCCGTGACCGGCTGATCGAGGACGACGGCGCGTACCATACGCGCCGCTCGCAGGAGCGGTGGACCACCGGCGCGCTCGAGACGCTGGCC
>JBDHCY010000300.1:0-8906 GCA_039591795.1 Gemmatimonadota bacterium | reverse complement strand
TCGCCGAGGCAGGTGCGAGGATCATGTCACAGGCCGTTGCAAGCCCACAGGCCCCAGCGAGCACGCGTCCGTGCACGACGGCGACGATCGGCTTGGGAAGTTTCCTCATCGTGAGGAAGATCTCGCCGAAATCGAGCGCTGCCCGCCGGTTCTCCTCTACCGTTCGTTCGGCCGAGGCGAGGAGCTCCGCCAGGTCCATCCCGGCACTAAAGTCTTTCCCGGCGCCACGGATGGCGACGACCCGAACACCGGCTTCGAGGTCGGCGCGCTCGAGTGCGCTCATGAGCCCCCGGATGACCTCGCTGTCGATCGCGTTCCGCTTCTCAGGGCGGTTGATCGTGGCAGTGAGCACCCCGGCCTTCAGGCCGGTCAGCACGCGGTCACTCGTCATGGCGCCTCGATTTCCATCCTGAGCAGAGCCGTGGAGAAGACCTTGCCCTGCGCGTCGGTTCGCAGCGATATGGTGCCACCACCCCCGAGGGCGCCATAAAGGAGGAAATTCAACGCGCAGAGATTCGGGAGCTCGTAGCGCTCCACGGGACCGCGGATCACACCTCGGAAGTGGCGGGCCACGCGCGCGGCCGTCACCTCCCGCTCGAGAATCGGGTAGTACTCCGGCTGGAGGGCGATCAAGCCCACGTTGGCGGTGTCCCCCTTGTCACCCGAGCGGGCGTGTGCCAGCTCCACGAGCCGCACCCGTTTCGTCGAGCCCGCTTTGACCGTCTTCGACCGTCTTCGACCGTCTTCGACCGTCTTTGACTCCCCTCTGACCGTCCTCGACCGTCCTCGACTGTCTCCGGTCGCCCTCGACCGTCCCTTCGCCCCCATCACACCTCCAGAATCTCGACACGCGCCTCGACCTCGTCCTTCGGAAGTAGCGCGGGCCAATATGCGACGACCTCTTCGACCTTGGGACGGCCCCCGGCGAACCCCGTGACGCTCGGGGGGCCGTTCAAGATCAGCGGAGCGATCTCTCGCGTAAACCGCTCGACGGGCGCTCGATCCCGTGCCCGCACGCCGACGCGCAACTGGACCTCTGGCACGTCGGCAGGCGGCGCGCCGGCCAGATGCCCGTGGGTCGCGTTCACCCCGACCAGCTCCGTGAGGATCTCTTCGAACTTGAGTCCCAGCCGGGCGAGCCGTTTTCGCAGTATGCGGTCTGCGGCCTGGGCCTTCTTGACCGCATCCGGCCATGCGTAGACGAGCGTTCCCACGGCCTTGTAGCCGTAGAAATAGGAGATCGACACCTTGTAGTACGGCGTCGCGGGTCGGCCGCGCACACCGCTCACCTCGACGCGATCTCGCCCCGTCGAGCGAAGCCGAATCGTCGTGAAGTCGGCCACGCCATCTGGCGTGATGTAGTTGCGCGGGTCGCCCATCTCATAGAGCAGCTGTTCGGAGATCGTAGCGATGTCTACCCGTCCGCCTGTTCCGTGGTGCTTGGTGATGGTGAACGACCCGTCGGCGGACGCCTCGACGATGGGGTAGCCCGGATCCTCCATTCGCGGCAGCCGCTCCCAGTCCACCAGGCAGTTGCCTCCGGAGCACTGGGCACCGCACTCGATGATGTGGCCCGCCACGGTGCCTGCGGCAATCCGGTCCCAGTCGTCCCGACCCCACCCGAATTCGTAGGCCATCGGCGCGAGGGTGAGGCCAGTGTCGGTCACACGCCCGGTCACGACGACCTGAGCACCCTTCGCAAGCGCGTCGACCACGGGCCACGCGCCGAGGTAGGCGTTGGCCGAGAGGACTCGATCGCGAATCTCGGCCAGCGGTTGGCCCGAGTCCATGTCGGCCAGGTCGTGGCCCTTCGCCAAGAGGTCGTCGAGGTGCGGCAGCAGGTCGTCACCGCTCACGACCCCGATCTTGACGCGCCCTCCGAGCCCCAACCGGCGACCGGCGTCGGCAACGGCCGCGGCGCAGGCCTGTGGGTTGACGCCTCCCGCGTTTGCCGTGACGCGGATGTTGCGATCGACGAGCTCCGGAAGGATGCGCTCCAGGAGCGGGACGAAGTCGGTCGCGTACCCCTTCGCCGGATTGCGGGCTCGCTGCTTCTGCATGATGGACATCGTGACCTCGGCCAGGTAGTCCATCATCAGGTAGTCGATCGGCCCTCCGGCAATCTGGCGCACCGGGGCCTCGAGCCAATCTCCCCAAAAGCCTTGCCCCGAGGCGATCCGGATCGTTCGCTTCGTCTCGGTTTTGCGTCGTGCCATCGCGCTACCGACCACCGACCACGACACGTCGCGCCGCAATCGGCGCGTTTGCCTCACGGATGACTGCTTCGACGACGTGCCGCCACGCTGGATCCTCGAGCACGAGCTCGTCCGATGACGCCACGAATCGGCCTTCCGTCGGCTTGAGGGACCGGGGCGTTGCGGGGAGGGCACGAATCGTCACCTCGACCTGCCAGGGCGACGCATCGTAGGCCAGCGCCAGCCCTGGAAACAGCTCGAGCACGACGTCGTCGTCCGCGACCGCCTTCACCGGGACTCGCATCCGGCTCGCTGGGTAACTCATGGGATCGGTGGCGATGCGATCACCAGGCTCCGCGAACACGGTGACCCCGAAGTCGGTGAATCGGTCCCACTGGGCCAGAGGCATCGTCACATCGATCTCCAGCTCCTGCGCCCAGGCCGGGATGTGGAACGTCCTCCGTTGGGGCGTCGCCCCACGACCCGACGCCGACCAGGCGAGCTGGGCGCCCGTCAGGAAGACCTCGACCGATGGAGTCGCGACGGTCACCGTATCCCCCCGCACCTCGGCACGAATTTGGGGGCCAGCGACCGCATCCAGATCGTACAGTGCCGGTGCGTCAGCTGGCGCCACGACGGTGAGCTCATACACGCCGGCAACGAGATCCTCGGAGCGGACGAACACCATGCTGTCGTTCACTGCTGGGCCGGGTGGCACCGGGCGACCGCTTGGCTCGAAGACCGCGAGGCCGGCCATCCGACCGTCTACGCGTCGGAGCCGCACGGCGAGCCCACCGGCCTCGGCGGGCACTCGAACGAAATAGCGAGCTACCGACCCGGGCTCGACCAATCGGCGGCTGCGCATCAGGGGCCGGCTCGCGAGGTCGGCCGGGTGCGCGACGGCGCTGGTCAGTGTAAAAACGGCCGGTCCGAGCGCCTCCGGCGAGTAGTGGGCGTAGACGCGTCCGATCGCCAGATCGGACATTCCCGAGCGATCGGGGCGATAGCGCACCTCCACCATCGTGGTGTCACCCGAGAGCCAGACCTCGGGCGGCGGCTCGATCCATCCCACATCGGACTCGAGATAGAGCTTGAGCGGCAGCCCGTCGCGGTCGAGCACGTCGATCAGGAACCGCTGCAGCGTATCAGCTGGCCCGGCAAACCCACCGCGCCGAAACGCAGCCGAAGCCGCCGATCCATTGCCGCCCATGGGCACGGTTCGCACGACGATCGGGGGCGCTTGGAGACCGGCGGTGAGTTCGCGCCAGGCCCGCCCGACGTGTGGCATGCCAGCTCCCTGGTCCAAGGCGCTCCCGCCCTTGATGGGCTCCGCCGAGCGGACCAAAGCGGCGCCGATCTCGTGAGCTGTCCACACGCGTGCGTCCTGGGTCGCCGCGGAGATGAGCAGTGCGGCAAGACCTGCGACGTGAGGTGCAGCAAAACTCGTCCCGCCCTTGATCTCTTCGCCGGCATTCCAGGTCGGGACCGTCGAGTACGCGACGCCGGGCGCCACGAGATCGGGCTTCGCCAGCTCCCCTCCGCGGGCCGAGAATTCCGCCAACGCATCCCCGGCATCGATCCCGGTGGCCAGGGACAGAAACCCCGACGGGTAGAGTGCGCCGATCGACAGCGCGAGATCGGCGGAACCGGGGAATCCCACTGTCGAGAGGCCTGGACCGTCGTTCCCCGCACTGATCACGAAGACGATGTCCGGGTGCGCCTCGAGAAACGCGTTGACGGCAGAGTCGATGACGGCGTGCCCTTCACGTCCGTTGCCGACGCCAAAGCTCAGGTTGATGACCACCGGAAGTTGGCGAGCCGCGGCGAACCGGGTGGCGTACTCGACCGCCGCGAGCACCGAGCCCGATACCGTGACTCCGCCCCGTGCGTTGTCGGCGATCTTCAGTGCGAGGAGCTGTGCACCCGGAGCCACGCCGTCGAACCCCGCAACACGACCGATGCCGTGCGCACCTGCGATGCCAGCCACGTGGGTGCCGTGGCCTGCATTATCCACCACGAGGTCGAGGGCAGGCCGACCGGCCTCCTCTCGCAGGTTGATCACGACTCCTACTGGACCCTCCCCACGGCCCGCGTCGGCATCGGCGAAGGTGACGCTCTGCCGGTGATCGGACCCGTTGCCGTCGAGATCGCCGCCCGGCTCCGGACCGAAAGCGCGCTCGTCCACCCATCCGCCGTACCACCGCTCGTTCACGATCGCCATCGACGCGACGCGCGCGGCGCCTCCGACCGTTGCCCCGGCAATCAGGAGCTCGTCCTCGCGACGCTCGAGCGGGGCGAGCGACACGCGTCCTTCACCCGAGAAGTCACGGATGTCGACGATCTTCGGCGCCCCAGTGCTCGTGGTCTTCAGACCATCGACCCGGGGGTCCACACCCGTGTCGAGAATGGCGATGAGGACGCCACGGCCGTCGTAGGTGGGATGCGTGCGCCGAAACTGCTCGACGCCCGTCGAGCGCAGCGGCATGAGGTCGTTGTCCGCCGCGAAGCGCGCCGGAGCGACAGGCGCGCGTCTGACCGCAACACCCTCCGGCACGACCCGCGCGGCACGACCCGGCGACGCCGGCTCGTGCACCGCCGTGTCCGCTCCTGTGGCCTCCGGATCGTGTGGGGCCGGCGACGCGACTCCGGGGTCACGCGCGCTGGGGCTGCAGGCCCCCAGGGCGAGGAGCGCTGCGAGAGCCGTCCCGACCGTGGAAGTCGTCACGCGCCGGGGAGCTGAAACGGCCCGAGGTGCGGCCTGGTTGCGTACTGACACGACCGAAGCGCGAGCGCGAGGAGATCTCGCGTCTCTTCTGGTGTCACGATTGCATCGACAAAGCCGCGTGCACCGGCGAACTTCGCGTCGAGCTGGTGTTCGTAATCGGAGCGCATGGCCTCGGCGGCCGCTCCCACCGCACCGTCCTCGGGACGCTCCTCGAGCGCAGGACCGTGCACCGCTTGCACCGCAGACTCGCCCTCCATGACCGCCATGCGACCGGTCGGCCAGGACAAGATGTAGTCGGGGTCGAACCCCTGCCCTGCCATCGCGTAGTAGCCAGCTCCCGAGGCATGGTTGATCGTGAGGACGAGCTTGGCGACCGCAGCGGTGGCCATCGCCTCAACGAAGTGCGCGCCCGCGCGGATGATCCCCGAATGCTCGGCATCCGGCCCCACCATGAATCCCGATACATCCTGCACGAAAAGGATCGGCAGACCCTCCCGGTCCGCCGTCTCGATGAAATAGGCAACTTTCTCGGCGCTCTCCGTGTACACGATGCCACCGAACCGCGGTTGCTCACCCGGTCGGCTGGGTTTCACGAGCCCGCGCGCATTGGCGATGACGGCCACCGCATGTCCCTCGATCCGTCCATGCCCGCAGAGCATCTCGCTCCCAATCTCCGGCTGGAACTCATCGAACTCACCCGCGTCGAGGAGGCAATCGAGCACCGCGCGCATGTCGTACGACATGCGATGATCCGACGGTAGCAGCTCGTACAGCTCGTGCGGATCTCGCTGCGGCGGCCGCGCGGGACCCGGGGCCGGGGCAGTGTGCGGGAGTCGTTCGAGGTATTCGCGGATCCGCGAGAGGCATTCGCGATCGTCAGACACTCGGTAGTGAGCGACACCACTCACTGCGGTGTGCGTGACCGCCCCGCCGAGCGTCTCGGCATCGACCGTCTGGCCCGTGGCTCCCTTGACCAGATTCGGCCCGCCCAAACCCATGAAACTCGTTCCCTCGACCATGAAGATCACGTCGGAGAGAGCCGGGAGATAGGCCCCTCCGGCGATGCACTGCCCCATGACCGCGCTCAGCTGCGGCACTTTGAGATAGCGCCGCATGATGGAGTTGTAATAGAAGATACGCGAGGCACCGTATTGGCCTGGGAAGACACCACCCTGGTACGGCAGGTTCACGCCCGCCGAGTCGACGAGGTAGACGATCGGGATGTGCTGACGCATCGCGATTTCCTGCGCGCGCAAGATCTTCTTGATCGTCTCCGGCCACCATGAACCGGCCTTCACCGTCGCGTCGTTTGCGACGACCACGATGGGACGTCCGTGGACGAGCCCCACGCCCGTCACGACGCCTGCGCCTGGCGCCTGGCCGTCATATTGGTCGTACGCGACGAGCAGTCCGACTTCGAGCCATGGGGTCTCTGCATCGAGCAGGAGTGCCACGCGCTCGCGTGCGGTGAGCTTCCCCTGCGCGTGCTGGCGCGCGGCTTTCTCGGCTCCTCCACCCTCGCGCAAGCGAGCTGCCAGCGTGAGGTACTCCTCGGTCAGGGAGCGGAGGCGCGTCGCCGCCCCTTTCGTACGGGAGGTCACGCGCGCGGGTGGGCCGCCGCCCACTCCTTGAGATGCGTGACCAGGTCGCCGGTGGGAGTGCCAGGACCGAACAGAGGCCCGATCCCCAGTTCTTTGAGCGCCTCGATGTCTTCGGGCGGGATGATGCCGCCGCCAGTCATGAGGATGTCGTCCCGGCCCAGCTCCGCGAGCAGCTTCTTGACACGGGGGAAGAGGGTCATGTGCGCCCCCGAGAGAACCGAGAGACCGACGACGTCCACGTCCTCCTGGACGGCGGCATTGGCGATCATCTCCGGCGTCTGATGCAAGCCGGTGTAGATCACCTCGAACCCGGCGTCGCGCAGTGCGGCGGCGACGACCTTTGCGCCACGATCGTGCCCGTCGAGCCCCGGCTTGGCGACGAGCACCCTCATCGGACGTCGACTCGTCTCGCTCATGGTCGCCGCTCCTGAAAGCGCAGGAGCGCCGCCAGACCGTCCACAGAGGCTCGTGCCTCGGGGTCGAACAGCACATCGACTTCGGCACGCTGCGCGAGTGCTTCTTCCACTGCCTCGTCGATCACGTCTGCCACGGGCTCGGCTTCTCCTTCGCTACGACAGGGACGCTCACTCACGGTGAGCCGCCCTGAGGCGCTGCAGCGGAACCCGGGCGCCGCCTTTTCAGGATCGACGAGGAGCGTGCGGACTTGTCCCGCGCCGAGCGCCTTGAGCGTGGCGTCGATCCCGTTCAGTGCCCAGCCATGCGGCAAGCGCTCTCGTAGCTCGGCTGCATGCGCCTGCTCGAGCTCGCGCTCTCGCGCTTGGCGAGCCTCCAGGGCCGCGGTGAACACGTCGTTCGGCGACGCCGTCTTCACGTTCAGCCGAGCTGGCTCCAGGGCCAGGCCGTTGAGATAGGAATGAAGAAATGGTCGTACGGCACCGGCCTCGGCACCGATTCCGCCGAGCAGAATGCCGGTCGCCGGCGTCTCACGGTGGAGCCGCAACAGTGCCTCGCCAATGTGGTGGTAGTGCCGGTGCTTCTCCGTCTGCAAGCGCTGGTGGTAGTTGTGCTCGCCGAAGCCAGCCGACATCCCGCCATGGTTGGTGGGAGCGGAATCGCCATGAAACTTCCCCGGCCGCATCGTGATCCCCGCCGCGAGGCCCGTCAATTCGACAATGCCAAACGCGGACAGCCGAAAGAAGCGCGCCGCCTTGCGGTCGTGCACTGCCGCGAGCATGACGCCGAATTCCTCCGCGAGCGCCACCACCTGACGCACCAGCGGCGTGTGGTCAATGGCCACTCGCGAGCGATAGACCGTCGGGAGCGTGACCGCTTCGAACACGTCAATGGGCTCGGAGGCGAACACCGCAATTCCGCGTCCAGCCGGCAGATGCGACGGGTGTTCGAGGTGGCGATAGATGCGCTCGAGGTCGCGGCTCACCTGTTGCCGAGCCGCTCGTGACAAGCCCTGCGACTCGATCCACGCTTCTTGCTCTTTGATGCGATTCTTGAGCTTGATGAGGTACTTGCCACGCATGCGATCGCGTGGCTCCAGCTTGAGGTAGCACGAGACGACCCAGTGGTCTCCCGCGGGAATCGCCCCGAGTCGCTGCACGAGATCCTCTGCCCGGGGAATCGTTGTCGTCATTCTGTATCGTCCTCCACTCGATCTGCCGCCCACCCGGCAACCGAGCTATCCGCGTCTATTTAGAAGAACACCGGCTCGCGATACGCCCCGTACACCTCTTCGAGCGTGTGTCGAATCTCGAAGAGGGTGCAGTAGGCCCGAGCACACTCGACCATGGCCGGAATGACGTTTTGATCCTCACTCGCCGCAGTCCGGAGCGCGGCGAGCCGCTGCGTGACTAGCTCACTGTCTCGCTCGGCGCGCAGCCTGCCGAGGCGACGCCGCTGCTCGTCCCCGGCGGTGTCGGTGACCCGCAGGATTTCCACCGGATGGTCGTCTTCGACCTCGAAGGCGTTGACGCCAACGATGAGCCGGCGGCCCTGCTCGATTTCCTGCTGGAAGCGTTGCGCCGAGCGGGCAATCTCGCGTTGGAACCATCCGTCTTCAATCCCGCGCACGACGCCGCCCACCGCATCGATCTCCGCGAAGAGCGCCTCGGCCTCTCGCTCCATCGTGTCCGTCAACGCTTCGACGTAGTAGGAACCGCCCAGCGGATCGATCACGTTCGCCACGCCAGTCTCCTGGGCGAGGACCTGCTGCGTGCGGAGCGCGAGACGAACCGAGTCCTCCGTCGGGAGCGCGAGGGTCTCGTCCAACGAGTTCGTATGCAGGGACTGGGCGCCACCAAGCACTGCCGCGAGGGCCTGGTAGGCCACGCGCACCACGTTGTTCATCGGCTGTTGCGCAGTGAGTGTCACGCCCGCCGTCTGGCAATGGAATCGCATCATCCACGATCGCGG
>JBDHCY010000299.1:0-4591 GCA_039591795.1 Gemmatimonadota bacterium | reverse complement strand
CGTATTCCGCGGCAGTGAGCACACGCGTTTGCCGGTGTACGACGGCACGCCGGACACCGTCGCGGGTGTGCTCTATGCCAAGGATCTGCTGGCCGCCGTTTCCGCCGGCGATGCGACCGCGACGCCATGGCAGGATCTCGTTCGGCCGGCGACGTTCATCCCTGAGGCGAAGTCGCTCGACATGCAGCTCAGAGACTTTCAGAGCGGTCCGTCGCACATCGCCATCGTGGTCGACGAATACGGGGGCACGGCCGGACTCGTGACGCGCGAGGACGTGCTCGAGGAAATCGTGGGTGAGATCCGTGACGAGCACGACGTCGAAGAGGAGACGCCCATCCGCGAGGAGGGGGACGATCGATTCTGGGTCGATGGTTCCGTGTCGCTCGATGAATTGTCCGAGGCCGTTGGCACCCGGATCGAGCGCGACGACGTGGCCACGGTCGGAGGGCTCGTGTTCTCCGTGCTGGGCCGGGTCCCGCATCCCGGAGAGGAATTCACGCTGGACGGATTTCGGATCGTCGTGGAGCGCGTGGTGCGACGCCGCGTAACCCGCGTCTACTTCGAGCGACTTCGCGCGGGCGCCCCGTTCGAGCCCCGCGCGGGTGGCGGGGAGGAGATGTGTTGATCGGGTTGGGGCTCGTGATCGTGGGCGTGCTCCTTGCGGGCACCGGGGCGATGGCGGCCGCGGCGGCCGTGTCCGTGCGCCGGGTCGAGCTTGCCCAGTGGGTATCGCGTCGCTTACGAGGAAGCAGCCGCGCCGCCCGCCTGACGGCCGTTCCCCGCGACGTCATGGCGACGGCGGGGGCGCTGAGCGCACTCGGTGTGCTCCTGGTGGCGGTTGGGGTTCCCGTGCTTGCGAGCTCCCTAGGACTCCCGGCGCGGGCTGCGCTCACGCTCGTCGTCGTCGTCCCATTGGCCGTGCTCGTGGGCGACGTCGTCCCACGGGTTCTGGGGCGTCGGGTGCCAGAGCGTACGCTGCACGGCGCGGCGCCGCTGCTCCGGGCATTGCGGACGGTGTTGACGCCCTTGGTCACCGTTCGGGAACCCGGGCCGGCCGGCGATGTGGCGGCGCTGCTGCGCGCCGGAGAGACCACGGGCCGGGCCGACGCCGACGAGCTCGGCGTCGTCGCGCGCGTGTTGTCGTTCGCCGATCGGTCAGCGGACGACGTCATGACGCCGCGTACGGGAGTGGTCGCCGTGGCCGAGGGCTCGCCGCCGGCCGAGGTGGGACGGGTGGTCGCGGAGTCCGGGTACAGCCGCGTTCCCGTCTATCGGGAGTCGCTCGATGACATCGTCGGGATGATCCATGCCCTCGACCTGCTCGAGCTTCGCCCGAACGACCCCCTGCCCGTGCGTCCCGTCGTTCACGTGCCCGAGAGCCGCCGCCTCAACGATCTCCTGCTCGAGATGCAGCGTGAACGGTGCCACCTCGCGATCGTCCTCGACGAGTTCGGAGGGACGAAAGGCATCGTGACGCTCGACAATCTCCTCGACGAGCTCGTGGGTGAGGTAACCGAAGATCCGTCGGACACGCCGGCCGGAGGCGACGGGGGTGGGATGCCTCTCTACGTTGATGGCTCGACTCCACTCTCCGCGGTCGAGGCGCATTTTGGTGTCCCGTTGGGAGCGCCGCGCGGAGCGGAATCGGTGGGCGGGTTCCTGGCTGGCGCGCTCGGGCGCATCCCGCGCGCCGGCGAGCGGTTCGAAGCTCCGGGACTCGAGTTCGATGTCCTGGCCTCGAGCGCGACTCGCCTCGAGCGAGTCGTCATCCGACCCGGTCCGGTGCGTGCCGAGTCGCTTCCCCGGCGAGAGCGGGCGCCATGAAGCGACCGCAACGCCTTCGTCGGTACTTCGTAACGGGCCTGATCGTGATCACGCCTGTCGGAGCGACATGGCTCGTCTTGCAGTGGATCTTCCGCCGACTCGACTCGATTCTGGGCGGCCCCCTCGCCGCCATTCTCCCCGTCCGGGTCCCCGGGCTGGGGCTGTTCCTCCTGCTCTTGCTGATCCTCCTCGTCGGGTGGCTCGCCTATCAGACCGCAGGGCGGCAGCTCATCAACTGGTGGGATACCATCCTCGTCCGGTTTCCGCTCACGGCGCGGATCTACAGGGCCTCGAGTCAGATCGTCCAGACGCTGATGGGGAGCCAGCAGCGCATCGTACGCCGGGTCGTCCTGATTCCGTTTCCGACCGACGGCTCCTGGGCGGTGGCGTTCGTCACGAACGAGGGAAGTACGGTGTCCGGATTCCCGGAGGGCGAATACGTCAACGTCTTCTTGCCGACGACGCCGAACCCAACGTCCGGATACATGCTCATGGTGCACAAGGATCGTATTCGCAACGCGGATCTCTCGGTCGAGGAGGCCATGAAGCTCATCATCTCCGGAGGGGCCGTGCAGCAGAGTACGGGGCCGCCCCAGGCAGCTCCGGCCGGTCTCGACCTGGCCCGCCTCCTCCTCGAGGCCGATCGGACCGGGCGCAGTCCCGACGCTGGCGGCCGTTGAACCGCAGGGTCGGGTCCGGGCGGGCATCGCTCACGCCCGCGGACGTGTTGTCCGGCTTATATTTGCGCCGTTGCCAGGCTACGGACTCGGGATGAAGCTGAGCGAACTGCTCGAGGGCATCGAGGAGCGTCGCGTGGCCACCCTGGCCCGAGCGATCTCGCTCGTCGAGAACCGGGCTGACGGGTTCGAAGACCTGCTGTCGGCGCTCCATCCGCGGGTGGGCGGCGCTCGACGGATTGGGATCACCGGACCTCCCGGGGCGGGCAAATCGACCCTGACTGAGCGCCTGGTCCAGGGCTATCGGGCGACGGGCGCCACGGTTGGAGTGGTTGCCGTGGACCCCACCTCGCCGTTCACCGGAGGGGCGCTCCTCGGCGATCGGATCAGGATGGAGTCGGTCAGCCTCGACCGAGGGGTGTACATCCGTTCGATGGCCACGCGCGGATCGTCGGGCGGCTTGGCCACGACCACGGCCGAGGTCTGCGACGTGCTCGACGCGTCCGGGTTCGAGCGGATCTTGATCGAGACGGTGGGGGTGGGGCAGTCAGAGCTCGAGGTCGCGAGCACGGCCGATACCACGGTGGTCGTGCTGACGCCGGAATCGGGCGACGGGATCCAGACGCTGAAGTCCGGGTTGATGGAGATTGCGGACGTGTACATCGTGAACAAGGCCGATCGACCGGGTGCGGAACGGATGCGCCGCGAGATCGAGGTCGCGCTGGGCCTTCGGCAGGGCCAAGCCTTCCGGCACGTGCCCGCGCACCATGGCGTGGCGCATCGGCAGGCGGCGCCGGTGAGCGATGGCGAGCGCTGGGAGCCTCCCGTCTTGCTCGCGGTCGCGTCGGAAGGGAAGGGTGTCGAGGAGCTACGTGGTGCGCTCGAGCGACACCACGACTGGCTGGCGGCCAGTGGGACCTTGGCGGCCCGACGGCGGGCACGCCTTGGCGAGCGCACCCGCGCCGTGATCGAACGTGCGATGCGGGATTGGCTCTGGCGTGACGCGCGTGCCGATGAAGCCATCGAGGAGCGGCTTGCCGCCGTGGCCGAGGGGGCGATCAGCCCCTACCGCCTGGCTCGCGACATCGTCGCACAAATCAAGACGGGAGCGACGCAATGACGAAGGGCGATCGACGGCCCGATCGGGACGGCTCGCAGGCTGGCTGGCGCGAGCGATACGACGACAGCAAGAAGCGCGATGCGCCGTTCGACACAGTGTCGGGCAGGGAGGTGGAGCCGCTGTACACTCCTCGGGACCTCCGGGAGTGGGAGTACGACGAGCGTCTTGGCGTGCCGGGCGCGTATCCCTACACCCGCGGGATCCACGCTACGATGTACCGCGGCCGGCTCTGGACGATGCGCCAGTTTGCGGGATTCGGTACGGCGGAGGACACCAATCGGCGGTACAAGTACCTCCTCGCACACGGTCAGACCGGTCTTTCGGTGGCCTTCGATTTCCCAACGCTCATGGGGTACGACTCGGATCACGGCCGATCGGAGGGCGAGGTCGGCAAGTGCGGAGTAGCGATCTCGTCGCTGGCCGACATGGAGACGCTGTTCGATGGGATTCCCCTCGACCAGGTCTCGACGTCGATGACGATCAACGGACCCGCCGCCATGCTGTTCTGCTTCTATGTCGCTGCCGCCGAGAAACAGGGCGTTCCCGCGGAGCGCCTGCGCGGGACGGTGCAGAACGACATTCTGAAGGAGTACATGGCACAACACGCGTGGGTCTATCCCGTAGAGCCCGCGCTCAAGATCATCGTGGACATGTTCGATTGGGGGGCGCGCCACGCCCCGCTCTGGAACACGATCTCGATTTCGGGCTACCACATTCGGGAAGCGGGCGCCACGGCTGCTCAGGAGTTGGCGTTCACGCTGGCCAACGGCTTCACGTACGTGGAGCGCGGAATCGAGCGAGGGTTGAACGTCGATTCCTTCGCCCCGCGACTCTCGTTCTTCTGGGATATTCACAACGACTTCTTCGAGGAGGTCGCGAAGCTGCGAGCGGCGCGTCGCATCTGGGCGCGTCGGATGAGGGACCGCTATGGAGCGACCGATCCGCGATCGTGGATGATGCGATTCCATTG
>JBDHCY010000298.1:0-4599 GCA_039591795.1 Gemmatimonadota bacterium | reverse complement strand
TTACGCATGGGGTCTTGTTTGCGGTTCTGGCGGGAGGATGGTCAAGGACGGCCGAGGACGGACAAGGACGGTGAAAGACGGTCGAGGACCGTGGGAGATGGTAGGGACTCTGTGAGGTCGAAGCTTGAATGCTATCGCTCCTCCAGTTCGCTGGCTGCCCAGCGGCGTCCAGACAACTCTCACGATCGCAGTCGACGCGTGACCTCACGCTTGGCACGTGTATGTGAGAGGACCTGTCCGGCTGCGAGCTGCTCTTCGGCGGCGCGGATGTCGCGAAGCAGCTCCAATTCCTCGAGCAATGACTGGTACGCAGCAACCCCCATGAGTACCGCCGCACCGCGGCCTCTATCGGTGAGGACGACTGCGCGGTCGGTCTCACGAACTCGATCGACGAAGCTGGCAAAGTTTGCCCGGACTTCGGAGAGTGAATGGATGTCTTCACCAGGATTGATCTTCGGCATGAGCGAGACTCCGCAGTACGTTAGAACGTACATAATAACGTACGCAAGTTCCCCGCCCGCGGCAAGACGGCGAAGCGACGGTGGATGACATCCTCGACCGTCTTTTCTAATTACTCACCAACGCCGCGATCAGCACCGCCGACACGATCGACACCGCGCCCCAGATGAAGACCGAGCCATTCCGCGCGAGCCAGGGCAGCTGCGGCACGAAGATCTCGTCACCCGAACGGATGGGCGTTGCTTGGAGCACCGTCGCGGCGCCGAGCTCCTCCTGGAGCACCTGTCCTTCCCGAATGAGCTTGATCTTCTTGCCGTCGCCGTCCTGCGCGATGCCACCCGCCACGGCAATCACCTGTGCCACCGTCACTGTCGGATCGACCGGATAGAGCCCGGGCGTCCGCACCCAGCCCTGGACCGCGATTCGCCGCAGCAGCGTTACCTGGATCGACGGGTTCCTGAGGTAGCGCGCGTAGGCCGCCTTGATCTCGGCGGCCAGCGAGTCGGCCGACTTTCCGGCGACCGGCACATCGCCCAACCGTGGGAGGGTGACGATCCCGGAGCGCGAGACGGGGAAGTCGCCGCTCATGTCCTCCTCGCGCCAGATCCAGACGCGCACCACATCGCCCGGGCGCGCACCCTCCTGCACCGTATCCGGACGCACCTCGAGTGCCGTGCTCGCGTGCTGGGCAGACGCCGCGTCGGCTGCGCAGGTGAGGAGGAGGGAGACCAACGCGGCCGCAACCGCCGTCGTCCTCGACCGTCCTTGTCCGTCCTCGACCGTCCTTGACCGCCTTCGTCCGTCTCTGTCCGTCCTCCCCCTCACTCCTCATCCTCCCCGTAGTAATACGTGTGCCCATACCGATACCCATATCGGTCTTCCGTTTCGTGCACGTCGGTGAGCACAGTGCCGACGATACGCGCCCCGACGCCGCGCAGCTCCTCCACCGCGCGCTTCAATGCCTGGCGATGCGTGGCTCCCATGCGCGCCACGAGGATCACCCCGTCGGCCAGCGTGCCCGCCACCGCGGGATCGGTCACGACACTGAGGGGTGGCGTGTCGAGCACGACCGCGTCGTACCGCTCGGCCAGTTGATCGAGCACCACGCGCGTGGCAGGCGCGCCTGCCAGCTCCGCCGGGTTGGGCACGACGGCCCCGCCCGGGACGAAGTCGAGCGAGCCGTGCGCGTGCCCCGGCAGCGGCACCTGCTTCACGACGTCGTCGAGAGTGACGGTTCCCAGTACCACGTTCGTAATCCCCGGCTCGCGCCGCACTCCGAACAACCGATGGAGTATCGGGCGTCGGAGATCGGCCTCCACCAACGCGACGCGTAGCCCCTGCTCGGCGAGGGTCACCGCCAGGTTCACCGCCGTCGTCGTCTTCCCGTCCTGCGGCTCCGCACTGGTGACGACCAGCGTTCGCAGTGGAGCGTCGCGGGCGATACTCGAGAACGCGATGTTGGTGCGCAGCGATCTGTACGCCTCGGCCGCCGGGCTCCGCGGAGCGTTCTTCACCACGAGCCGCTTCTCGACATTCTCGACCGGCTTGAGCAGCCGGCCGTTGCGCCCGGCCACCCGCGGCACGGTGGCGAGGAGCGGGGCACCGGTGATTTCGGTCACTTCCTCGCGCGACCGCACGCGTGTGTCGCTCGTCTCGCGGAGGAGCGCCACGACTGCGCCCAGGAGCAATCCACCCGCGAGCCCGAAGAGGAGGTTCATCACCTTCCGCGGCCGCACCGGCATCGTTGGTGTGATCGCCGAGTCCACGACCTGGATGTTGGCGATCTCCACCGCCTCGGAGATCTCGGCCTCCTTGAGTCGCGTCTGGAGCAGCGTGTACAGCTCGCCCCACTGCTCGACGTCACGCCGGTGCCGCGCGTACTCCAACTCCGCCCGCGGCACTTCGGCGAGGTCGGCTCGCGTGCGGGCCAAGACGCTGTCCACCGCCGCCACCTCTTCGCTCAGCACGCGGAGCTGCTCCGCGGCGAGCGCGGCCAGACGGGACTCGAGCAGCTCCATCGTCTCGCCGAGCCCACTGACGTCCGGATCCTCCTCGGTGCGTCGCACCAAGAGGCGCGACCGCTCGGTCTCGACCTCCGAGAGCTGTTGCACGAGGCTGCTCATCGTCTCGTTCTCGACCAGCGCCGGAGCGGCGGCGTAGACGGTCCAGCCGCCCGCTGGGCCGTCGCCACCCTGCCGCGCGCGGCTCACGATCTCGTCGAGTGTCGCGCGTCGCGCAGCCAGCTCGTCGCGCCGCGCGCGAAGCTCGGCGTAGCGATGCACCTGCTCCGTCGCCTGCGCTTCGGGATCCACCACGAGTGCCTGGCGTCGGAACGCCTCCAGCGCTGCCTCCGCCGTTGCCAGCTCCTCGCCGATCGTCGCGACCTGTTCCTCGAGGAAGCTGACCGCGGTCCGCGCCTCGCGCTTCTGCATCTGGTTCCGCCGCGCCACGAACGAGCGCGAGACCGCGTTCACGACATCCCGCACGAGCGTCGGGTCGGTCCCTTCATAGGCGACGGCGACGATTGCTGCATTCTGCTGCGCGCGGCTCACCCGGAGCGCGCCGCGCAGGCCGTTTGCGGTCGACGCGAGTGGGGCCACTGCGACGTTGAGCACGTCCGCGCTGCCCGACGGTGCCGCAACGGTTGCCTCGAGTCCCTCGAGCGCCACCGGCTCGCCGTAGGCCGCGGCAACAGTTCTGCCCGACGGGGCCTCGATCGTGGCTCCACCGTCATCGCGCCGCACCGTCCATGCGCCGCTCGCCGCGTCGGGGCCCGCACGCACGCGCTCGAACGCCGCTGCACGAGGCGTTCCCTCCGGACGCTCCACCCAGACGTTCAGGCCGAGCGAGTCGACCACGTCTTCCGCGACGGAGCGGCTCCGCAGAATCTCGATCTCGGTCTCGATGGTGGACGGTTGAGTGAGTGCCGAGAGCAGGTCCCGCTCGGCAGGCGCGCCGGGACGGTCTTCGATCCGGAGGGTGGCACGCGCCTCGTAGATCGGCTGTTGCCGAGCGGTGAAGACGGCCGTGAGGATGAGGACCAGGAGCGCGGTCGCCACGACCCACGGCGCCTGCCGCCGTGCCGCCGCGGTCAGCCGTTGGGCCGACCAGCCTAGTGGCTCGTCGGAGGGATGGCCCGGTCCCGGGCCCAGCAGGTGAGTCATGGTTCCAGCGTGATTCTAACCCCCGCGGCCGACTTCGGGGAGAAGCAGTGACGGGAGAGGACAGTAGGGGACGGTAGAGGAACTCGATGCGCATTTGACGACGGTCGGGGCGGGGGTAGTCTAGGGGGGACGGTAGGGGACGGAAGAAGACGGTAGAAGAAGCACAGCGTGGGCAACCCCAACGTGAGGATCACTTGACCGTCGGGCTTGGTGCTCTCATCGCAGTCGCCGCGGCGCTCGCGACCTTTGTCGCGGCCCCAGTCGTCCGTGCGTGGGCGCTCAAGCTGGGAGCGGTCGATCTCCCCGAGGCCAGACGCCTCCACGCCGAGCCCGTGGCCCGGCTCGGCGGCGTCGCGGTCGTGTTGGCGGCGGCGGTTGCGGTGGGCGCGGCGGTGCTGGTGAACCCGCGGCTCGCTCAAGCAGTGGCCGGGCCCGGGGGGCTGGCGCGTTGGGGCGTGATCGGCGCCGCCGTGCTCGTCGTCTTCCTGGTCGGTGCAGCGGACGACGTGAAGAGCGTGCGGCCGCGGACCAAGCTCCTTTTCGAGCTCGCTGCGGCGCTCGCCGTGGTCGCGGTGGCGCCGCTCCCCACGGCCTTGACCCTCGTCCCGGGCGGCCCGTCTCTGGAGCTCGGGCCCGTCGTCGTACCGATCCTCGCGGCGCTCTGGATCGCGACGGTCACGAACGCCCTGAACATGACCGACGTAGCTGACGGCGTGGCCAGCGGGCTCGCCGCGATCGCGGCGCTCGCCCTGGCCGCCGTCACCCTCGCCCTCGGCAAAGTGGTCGCACCAGCGGTCCTCATGGCGCTTGCCGGCGCGCTCGTGGGCTTTCTCCCTCACAACTTCCGCCGCCGACTCTTTCTCGGCGACTCGGGGAGCCTCGTCACGGGTTTCCTCTTGGGATCGGCGAGTGTCGTAGGGCTCGTTGACGGTGGCGCGCTCGCGGTCTTGCCGGCCGCACTCGCGCTCGGTGCGAT
>JBDHCY010000297.1:0-4601 GCA_039591795.1 Gemmatimonadota bacterium | reverse complement strand
GTCGACCCCGAAGACTGGTCGCCGGAGCGGGCGCAGGCAATCGAGCCGCTCGCACCGGGGCAGTCAGCCGTTCAGAGCTGGACGGTGCGGGGGATTCTGGCGGGCGACTACATGGTGTACATGGTCGCGATCCCGCAGCCCGGTGGCTCGGCCGTGACCAGCCTGCCCGTGTCGAGCTCGGGGATCCACCTGACCGTCAATCCGTACGCGAGGCTCAATCCCGGCGGGGTGCTGCCGTTGGTGATCGGTATGCCCATCGCCTTGACCTTCGGATTCTCACTGCTGCGCTGGCGTCGCCGGCGGGACATCGACCCGGGTGACACGTCATGAACACGATCGCACGTGGACCACGTTGGGCGATTGACGACCGAAACCACCTTTCCAAGTCGAGGGAGATCGAGATGCGCCAAGATGTCACACACCCGGGACGAGTCGCACTGCCGGGCACCCATCGTTGGATGGTCGTGCTCCTAGCCGTAGGCGGTCTCCAACTCGCGGCGTGCGGTCGCCAAGCCGATCACGTGGAGCACGAGGCGCCCGCCCACGTCGAGCATGTTGCGGGGAGCGAAATCAGTCGTGTCACGTTGACCGCGAAGGCCATGGAACGGCTCGACGTCCAGGCGGCCGAAGTCCGCATGGCGTTGGCGCCGCGGTCCGGCATGCTGCGCAAGATCGTTCCCTACGCCGCCGTGCTGTACGACGCGGACGGCAGCACATGGGTGTATACCGTTCCCGAGCCGAACACCTTCGTTCGCGAGGAGATCGTCGTGGACTACATCGAGGGTGATGTGGCCGTGTTGACTGAGGGGCCGCCAGTGGGGACCAACGTGGTCACCGTGGGCGGGATGGAGCTGTTCGGAACCGAGTTTGAGGTTGGCCACTGATTGCTAAGGGAGAGCACCACTCATGATGCAATGGATCGTTGCGTCGAGCCTGAAGTTCCGGTTCATCGTGATCGCATGCGCCGCCGCGATGGTGCTCTACGGCGTCGCTCGGCTTCGCGATATGCCGGTCGATGTTTTTCCGGAGTTCGCGCCGCCACGGGTTGAGATTCAGACGGAAGGGCAGGGCATGTCCTCCGCCGAGGTCGAAGACCTGATCACGAACCCGATGGAGCTGGTGCTTCAGGGTACACCGAACCTCGACGTCATGCGGTCCAGGTCGGTGAACGGCCTGTCGCAGATCGTCCTCCAGTTCAACCGGGGCACGGATCTCCTGGATGCCCGCCAGCGGGTCCAGGAGCGCCTCGAGCTGGCCATCGCCAACCTACCGGCGTCGGCCGCGACACCACCGGTGATGCTCCAGCCGCTGTCGGCGACGAGCCGGGTCATGAAGATCGGCCTGACGTCGGACGTCTACGACCTCAAAGAACTGTCGATGATCGCGTACTGGACCATGCGGTTCCGCTTGATGACCGTCCCGGGCGTGGCCAACGTTCCGATCTGGGGCGAGCGGATCAAGATGCTCACGGTCCAGGTCGACCCGGACAAGCTGCTCCAGCACCAGATCTCCCTGAACGAGATCCACGAGCGCACGTCCGAGGCATTGGACTTCGGGCTCCTCCCGTACCTGCCTGCCGCGAAGACGCAGACCGAAGGGTTCATCGACACGCCCAACCAACGGCTTTCGATGCAGCACGTCCTGCCGGTGATCGAGCCGGAGGATCTGGCGCGCATCACCCTCCGGACCGAGAACGGCAGCGCCCTGCGCGTGGGTGACGTCGCGAACGTGGTGTGGGACACCTGGCCGATGATCGGAGACGCCGTCATCAACGATGGTCCGGGCCTCATGCTGATCGTCGAGAAGCTCCCTTGGGCGAACACCCTGGAGGTGACACGCGGGATCGAGGCGGCGCTCGACGAGCTGCGTCCCGGACTGCCGGGCATCGAGATCGACCACGAGATTTTCCGGCCCGCGACCTTCATCGAGATGTCGGTCGACAACCTCACGAAGGCGCTGCTCATTGGTGTCGTGCTCGTGGTCATCGTGCTCTTCGTCTTCCTCTACGAATGGCGCGTGGCGCTGATCAGCTGTGTGGCGATCCCGTTGTCGCTCATGGCTGCCATGGTCGTGCTGTACTGGCGCGGTACGACCGTCAACACGATGGTCTTGGCGGGGCTCGTGATCGCCCTCGGCGCCGTGGTGGACGATGCCATCATCGACATCGAGAACATCATCAGACGACTACGCCAGCACCGGAAGGACGGCAGCGGCAAGTCCACGGCGCGGATCGTCCTCGAGTCGTCGCTCGAGGTGCGGAGTGCCATCATCTACGCCACGCTGATTGAGGTGATGGCGCTGGTGCCCGTGTTCTTCATGGAAGGGCTGTCGGGAGCGTTCTTCAAGCCACTGGCCATGTCGTACGCGTTTGCGATCCTGGCGTCGATGATCGTGGCACTCACCGTCACCCCCGCGCTCGGGCTCCTGCTCTTGCACCGAGCGCCACTCGGCCGTCGGGAGTCTCCCGTCGTCACGTGGCTCCACGGTCGCTACGGAGGACTCCTGACCGGGATCGTCCGCCGGCCCCGGCGGGCGTACTTCGTCGTCGGTGTCGTCGCGCTCGCGGGCATCGTGGTCGCCCCGCGCCTCGGTGAGGACCTGCTCCCGTCGTTCAAGGAGCGCGACTTCCTGATGCACTGGCTCACCAAGCCCGGAACGGGTCATCCGGAGATGTACCGGATCACCGTTCAGTCGAGCGTCGAGTTGCGAGCCATTCCGGGGGTCAGGAACTTCGGGGCGCACATCGGCCGCGCCTTGGTAGCCGACGAACCGGTCGGGATCGACTTCACCGAAAACTGGGTCAGCGTCGACCCTGCGGCGGACTACGATGAGACTCTTGGGGCCATTCAGGACGCCGTCGATGGGTACCCGGGTATCTACCGGGACGTGCAGACGTACCTGAAGGAGCGGATCCGCGAGGTGCTCACCGGCGGAGGCGAGGCCATCATCCTGCGCCTCTACGGCCCCGAGCTGGACACGCTCCGGGCGTCGGCGGAGATGGTGGAGCACGCGATCGAAGACGTCGAGGGGCTGGTCGATCTCCACGTGCAGCTCCAGACGTACATCCCTCACGTGCAGGTGAAGGTCGACCTCGCCGCCGCCGAACGCTACCGGCTCTCGCCGGGTGACGTGCTGCGGTCGGCCAATCAGATGATGACGGGCCACGAGGTCACCGACATTCACCGCGACGGGTGGGTGTACGACGTGCAGGTCTGGAGCATTCCCGAGTCCCGTCAGAACCTGACCGACGTCAAAGAGATGCTGATCGAGACCCCCGACGGCGGCTACGTGCGCCTCGCGGACGTCGCCAGCGTGGAGGTCAAGCCCACGCCGAACATGATCCAGCGCGAGAACGCCACCCGGCGCCTCGACGTCCAGGCCAACGTGCGTGGACGCGACCTCGGCGCCGTCGTCGCCGACATCGAGACTCGGCTCGCAGACGTCGAGTTCCCGCTCGGATACCACGTCGAGCTCTTGGGCGAGTGGGCCGAGCGGCAGTCGGCACAGAAGCGACTCTTCCTGTTGGGAATCGTGGCTGCCATCGGGATCCTCTTCCTGCTGGAGACGTCGTTCAACAGCTGGCGGCTCGGGATCCTCTCGTTCTTGACGTTGCCGTCGGCACTGGTGGGCGGTGTGCTGGCCGCCTACTTCGGCACGGGCATCATCTCGCTCGGTTCGCTCGTCGGATTCCTGACCATCTTGGGTATCGCGGCGCGCAACGGGATCATGATGATCAACCACTTCCAGCACCTCGAACGGTACGAAGGTGAGGTCTTCGGCCAGAAGCTCGTGATCCGCGGTGCGCAGGAACGTCTCGCACCGATCCTCATGACCGCGCTCACCACGGGCCTGGCGCTCGTTCCCCTGGTCATCGCAGGATCGATTCCGGGCCATGAGATCGAGCACCCGATGGCGATCGTGATTCTCGGCGGGCTCGTCACCTCGACCTTGCTCAACCTGTTCGTGGTGCCGTCGCTCTACTTGCGCTTCGCCAAGTCGACGACCGCAGGCCAGCAGAGCAGGGCGTCTGGGATGTGGAGGCGCCTCGTCGACGAGTCGTGACGTCACACCCGGGGCGGCGCCATCCGGCGCTGCCCCGGCGCGTCGCCCGCGGTTGGTGCCACGGCGGGCCTGTTCTCGCAGGCTCATCTCTGCACGAGGACCAGATGAAGACGCTCGTCATCACATTGCTGCTCGCTTCGGCGGTCATCGTGTGCTGGCCAGGTACGATGCGCGCCCAAGAGCTGCCGGTCTACTTGCGCGACCGCGGCACCGGGATCCCAGTCTCGCAGTTCGGGACCTACATCGAGAAAGGCCAGTTGCTCATCTACCCGTTTTACGAGTACTACCACGACAACAACTTCGAGTACGAGCCGGCGGACTTCGGCTTCGGCTCCATGCAGGAGCTTCGTGGCCGCTATCGCGCCCATGAGGGCCTGATCTTCTTGGGCTATGGGCTTTCCGATCGCTTGGCAGTCGAGTTCGAAGCCGGGATCATCTCCGCGAAGCTCGCGAAGTCACCCAGCGACACGACAGGCATGCCAGACACGCTCAAAGCAGACGGTCTCAGCGACGTCGAGGCCCAGTTGCGGTGGCGCTGG
>JBDHCY010000296.1:0-4608 GCA_039591795.1 Gemmatimonadota bacterium | reverse complement strand
CAACATGGCAAGGCCGTCCGGGATCAGTAAGAAGTAGAGCACGGCAGCGGTGGCGAGCGTGCTGACCACGAATGAGACGACCAGCGCGAAACGCTCGAACCTGAGGTGCATGAACCAACCGGCGATCACCGTGGCCTTCGTGAGCATTGCCGCAACGAGGAAGAAGATCGCAGCTCCGCGCGGGAATCCGGAGCCCTCCAGGAGCAGCATGATGAGCGTGAGCACCAGCAGGATGCCCCAGGCAATCCAATAGGTCCGATACGAGGTCGCTCCCTCCATCAGCCCGCTCCCTAGATGAGATAGAAACAGGTAAAGATGAACACCCAGACGAGGTCCACGAAATGCCAGTAGAGTCCGGCCAGCTCCACTCCTGGGCTGGTCGCGCGGCCGCGTCTCAGTCGCAGAGCGACGAGGCCCAAGATAATCACGCCGATCAGCACGTGGGTGCCGTGGAATCCAGTGATCATGAAGAAGAACGCCGAGAACGCGGGTACGCCCCACGGGTTGCTGGTGAGTCGGGCGCCCTCGTGAATCACGCCAGCCCACTCGTTCACCTGCATGCCCAAGAAGATGAGACCACCCACGGCCGTGAGGAAGACGAACGTCGCCGCCCGCTTGAGGTCTCTGCGATGAGCGGCCCCGACGGCGGTGGCCATCGTCGCGCTGGACGTGATCAAGACGAAGGTCATGACGCCGATGTACGCCAGCGAGAACACCTCGCTCTGGGTGGGCCACGCCGGGCTGGCCATCCGGACGAAGGCGTACGACACGAGGAAGCCCGCGAAGAGCAGCGCATCCGTGACCAAGAAGATCCACATCATGAGCTTCTGCCACGAAACGCCAAACGGCGAGACGCCGCCCTGCCAGTGGACCTCGTTCATGGGGGTGCTAGGGCCGGCCACGGATTCTCCTCCTAGAGAACGGACAGCAGCACAAGCAGGTACACCCAGACGCCTCCGACGAAATGCCAGTAGATCGCGGCGTGCCTGAGCCCGCCGTGACGCTCGGGGCCGTAGGCGCCCCGCACGGCCCGGCGCCGCGTCCAGGCGAGGGCAGCGAGCCCCCCCACCACGTGAGCGCCATGTACGGCCGATAGCAGGTAGAAGAACGCGGCGTATGGTCCCGTGGCGAGGACCACCTCTTGCGCCGTGAGGTTCATCCACGCGACGACCTGCCCCACGAGAAAGGTCGTGCCAAGGGCCAGAGCGGCGGCGAGCCACCAGGGTGCAGCCGCCATCCGGCCCAAGCGAACGGCCCGGACAGCTCCCACGACCGTCCCGCTCGAGAGGACGAGGATCAGCGTATTGATCCAGACGATCCAGGGGAGGGCGATCGACACCCAGTCCGTCGCCCCACGCCGAACGGCGATGGCGGCCGTGAAAGCGGCGAAGAGCATCCCCACGGTGACCAGGATCCCGACTAGGCCGATCGGGTACGGTCCCGGCTGCCGGTCCGTGGCTCTGCCGCGGTCGAGCGTGTCGCTGAGCGTTCCGGTCACGGTGATCCCTCGATCCGTGTCGTCATGTCGCTTGTGCGGTGCCAGCGTCGGGGGCGATCTGGGTCCGGTACCCGTCCTCGGCGCCCGGCACCCGATACTCGTACGGCCCCCGACGGACCTCGGGTGGCGTGTCCCAGTTCAAGTGCGGTGCCGGTGATGGGGTGGTCCACTCGAGCGTCGCGCCCTCCCACGGATTCGCCGCCGCGCGCTCCTTACGGAAGAGACTTCCGAAGAAATTCACCAAGAAGAGCACCTGGGCGCCCGCAGCGATGAAGAGCGCGATGCTGATGCCGACGTTCATCCACTGCGTCGGCTGCGCGTAGTCGTACACGGCAGGATCGTAGAGACGCCGCAGGTGCCCCGCGAGACCGAGATAGTGCATCGAGATGAGCGCCACGAAAACCGGCGCCACCGTGAGCCAGAAATGCCAGGTGCCCAATCGTTCGCTCATGTGCCGACCGAACATCTTCGGGTACCAGTAGTAGCAGCCGGCGAAAATTCCGAAGCCCGTGACGATTCCGATCATCAAATGGAAGTGCCCCACGACGAAATACGAGTCGTGCAAGTACATGTCGGACGACGCCGTCCCGAGCCACAGGCCACCGAGTCCGCCGACCCCGATGGCGGCGACGATCCCCAGCGCGAATCGCATCGCCGTGGTGAGCCTGATCTCCGCACGCCACAGACTGGCGATCAGATTCATACCGAGCACGGCGAACGGGATCGTGATGGCGACCGTCGCGATCGAGAAATACTCGCCGAGGTAGGGGTTCATCCCGCTCGTGAACATGTGGTGTCCCCACACGATCATGCTGAGGACCGCGATCACGACGAGAGACCACACCGAGGTGCGGTAGCCGAACACCGGTCGGCGCCCGAACGTCGCCACGACGTCGAACGCGATGCCCACGGCCGGGAGCACCAGCACGTAGACCTCGGGATGCCCCAAGAACCAGAAGAGGTGCTGAAACAGGAGCGGCGTGCCGCCCTCATACGGCAGCACCTGTCCGCTCATCACGAGCCCCGACGGCAGGAAGAAGGACGTCCCGCCGTGCCGATCCAGCAACAGCATGATCGCCGCGGCGGTCAGCGCCGGAAAGGCGAGAATTCCGAGAATCGCCGAGATGAGGAGTGTCCACACCGTGAGGGGGAGTCGGAACATGGACATGCCGCGCGTGCGGCAGTTGAGGATCGTCGTGACGTAGTTGAGGCTCCCCATGGTGAAGGAGGCGATGAACAAGGCCATCGCGAGCAGCCAGAGCGTTTGGCCCATGCCCGAGCCGGGAATGGCGTCTTGGAGGGCAGAGAGGGGTGGATACGCCGTCCACCCGCCTACCGCAGCCCCGTCGGGGACGAAGAACGAGAAGAGCATCAGCAGGCAGGCGGGCACGATGGTCCAGTACGAGAGCATGTTGAGGAACGGGTAGGCCATGTCCCGTGCGCCCACTTGCAGCGGAATGATGAAGTTGCCGAAGCCGCTCACGAGCCCGAAGGACACCACGAAGAAGATCATGATCGTGCCGTGCATCGTGACCAGGCTCAGGTACTTCTCGGGTGCGAGGAAACCACCCTCGTAGAGATTGGGGAGGATCTTGCCTAGCAACGGCCACTCGGCGGCTGGCCAGGCGAGCTGGAGTCGAATGAATATCGACCACGTCACGCCGAAGAGGGCCATGGCGAACGCGGTAATGAGGTACTGCTTGCCGATGGTCTTGTGGTCGGTGCTGAAGACGTACTTTGACCAGAAGCTGGTCGGCTCGTGAGCCGTGCTCACTGTCCAACTCCGGTCTGGTCGCTCAGCCACACTTCGTATTCGGCGGGCGGATGGACGATCACGCTCGCTCCCATCTCGTAGTGCCCCATGCCGCAGACCTCGGCGCAGGCGATCTCGTACCGGCCGGGCGTTGTGGGCACGAACTGGGCGCGCATGACCACGCCTGGGACGACGTCCTGCTTGATCCGAAAGGCCGCGACGGAGAAGCTGTGCAGCACGTCCCGCGACTGGAGCCGGACGACCGTCGGCCGCCCTGCCGCCAGATGAAGCTGATTACGGAGTACGATGTCATCTACCGAGGCAGGGTCGCTCGCGTCGAGGCCGGCGGGGTTGCCGACACGCTCGATGAGCTCGGGCGCCGTTCGACCAAATGTGCCATCGAGGCCGGGATACCGGACGATCCACTCGAACTGTTGTGCCATGACGTCGACGACCAGCGCGCCTTCGGGAGGGTCACCGTAGACCTGCTCCCAGACGGGCAGCCCCTTGAGCAGGACGCCGGCTTCCGCGATGAGCGCCATGCCGATCACTGGCACGAGCGTCCACCAGCGCTCGGAGCGGGCCGACGTCTGCGGAGCCTCGGTCGGGCGGCCACGGCCGTAGCGCCACAGGAATGCCACGAACGCGAGTGTGCCGATCACGAGTATGGTTCCGGTCGTCAGGACCAGATATCGAATGACTCCATCGACGCCCACTCCGTGCTCGGACGCGACCGGCGGCAGCCAATCGTGCGCGGAATAGCCCACGACGGTGAACGTCGTGATGCCGAGGAAGAGGACGATGAGTGCCACGATCTCTACAGTCTGACGTTGTCCGCTCATCAGGCAGCGCTCCGGGCTACAGTACAGACGATCGCGACGTGGAAGGCGTACAGCGCCCGTACGTACGAGCGCGCGAGTGAAGGTGTCGTGAGAACAGCATGAAGAACCGCTGATCGCCTCCTAGGCGTGTTGGAGAGCCCGGGCGCGATGCCGCAAGATCCAGAGCCCCATGCTCATGATAGCGAGGACATTGGCAACGAGGATCACGAGCCAGCCCAAGTGCTCGACGATCCACGCGCTCATGACGAACATGCTGCCGAGGAACAACACCTCGAGCAGCACGAGGAGCACGACGGCTCGCGTCCAGAACGCGGTCGGCTGCGCCGCGCTGCGCGCAAGCCACACGAACGTGACGCCGAGGAGGAGAAAGACGACGAGGTGAGCGAAGCTGTACGTCACGATCACCCCGAGGTTGAGCAGTACGTCGGCCGGTCCGGTCGCGCCAAGGAGAATCGCGGACCCCAGTGCGGCGGGGGTCCTGAACGGCACTCCCGCGGCGAGGTCCACGAGCAGGA
>JBDHCY010000295.1:0-4652 GCA_039591795.1 Gemmatimonadota bacterium | reverse complement strand
GTGAGGGCGTCACCCATCGGACTCGTCGTGAGCAGCGTCGTGAAGTACCGACCATCGGCCGGCCCGAAGTCGTGGGGAAGGGTGCGCCCAAAGCCGGCGAGGTCGGTTTCCCACGGCTGGTCGTCGGCATCGCCGAACAGATATGTCGAGCGGTCGCGGCTGAGATCCCACCGAGTGTCGCCGTACGCGAAGGGGATCCGCCTGCCGTTCCACTCGGTCACCCAGTCAGGGTACGCATCGTAGTAATACGTGCTGGAGACAAAACCGCCGGTCTGCTTGGAGAACCAGAACGCCTTCCCGGCATGCCCGGCCATCGAGACCGCGCCGCGGTCCTTGATGGACACGCCGAAGATCTTCGCGCGTCCTCCGGTGCTGATTGCCAGCTCGTCTCCGAAGGTGGATACCATCACGGCTGCCGGTGACCGTCCCTCGCTCCGCGCAGCCCGTTGCGTGGGATCGATCTCGGTCTCGACGTCCACCCCCGCACCCTCCGACACCAGACGGTACCGAGGGTCTTCGATGTTGTAGGTCGTGTACCCGGTCTCGCGGTCGAACCAGAGGTTCGCGATCATCCCGTGCGCCGACGGGTGCGCACCAGTTGCGAGGGTCGTGTGTCCCACGATCGTTTCCGTGTTGGCGTGCGCATGATGGGCGTCCCGATAGACTGTCCCTTGCTCGATCAGATAGCGAAATCCGCCTTCACCAAACCGATCGTAGTAGCGAAACGGGAGATCGCCTCGGAGCTGGTCGACGGTGATCTGGAGGACCAATCGCGGGGCGTCGGGACGCTGCGCGGTCAGGGAACGTGGCTGCGCGAGTACGAGGCTCAGCAGCATCCCGACGAGGATTGCTCGGAATGATGGGCTCGGGCAGGATAGGTCCTGACGCGTCATCGAGATCTCCGGATGAAGGGGTCCGCGGTCGGGAAGCCGTCACTCGACTGATGCACATGCCGCCACCTCGCCCCAGCGGAAAGAGCACACCAATCTCGGCGGTCTCTTGGTTCCAAGGTCGCTCTGGCGATCGAGGACAGCAAGAAGGTGGCGGCGCTGGTGAGCCCCGCTAGACAACTCGGGTCCGATCGGCCAGTTTGGCGTGCCCTGTTGCCCCGCGCCATCTAGAACTGGAGCGATCGTGACTCGTGATTCCGGAACGGCGACTCTGGTGGAGCCACCTTGAGCCAGGCGGACTCGTCAGGGCGTCAGGCGCTTCCAGGCCTCGTCTGGTGGTTTGGCGTCGCCGCTCTATCCAGCTCGTTGATCGCTCCAGCCCAGGCTCAAAGCGCTGAGGCAGACACCAGCGCGAGCGACTCGACCGCCGCCGACTCCACGGAGAAACCGACGGTCACCTTTGGCGGCGCGATTAGGCTGAACTACTCCTGGCAGGACTACAATCCACCACGACAGGACCGGCACGGCGACTTTGGGTTCGAGCTGTTCCGAGCGGACGTGAACGGGGAGTACGGTAACATCTTTCTCTCCGTGCAGTATCGCTGGTATGAGTTCTTCGAGGCGATTCATCACGGATTCTTTGGATACCACATCAACCCCGAGATGGACGTCGAGATCGGGATCAACCAGGTTCCCTTCGGCATTCTCCCCGCCGCGTCACACAGCTTCTGGTTTGGCGCCACCTACTACATGGGCTTCGAAGACGACTACGACGCAGGTATCAAGCTGCACTACGCCAAGGGACCCTGGAATATGCACGGAGCTTTCTACAAGAACGCCGAATACGTCGATGCGAGTCGGACGGGGCGGTACTCCTTCGACCTCGTGACCGCGGACAGCCAAGCGAACTCCGAGATCAACCAGTTCAATTTTCGCGGAGCCTATCGCTGGGAGCCGGCGGCAGGCGTCAGTGTGGACCTCGGGGGCTCACTCGAGTTCGGTCAGATCTACAACGACATCACCCGCGACAAGGGAGACCGCTACGCGTACGCCGGCCACGCCGACACGCGGTTCGGGCACTGGAACCTCCAACTCCAGTGGATCGAGTACTCGTTCTTTCCGGCTAATCCGCCGGGAATCGATCGGAGCACCGTCCAGCTGGCTGCGTTCGCATTCCCTTTCCTGATGGCATCGCGCGGGAGCGCCGGGACACTGAATCTGGCACGTGACATCCCGCTCGAGTGGCGCGTCCTAGATGGCATCCGCTGTTACGGCGACCTGAGCAAGATCTTTCCGCGGGGGGGCGACACCCAATCCTCCACACAGATCGTAACCGGTTGCTTGTTGATGAAAGAGGGTTTGTATACCTATGTCGACGTCATAACCGGCCAGAACATGTGGTTCGCGGGCGGTGCGGGAATCGGGCTCAACGATCCGACGGCACGGGAGTGGAACTCTCGACTGAACATCAATATGGGGTTCTACTTCTGATGCCCCTGCGGGCCGCGAGGAGACGGGATGCCGGCTAGGCACGGGCTGATGAACGCCAGATGCGCGAAGCGACTGTGGCAGGCAATCGTCTGTTGCTCGTCGTTACTCGTGCCAGCGATCGGCTCCGGCCAATCCGAACCACAGGTCGAGCTGACCCCCGAAGAGCGCGCGTGGCTGGCCGAACAGCCGTCGATTCGGGTCGCTCCCGCCCCGAACTTTCCTCCCGTCGAGTTCTTCGACGCCTCCGGCGCATATCGCGGCATGGCCGCCGACTACGTGGCCCTGTTCGAGCAGCGGTTGGGGATTCGCTTCGAGATCGTGCGATTCGAGTCTTGGGCCGACGTCGTCGAGGCAACGCGACGACGAGAAGCGGACGTCTGGTTCGAGGCAGGCATCACCGACGAGCGGCGTGAGTTTCTCGACTTCACCCAACCGTACATTCGGTTCCCCGCGATCATCATCGTCCGGCAGGAAGAGACGGGCAGTCTTGGTCTGGACGATCTGAGCGGCCGGACGGTCGCCGCGATGGAGGGCTATGCGACCGTCGATTTCCTCCGTGAGAACGCACCGGGTGTCGAGCTCATCGAAGTGCCGAGCATTTCGGACGGACTCGAGCGTGTGGCGTTCGGATCGGCGGACGCGATCGTCGTGAGCAGTGGACCAGCGAGCTACTACATCGAGCAGCTGGGACTGACGAACCTCCGGGCGGCCGGGGAATCCGGATTCGTCTGGGAGCTCGCGATCGGCTCGCGGAACGACTGGCCGCTCCTTCACTCCATTCTCGCGAAGACGCTCGCGAGCATCGGTCCAGCCGAACGCCGAGCCATCTTCCGGCGCTGGGTATCGATCGACGAGCCCAGAGGGGGGCTTCCGTGGGCATGGATCGTGGCCTTGGCGGCGCTCACCGCCCTCGGACTCGGGATTGCCTTCTCCCGGCGCCCCGGAGCGACCGACGCCGCCGCACGGTCGGGTACCGTGACAACCGTGCGGGTCCACGGCACGTGGCAAATCTACGGTGCGGGAGCGGCGGTCATCGTCATCATCGCCGTCCTCGTCGGTCTCGCCGAAATACGCATCCGGGACCGCCTGCGCCAAGACGTCGGCACCGCCTTGCAGACCGTCCTCAACACCACGAGCCAGGCGGTCTACCACTGGTTTCGTGAGCACGAGGAGGAAGCGCACCTGTGGGCCACCCAGCTCTCGGTCCAACGGGGATGTCGGCAACTCGGCGCACTCTCCCAGATGACTCGCGCCACGCTTGCAAGAGCGCCTGCTCAGCAAGCGGTACGCTCCACCCTGGAAGGCGTGCTGCAGCAGCGCGGCTACCTCGGCTACTCGTTGACATCTCCAAGCGGCGTCACGATCGCTAGCGACGACGAAGAGCAACTGGGCGCTCGCGCGTCCTCGCCCGCAGTCACGATGTTGCTGAGCAGCGCGCAGCCAGGTGCGCGCAGCACCACCATGGGCCTGCCGCGTTTGAGCGTCGACTCACTCGCGGGAAGCGGAACGATCCGCACACCGATGCTCGTCGCGGCCGTGACGGAGGACGACGATCCGTGCGTCTTGTCCTTCGTGATCGATCCGGAGCGTGATTTCACTCAGATTCTCCAGCGAGGGCGCATGGGCGAGTCGGGTGAGAGCTACGCGTTCAACCGCGATGGGCAATTGTTGAGTGACAGTCGCTTCGACGATCAGCTCCGGCAAATCGGACTGATCTCAGGTGATGAGCACGTCATTCTCAACGTCGACATCCGCGATCCAGGTGGGAACCTTCAGCGCGGCCATCGCGCGGAGCTTCCTCGCGACGAGCAGCCACTCACCATGATGGCCGAGAGCGCTACCAGTGGCCAAACCGGCATCAACCTCGATGGTTACAACGACTATCGCGGCGTGCCGGTCATCGGCGCCTGGGTCTGGGACGAAGCCAATGAGCTTGGGATCGCCACGGAGATCGATGCCGACGAGGCCTACCAGTCACTCTCTTGGATCCGCGGCGTCGTCCGGGCCGGCGGCGGCTTTGCGATGTTGCTCGTGTTCGGGCTCATGGGAATGTTCCTGCGCGCGCGCCGTCTTCAGCAACAGGCGAGCGAGAGCTGGACGCGTGTGATACTCGACAGCGCGCTGGATGCCGTCGTGATGACGGAGGCCGGTACCGCGTCGCGGGTCTCGGGGATAGTGCGGCGGTCGATCGCGGACGATCCGGGCGCCCTGAATCGACGGGTCGAGCGCACGGGACGACGGCGCGACGGCAGCGAGTTCCCCATGGAGCTA
>JBDHCY010000294.1:0-4652 GCA_039591795.1 Gemmatimonadota bacterium | reverse complement strand
CATGGGACGCCTTCAATCCGGGAAGGCTCGATCAACATCTCTTTCCTTTCTATCAAAATGAAACGGAAGCAGGAACACTCACCAAGGAGAAGGCCAGAGAGCTGCTTCAGCGGAGGAGTGTCTGCAGGCGGGGCTCCTGTTCGGATCGGCGGAGGCGGTGGACGGGCTCGTCCGCCGGATTGCCGCCGAATGGCCAAGTCCAGCCGATCCCCACGTCGTCGCCACCGGCGGCTGGGCGAGCATCGTGGCGCCCCACTGCCGGGCGGTCGCCGAAGTACATCCGACTTTGACATTGGAAGGGCTCAGGCTGGCGGCGACACACCTCGGTGCGATTTGGTGAGCGGAGCCTCTTGGCCCGCGGGCTGGGGGAGGGTATCTTCCCGCCGTTTAAGGTGTAAGACGCCTCGGATCTCAGGGGAGTGACGTAGACGATGAGCGCACCGGCGCAGGCGGTCGCAGCGGAGCGCACCGACGCACGTTCGGCGGTGCTGCACGGGCTTCTGATCGGTCTGCTGACGGCGCTCGTGGTGATCGTGTTCGTGAAGGGCGGCGAGCTGATCGGCGACGCCGCGGTCCCATGGTTCGGGGCGGTCGTCGTCTTCACGACCGGGTGCCTCGTCGCGTTTCTGCCGGCGCGGTGGGTCGGCGCCCGGACGGGCGACGGCATCGCCGCCGCCGCCCTCCTCGGGCTCGTTGGAACCGCTTCGTTCAGTCTCATCGACATCATCGCCCTCCGCCCGCTCTCGCTCTACCCGTGGACATGGGACGCCGTCGGTGGCAGCTCGGGCTGGTGGTACCTGCCGGTCTGGTGGATACTTGGCACGTTCGTGGCCTGGATGGGCGCCATCGTGACGGCCGGCGAGGTGGCTCGTGGTCGCGGCCGGTTGGGCGGACTGCTGCTCGGGACACTGGTGGGCACTGCCGCCGTCACTCTCGTCGGCGTGTTCGTCACTCCGCTTGGGCTGGGCCCCGTACTGGTCGGGGGCGCGTTCGTGATCGCGGTCGTCGCGTGGGCGGTTCTCCACCTCCTCCGATGGGACGCGTGAGGATGCTGCCAGTGGTCCGGGCGATGGTGCGAGGGGTGGGCTGGCTGCTCACACCCGCCATCGTGGCGGTCGTCTCGGCGGGGGCGCTGTGGCTCGCTGCCCGATTCGGCACCGGGCTCGACTCGGCCGGACTCGCCCTTGCAGTGGCACTCGGCTCGGCATTCGGGGCGGGGGCGGCCGTGTTTCTCTGGTGGGTGCTCTCTCTCCGACATGCGCGGCGCCACGCCCGTCGATGGGCGGCCGATCGGGCATCCGCACGCGCCCAATCGACCACAGCGCCGTCGCGTTCCCTGGCCGAGACGGCTGGGGGCTCCCGGCCGACGTCAGTGGATGAGGCGGCCGACTAGCGCGGCGGTTCTCCTTGCCATGACCATCGCCCCGCCGGCCAGCGCGCAGGGTCCCGCCCTGGAGACGCGCTTCGGCCAGTGGGAAGGTGCGGGCGGCTTCCGGACTCTTGAGGCGGTACTCGCCGGATCGGCAATCGGGCCGCTCTGGTACAGTGCTGGGTTCCTCGCCGCGGCCGAAGACGCCGGGCCGGCACGTCGCTTCCTTGGCCTCTCGGTCGATCTCACGCTCTTCAAGCATCAAGCGCGGCTCGGACCGTATCTCGTTGCCGGGACGGGGCTTGGCGTGGTCGCGAACGACTCGACACAGGTGGCGGCGGTGTGGTCGGTGGGCGGCGGCCTGGAGTGGAATCCGTTTGCGTTCGCCGGCCTCCAGGCAGACGTGCGCTACCGTGCCCTCGATCCGGGTGTGCGGGGGTTCTGGCGGCTCCCCGCCGATGCGCCCCGCGGGCTCGCTGCCGCGCTTGGAGTCACCTTTCGCTGGGGGTATCGGGCGGTGCCAGCCCCGCGGCAGCCGGGGCCCCTAGCGGCGCCCACGAGGGTCGAGGGGGCCGCTGCTGGCGTCGCTGAGACGGCGCTCACGCTGATGGGAACGCCATATCGCTGGGGCGGGACCGACGAGAACGGGTTCGACTGCTCTGGACTCATCCAGCACGCTTACGGCGAGCACGGCATCGTGCTCCCGCGGACGAGCCGGGACCAGGCCCGGGCCGGTCGCGCCGTCGCTCGAGACGTCGGCGCGCTGGCCGCGGGCGACATCCTCGCCTTTTCGTCGGTTCCCGGAGGCCAAGTGACCCACGTGGGGCTCTATGTCGGTGAGGGGAAGTTCATCCATAGCGCGAGCGGCGGCGTCATCCTGTCGCGACTCTCGGCGAACGATGCCGACGGGCAGTGGTGGTGGAATCGCTGGGTGGCCGCACGCCGGGTGACGGAGCAGTGACCAGTCCATGGCACATCCGCGCCTCCCTCGGAAGTGCGTGTATCGCGCTGCTCGCCGGCATCGTGGTCGCGTGCGGATCGGCAACCGGCTATCAGGCGCCTCAGTCCCCGCTGGAGTACACCTTCCTCGTGCTGGAGCGAGACTCCCTGAGTCTCGGCGTCGAGGGCGCGCTCGCGGCGGACGGCCTTCGTGTGCGCGACCAGTACAGGGGAGGCGAGCGCGCGGCTGCGGCCGTGATGCTCTATCCGTTCGACGATCGGCTCGATGTGCGGGTCGTCGACACGCGCTCGGGACGCGTTCTGATCGAGCTCGTGGTGGACCCACGAGATCTCCCAGCCGACTCGCTGGGCGCGGGAGAGGTGTTGGGCGGGATCGTGGTGCAGGCGATCCGACGCCCGCGTTGACCACCCCCGCCGGCTCCGCTTGACACCTGCCGCACGAGCACTACATTTCACGTCGTTAGCACTCACGACCGTCGAGTGCTAGCATCTTAAGTCACTGTGTGTTATCCACTTACAAGATGGAGGGGTGCTCCATGGCTTCGGGGACCAAAGCGAAGCTTAACGTCCATCCCCTCGCCGACCGTGTGGCCATCCGGCCGCTCGAGGACGCCGAGGAGATGCGGGGCGGGCTGTACATTCCCGACACCGCGAAGGAAAAGCCACAGCAGGGAGAGATCGTGGCGGTCGGCCCGGGCCGCGTGGAGAAGGGCGACCGGGTACCGATGGAGTTGAAGGTTGGCGACAAGGTGCTGTACGGCAAATACAGCGGCACCGAGGTCACCGTTGACGACGAGCAAGTTCTGATCATCAAGGAGTCCGACGTCCTCGCCAAGATTGGCTGAGGCGCGGCTGACAACGAAGGAGTCTCACACAATGCCGGCAAAGGATCTGATGTTCGACGTCGAGGCGCGGTCCAAGCTCAAGCGGGGCGTGGACCAGCTCGCCGAGGCCGTCAAGGTGACGCTCGGGCCCAAGGGTCGGAACGTCGTCATCGACAAAAAGTTCGGAAACCCCACGGTGACCAAAGACGGCGTGACCGTGGCGAAAGAAGTCGAGCTCGAAGAGCCGATTGAGAACATGGGCGCGCAGATGGTGAAGGAAGTCGCCACCAAGACGTCCGACCAAGCGGGTGATGGTACGACGACCGCCACGGTGCTGGCGCAGGCGATCTTTCGCGAGGGCTTGAAGTCGGTCACCGCCGGTGCCAACCCCATGGCGCTCAAGCGCGGGATCGAGAAGGCAGTCGAGGCCGTCGTGGACGAGCTGAAGAAGCTCTCAGTCCCCACGACCGGCAAAAAGGAGATTGCCCAGGTCGGGACCATCTCGGCCAACTCCGATCCGGAGATCGGTGACCTCATTGCCGACGCGATGGAGAAGGTCGGCAAGGACGGCGTCATCACGGTCGAGGAGGCAAAGGGGCTCGAGACGACGCTCGAGACGGTCGACGGCATGCAGTTCGACCGCGGGTATCTCTCTCCCTATTTCGTGACCGACCCGGAGAAGATGGAGTGCGCGCTCGAAGACGCGTACCTGCTCGTGCACGACAAGAAGATCAGCTCGATGAAGGACCTGCTGCCCATTCTCGAGAAGGTGGCGCAGATGGGGAAGCCTCTCCTCATCATCGCCGAGGACATCGAGGGTGAGGCGCTCGCGACGCTGGTCGTCAACAAGTTGCGCGGAACGCTCAAGGTGTGCGCCGTGAAAGCGCCGGGCTTTGGCGACCGCCGCAAGGCCATGCTCCAAGACATCTCCGTGCTTTCGGGCGGTCAAGTGATCTCGGAAGAGGTTGGCTTCAAGCTCGAGAACGCCGTGCTCAACGACTTGGGCCAGGCGAAGCGCGTGGTGATCGACAAGGACAACACGACGCTCGTCGACGGCGCGGGCTCGCAAGACGCGATTCAGGGTCGGATCAAGGAGATTCGGGCCGCGATCGACAAGAGCACGTCCGATTACGACAAGGAAAAGCTCCAGGAGCGGCTCGCCAAGCTCGCGGGCGGTGTGGCGGTGATCAACGTTGGTGCCGCGACCGAGACCGAGATGAAGGAGAAGAAGGCGCGAGTCGAGGACGCTCTCCATGCCACGCGTGCCGCAGTCGAGGAAGGCATCGTGGTCGGTGGTGGTGTGGCCTTTCTCCGCGCACAGAAGTCCGTGGACAAGGTCAAGGGCGCCGACCAGGACGAGACGATCGGCATCCAGATCGTCCGCCGGGCGCTCGAGGAGCCGACGCGGATGATCACCCAGAACGCCGGGCAGGAGGGCTCCATCGTGGTGGAGCGCATCCGCGAGTCGAAGGAGAAGAACTACGGCTACAACGCGCAGA
>JBDHCY010000293.1:0-4654 GCA_039591795.1 Gemmatimonadota bacterium | reverse complement strand
CACGCTCCAGTCGGCGACGCCGCCGTGGGTGATCAGTGAGCTGCGTCGGATGGGGTACGACATTCAACTCAACGAGCGGACGTCTGGCCCGATCAACGCGATCTTCTTCGACTGGGAGCACGGCAGCTTCTGGGGCGGCTCGAGCGATCATGGAGACGACTACGGGATTGCGTGGTAGCGGGGGCAGCGAGAGCTAACGCCGACAGGTCTGAAGCTGGATCGGAACGTGTTCTCCACCGCCGGACGGGCCGCCGTCCTGCTCCTGGCCATTGCACTGCTCCTGCGGCTGGTGATGGCCTGGAGCAATTACGGTTTCGTCGCGATGGACGACTACCTGGAGATGCTCCGGTTGGCCGTACCCGCGCAGACCGTCGCCGGCCCGGCGGCGGTGATCGAGACCGCCGACATCCGCTCTCCCCTACCCAAGCTGGCCGTCTACGGCTTGGGCCAGCTCGGCCTTCGACTGGGCGTCGACGCACCGGTCAACCAGGTCCGTTTCATCTACATCGTCTTGAGTCTGCTGTCTTTCGCCGCCGTGGCCGTGGTGGGGTGGATGTTCTTCCGCCTGGGGCGCTCGGATTGGGCCCTTCACGGCATCGCGTGGACGGGTCTTCATTTTCTTGCCGTCTACGTGTCGACGCGCGCGCTGATCGAGAACCTGAGTCTGCCTTTCTTTACCGTGGCGGTCGTGCTCCTCGTCCTCTATGCGACCGAAGGACGGCGATCGTGGCTTCTTCTCTCACTGCTGGCGCTGACGTTTGCATCGCTGGCACGATTTCAGGTCGGCATCGCGCTCATCGCACTGATCGCCGTGCCGGCGATACGACGAGCGTGGAGAGATCTCGCCGTGGTGCTGTCCCTGGGCCTCGCGCTCTTCTTGATCACGGGATGGATCGACTTCCTGTTGCGAGGCTCGTTCCATCACTCGTTGCGGGTCTACTTCGCCTTCAATGCCAGCTACTCGTCGACGTTCGGCGTGACGGACTGGTATGCATATCTCGTCTTGCTCGTCGCGGTGTCACTCCCGCCCTTGTTCGTCGGACGGTACCGAGGATTCCCATGGCGGGAGTATGGCCAGAAGCTCTGGCCACTGGTGCTGGCGGTGGGCGTGTTCGTCGCAGTGCACTCGGCCATCCCGCACAAGGAAGATCGCTTCCTCGTTCCGGTCCACGCTGCGTACTTCGCGTTGCTCGCACCGCTGTCGGCGTTCCTCACTCGTCACCGAGTGCTTGGCTGGCGGAGTGTGACGTTCGTCGTGATCAACGCGGCGTTGATCTGGCTCATCGCCGCCGTGCCGGCTCAGAACAACATCATTGGTGTCGCCAAGTACCTCGGCGAGCACCCGGAGTACCGGACGCTCTGGTCCCTCCGCTCCGAAGCTGAGCCCTATTCCAGCGCCGAGCCGTACGTCGAGGCGTACAGCGCCGGGCCGACCCCTCCGCTCCACGCGGTCACGATCATCCCGAACGACTCCGTGGCCGTCGGGCGATGTGAAGACGTGCTGGCGGTGCGGTCCGACTTCATCGATCAGTTTCGCGAGGAGTTGACAGGCTGGTCGGAGGTGGCGGTGTTCGGACCCGGGCTACCCGAGCGGGCGGTCATCCTGATCAATCCCACGCACAACACGCGACGGAACCCGGTGCACCTGTTCGTGCCGGAGGGCTGCGCGCTGCCCCGCTAGCTGGCGCCGTACTCCTCGTTGTAGTCGTCGATCGCCGCCCGCACGACGACCTCGGCATGGTCGCGCCCATAGGCGTCGCCGATCGAGACCTCGGCAGGATCCGCCGGGGCGAGCTTGTACGTGAGGAAGTAGTGCTTCAGGCGGTCGATCAGCGCGGTGGGCAACCCGGTGAGATCGTCCACCTGACCCCACAGGGGATCGTTCTCGAGGACGGCGATGATCTTGTCGTCCGCCTCGCCGCGATCCAGCATGGGGAGTCCACCGACCACGCACGCGTTCAGGATGACCTCGGCGCGCGCGATCGGGCGCTCGCTCAACACACAGATGTCGAGCGGGTCGCGATCGCCTCGCTCCGCGCCCGGCATGAGCGCCAGCACGCGGTCGCCGCAGAAGGTCCGCGGGATGAATCCGTAGAGTGTGGGGTGCTGCGAGGAGGTGCGTTGCGGCCGGTCCACCCGCAGGTATCCCGTCCCCTTGTCGACTTCGTACTTCACGAGATCGAAGGGACACGTCTCGATGTAGGCGTGCACGACCTGCGGCGGGCTCGGCCCCACGTCCAACCCGTGCCATGGGTGGGGCCGCCACTTGTAGAAGGGCTTGGGAAAGGTCATGGCCGTCCTTCGGACGATCTCGCGGTTCGCGCGACTGGCTGCTGAAGATGCAGACTCGAGCGCGCGATCGCGAGGGTCCACACCCTGACCGTCCCTGATCGCCTCCGACCGACCCGACCGCCCCGCTTGCCGCAGCCCTCGCGCCGCCCCACTTTGTCGCGCCATGTCGCCCAGCGCACTCGTTGCCAAGCACCCGCCCACGTCGCCGTGATCACCGATCCCGTCGCTGTCACCGTCGTCCTTGCGGGCGTCGTCTATCTGTCGCTCAGGCTCGAGGCGCGCTTCGCCAAGTTCCGCGCCCTCGGCGCCGCGCTCGTGGGCATCCTCCTCGCGATGGTCCTATCGAACGTCGGGCTCCTTCCGGGCTCATCACCGGCGTACGAATTCCTCATGGGGCCCGGCGTCAGTGTGGGGATCGCGCTGATTCTCATGAGTGTCGACGTGCGGTCCGTGGCGCGCGCGGGACTCCCGATGCTCGCAGCGTTCGGGATCGGGGCCGTCGGGACCGCACTGGGCGCGACCCTGGGTGCACTCGCCCTGTCCGGACTCGTCGGGCCCGAGACGTGGAAGCTCGCCGGTCAGTTCACCGGAACCTACACCGGCGGCGGGCTCAACTTCGCCGCCCTCGGCCGGGCGTTGGGGACGAGCGCCGACATGTTCAGCGCCGCCGTCGCAGCGGACGTGCTCGTGACGGCGATCTGGCTGATGGCGTGCCTCGCCGTGCCCGCCTTGCTGGGTCGGCCCGGGCAAGAAGCGCAGCAGGACACGATCGCGAGCCCGAACGACGGCACGAAACCGCTCACACTCGAGCGGGCGCTCTATTCGAGCGGCCGCGCGATGCCGCTCGCTGATCTCGCACTGATCGTCGTAGTGGCGATCGGTGCGGTGTGGGCGGCCGGCACCGTCGCCTCGCGGCTCACGTTCCTGCCCGAGATTCTCTGGCTCACGACGTTCGCGCTCCTCGCGGCCCAGCTGCCCGTCGTGCGAGCCACGACCGGTGCCGCGGTGCTCGGGAATTTCCTGCTCATGCTCTTTCTTGCGAGCAACGGAGCGAACTCCGTCGTCAAGCGGATCTTCGAGGTGGGGCCCGCGGTGTTCTACTTCGCCGCAGCCACGGTCGCGGTCCACGGGCTCGTCATCTTCGGGTTGGGCCGACTGATGCGGCTCGATCTCGGCACGCTCGCAGTCGCGTCGCAGGCGAACGTAGGCGGGGCGGCGAGTGCGATGGCGCTCGCCACGGCGCGAGGCTATGCCGAAAAGGTGCTCCCGGGTGTGGCGGTGGGGCTGTTGGGCTACGCGGTCGGCAACTACCTCGGCTTCGCGATTGCGACGGTGTTGAGGGGAGTGATTGGGGGGTGATGTCAATGACGGTCGAGGACGGCCAAGGACGGAAAGGATCCAAGTCCTTCCACCGTCTTGGATCGTCTTAGACCGTCTTAGACCGTCTTAGACGGTCTACCGTCCTATCGTCCAGCATCTCCGGCAGCATCAGATCGAGGTCGGTGAGCCAGTGGGAGCGCACCGCGGCGTGGGCGGCGGCCAGGTCACCGCGAACGAGTGCGTCGGTGACGGCTCTGTGGAGACCTGCCGCGGTCTCGACGTGCTCGGCGACGGTCTGGAAATAGTAGTACTCGTAGCGGTACACTCGCAGGCGAATCTCTTCGATGAACCGCCGCAAGTGTTCGTTGGGGCAGGTCCTGACCAGCGTGCGGTGCCATTCACCGTTCAGGGCGAGCGCATGCTCGACATCGGTCGCGCGCGCGAAGCGGGCGTTGATCTCGGTCAGCTCCGTGAGCGACTGCATGTCGGGCACGCCGCTCCACTCGAGCGCCTTGACCTCCAGTTCCGCGATGACGGCGAACAACTCCCGGACCTCGCGGCTCGAGAGCCGAGCCACCGACCAGCCGCGGCCCGGTGAGACCGTGAGGAACCCCTCCTGGGTCAGCCGATGGAGCGCCTCCCGGAGCGGCGTGCGGCTGACCTCGAGCTCTCCAGCGAGCCGCGATTCGTTGAGCTTGGTGCCCGGCGGCAGCTCGGCGTGCAGGATTCGGCGGCGCAGCTCCCGGGTAACTCCCCGGTGCAGCGGCTCCTTGAGAGGCGTGATTCCCTGTCGGTCAATAGATTGCATACAATTTGTGACTGAGGGTGCGAGTTGAGCTGAATCTCACGTAATGCTATGTCATGAAGTATATTACGTGCTGCGTGAAACTTCTGCAAGGCGGCGTCGTATCTTCCTGGGAACGGTTGCTTCATGAATGTGTATACAATGTTCAACTCAGTCCAACTGCTAGATGCCGGTTCCTGACCTCCGGAGTGCCGAGACGCCGACCCGCTCCTTCGAGGAGCTGCGGTCCGCCGAGTT
>JBDHCY010000292.1:0-4671 GCA_039591795.1 Gemmatimonadota bacterium | reverse complement strand
GGATTGGCGGCCACGTGACTCGACAAGAGCCGTGCAGGTTTCGACTCCCCAACCGCCGGCACTTCTTGCCTTTGTCAACGGTTCGTGTATCATCCCGCTCTTCTGCACCTCGGCCAGATCGGCCGGACGATTCGTATGGGAACTACGGCACTGTCGCTGCCGCCGTTTGTCCCTAATCGCCCTGCGGCAAGTGGCGTGCTCCTTGGAGGCTGAGGTTCAGGGAAATGTGAGCCAGCACTGGCACTGCCACTCTCACCGGAGGCTCGTTCTATGAACGTCAAGAACTTTCTCACGCTGGCCGGAGTCGTCAGTCTCCTCTACGGGTTGTGGTTCTTCTTGGGGCCACAGCAAGCTGCCAACGTGTATGGGTACGGGGCCATTACCACCGACTTGAGCAACCTCGTCCTTCGGTTCTTCGGCATCACGCTCATTGCTGCCGGGGTAATGTGTTTCGTCGCCAGGAGTGCTGAGCGGTCTCCCGGTCGCACGGGCGTGCTGTCGTTCCTTGCGGTATCGCAGTTGCTGTTCTTGTACATGGACATCAGGACGATGTTCGCGGGTGATGAAGGTGCCATGAACTATCTGGATCTGGTCGTCAACGTCGTGATCGGCTTCGGCGCTGTCTACTTCATCATGCAGGATCGCAAGGCCCTCTAGGGCATATCGCCATGCAAGGGGAGTTGCTCAGGATTCATGAGGCAGGATGATCGAGGATCATTCGCCTGATCCGTCGCATCGCCCATCGCATGGACGGGCACGATGTGCGGGTGCGTCAGCTTCGAGGCGAGATCGACCTCGCGCAGGAACCGCTCCGGGCCGAGCACCGCTGCGATCTCGGGATCGAGGACCTTGATGGCGACAGGGCGCTCGGGGTGCTGCTCCTCGGCGAGGAACACTTGTGCCATGCCGCCGCGGCCGAGTTCGCGCTCCACCGTGTAGCGGCCGGCGAGGGCCGTGGTCAGGCGTATGAGCGAGTCGGTCATTTGTTCGCCTCGTCGACGGCTCGCTTCATCAAGGCAACCCAGTTCGGAATGACCCGCAGATACCGAGCGGGCGCGATGTTGGGGCCCTGCTTGTAGACCACCCGTCCGTCGGGCGTGAGGCTGTACACCATGCCCGCGAATCCGCCGACCCGTGGCGTGTCGAACCAGCGCCGCCGGGTGATGGCCGGCGGGTCGACCGACGCATCCATGGTGATCCGGTCGAAGCCAACCGGAGCGGGCCACGAGAGCGACACGAACGCCGACGGGGAGAGCCACACCACACCCTCATACCCCGCGCCTACGCGATACCGTCGACCAGTTCTTGGGAATGGTTCGACCCAGAGTTCCTCGAAATCAGGCGAGTTGTATGCGATCCAACGCCCGTCAGGTGATGGCCGTCCGAAGGCGGCGAATGGCACCAGCGTGTCCAAGACGACGGGACGCTGATCGACATGGGCCGCCTTCATCTGGTAGGCGGCGGCCCAGTGGGTTCCGATGAGCCGGTCATCCGGCAACCAGTCGAAGCCCTCGAACATCCCGCTACGGGGGGCGAAGAGGAGCGCGGGTGGGTTCGCCGCATCGGGGGCTCCCACGAAGACCGAGTCCCTCGTGCTGGCCACCAGCCGGTCCCCGCCCGGGCTCCACACGGGCTGGCGGATCTCGATCGCTCGCATCCACACGACGTACTCCCCGCTCCGCAGGTCGTAGATGCGCAGCTCCTGGCCGTCGAGCGTCTCGACCACGCTCGCCAGACGGCGACTATCCGGACTCACGGCAAACGGAAGAAACGCCTCCCGGCCAATCGGGAGCGTGTCGAGTGTCCGGCCATCGGAACTCACCAGGTGCCCGATCGCCCTATTGGGTCCGCTGGCGTACACGAGTGTCCCGGATGCCGACACGGCGTACGACCCGGCGCCAGTATACGCGTCGCGCACGAGGCCGGTGACCATCCGCACCGAACGGCCGACCCGTCCGGTCGCGAGGTTGATCGGCGCCGCGAGAAGGTCGCCTCCGTTGGAGACGTAGATCAGGTATTGCGCGTCGATCACCCGGAAGTCGGCCCCAAAGATGGGGCTCGAATCCGCGCCTTCCGCCCGGAACTCGCGGACGGAGGAAGTGTCGTGGAGTTCTCGTCGGAAGGCGAGCTTGCTTGCGCCTCCACCGCAGAGGAGCGTCTCCGGGTCGGGCAACGGGGCCGGGTTGATACAATAGACGATCGGGAGGTCCGCGGATGGCCCACCACCGGGATCGAGCCAGCGGGCCCTGGTGCCATCACCCTCGGTGAGCAGGATGCGGCCATCCGCCAGCCACTCCAGCGAGCTCGGATTCCGGCTTCGGGCGATGACTGTGGCAGAAGCACCATCGAGGGACATCATTTCGATGCTGCTCTCTGGGTCGGCTGAGCGGATGAAGGCGATCCGGGTGCCATCGGGCGAAAGTGTCGGCCAGAACGCGTTCTGGGTCGCCTCGATCTTCCGGAGGGTGGCATCGTAGAGGCTTCGGTACCAGAGCTGCCCGCCGCCGGTGTCCCAATGCACGTAGATCACGAAGTCTCCACCGGGGGCAACCGTGAAGTTCTGCGTACCCACCAGGTTCACGGGCGCGCTGTCAGAAACTCCGACGTCGTACGCGCGTGGTCCGGCCGCTGGCGCAGGGCGCGTCAAGGACCAAGCGAGCGCAACGAGGAGTGCCATACAGACGACGGCGAGGGCGCGGTTAACCCCACGAGCAACGGCCTGGAGGGCAACCGGACTGGCCGAGCCCGTCAAATCGGGTGAGAAGGAGGGGTCCCCCAGCGCCTCAGCAAACGCTCTCGCGCTCTCGAACCGATCGGCCGGCAGCTTCTCCAGTGACACGGACACAGCGGCCGCCACATGGGGCGGCACCGACTTGCGCAACTCCGTGGCCGGGCGCGCAGTGTCCGTCACAATCTTCATGATGATCGCTTGAGCCGACGCGCCTGTGTGCGGCGGCTCCCCCGTCAGCATCTCGTAGAGCACCGTGCCCAACGAGTACACATCCGACCGTGCCGTGATGTCCTTCTCAGCCGTTGCTTGTTCGGGACTCATGTAGTGCGGCGTCCCGAGGGACAGCCCGGTCTCCGTCATCCGCCCACCCGCCGCCGCGCTTACCGCCAACGCGATCCCGAAGTCCGCCACCATTGGCCGTCCATCGTGCAGCAGGACGTTCTCGGGCTTGATATCGCGATGGATCACGTTGTGGCGGTGGGCATAGTCGAGTGCGTCGGCCACCTCCGTTGTGATCTTGACCGCCTCTTCAATGCTGAGTTGCGTCTCGCGGTTCAGGCGTTCCCGGAGTGTCTCGCCCTCGATGTACGGCATGACGTAATAAAGGAAAGAGTCGGCCTCACCCGAGTCGAACAGCGGCAGGATGTTCGGGTGTTGGAGACTCGCAGTAGTCGTGATCTCCTGCACGAACCGCTCGGCCCCGAGCACGGCGGCGAGCTCGGGTCGCAAGACCTTGACCGCCACCCTCCGCTTGTGCTTCAGGTCCTCGGCGAGATAGACGGTCGCCATCCCGCCCGCGCCAAGCTCGCGCTCGACGGCGTAACGGTCAGACAGAGCTGTTTTCAGGCGACTGCGGAGGTCGGCCATGGGCCATGCCTCGGTGCACTACGCTGCTAAGATGCGGCGCGGGGCGCAGGGAGGCCAGGGCGCGACCGTTGACCAAGCACGACCGAACGAGCGCTTCCCGCTTGGTCAGCCGCAACGCCAGCGATGACGCCACTTGGGGCGTCCTATGACCAAGTGACCAAGTAATCAGAAGTAGGGTAGGGAGAGCAGTGAGGTGGGCGCGTCCTAGGCTTCGCAGGGTTCGGTCAGTTCGGTCATTTGGTCATGCGCGCGCGGGGCGAACTGTGGCGGGCTCGGCAGGACGCGAGAGAGGGGACCGGCGGCAAGCCCCAAAGACGCCAAGTGTCGGCGAGTTGCGCTACGTTTGTGTCAGTGTGCTTGCGTTGACACACTATTGGTGTGCTGCGATCTTGTGGCGTCATCGCGCGAGGCGCCCCAGCCGGACCCTGTCCCTGAGAGACTCGTGATGGCCCCGACCAGCCGCTGGGTGCTCGCGGTCGTGACCGCGGCACTCGCTTGCGGAGATGCACCCACCCAACCACCCTTTCTTGATTGCAGTGCGGTCGTCCTGCACGCCGTCGGAACCACGCAGACCGGTGCGCTCGGTACGAGCGACTGCCGGCTCAGTGGCCGGCCGGTTGACTACTACGCCCTCCGGATTGACACGCTCACCACCGTGCGACTCTACTTGTCGTCGCAGAGCTTCGATACGTACTTGGTGCTGTTCGCCACGACTCCGGCGGTGCCGATCACCGCCGACGACAATGGGGCCACAGGCACGAATTCGTACTTGGGTCAGGGGCTGGAAGCCGGCGACTATGTGATCGCCGTGCAGGGGGCTGCGGACACGGACCTCGGCCCCTATTCGCTGTCGTCCAAGGACACCGTCCCGGCTGCGCCGACGCTCCTCAGTCCGCCCCGAGACCACGTGGTGTACCAGTATGCGGACGCGCCGTTCTGTGATGGCCAGTACGGCTTCCAGATCCGCTACGAGTGGACCACCGTGCCCGGGGCGTTGAGTTACCACATCTACGCCATCGGCCCCAATGCAGCGGGTCCGGCGCTCAGCACACACGTCTCCGACACGACGTTCA
>JBDHCY010000291.1:0-5320 GCA_039591795.1 Gemmatimonadota bacterium | reverse complement strand
CCTGCGGCAGCGGGCCGACTATCACGCCGTGGTCGTCAAGAGCACGGTCGTGCCGGGCACCACCGAGGGGCTGGTGCTGCCGATCCTGGAGACCGCCTCGGGCAAGCGGGCGGGTGCGGATTTTGGCGTGGGCATGAACCCGGAGTTCCTGCGCGAGGGCGAGGCGATCGGCGACTTCCTCCACCCGGACCGGATCGTGCTGGGCGGCATCGACGAGCGCACGCTCCAGCTGATGGACGCGCTCTACGCCGTCTTCGAGGGCGTGGACGTGATTCGCACCAGCCCGAGGACGGCGGAGACGATCAAGTACGCCTCGAATGCGCTGTTCGCCACGATGATCTCCTTCTCCAACGAGATCGGAAACCTGTGCGCCGCCCTCGGCGGTCTGGACGTCACCGAGGTGATGCGGGGCGTGCATCTGGATCACCGGCTGAGTCCAATCCGGCCCGACGCGGAGCGCATCGTCCCCGCCTTCACCACCTATCTCGAGGCCGGCTGTGGCTTCGGGGGGAGCTGCTTCCCGAAGGACGTGAAGTCGCTCGTCGCCCACGGCCGCGCCGCCGGCCTTCCCATGGAGCTGCTCGACTCGGTGATCCGCGTCAACGAGCGCCAGCCCCTCGAGGTGCTGCGGCGGCCTTCCCATGGAGCTGCTCGACTCGGTGATCCGCGTCAACGAGCGCCAGCCCCTCGAGGTGCTGCGGCTGCTCCAGAAGCACTTTCCCTCGCTCGACGGCGTGCGCGTGGCCCTGCTCGGCCTCGCCTTCAAGCCGGGCACCGACGACATGCGCGAATCGCCGGCCCTGCCAGTGGCCCGGGGGCTGCTGGCGCAAGGCGCATCTCTCAAGGCCTACGATCCGGTCGCCCGCCACGAGGCCGAGAAGCTGCTTTCCGACGGTGCGATCGAGTACGTCGACGACCTCAGATCCAGCGTCGAGGGCGTCGACGCCATCGTCCTCATGACGCGCTGGCCCGAGTTCGAGTCTTTGCCGCAGCTTCTCGCCGGCCGAAACCCGCAGCCGCTGGTCGTCGACGGCCGGCGCATGCTCGACAAGCGCGCGTTCGAGCGCTACGAGGGCATCGGTCTCTGAGTAGCCGGGCTAGGGCCGCACGCCCTCGGCGTTGAGCCGGATTCGGTACAGGGCGGTATGCGCCGTCATGTAGAGGGTCCTCCCGTCGTCGCCCCAGCCGACGTTCGCCGGGATCTCGTCGGGACGGATCGTCCCCAGGTGCCGGCCCTCCGGCGAGAACACCCACACGCCTCCGGGTCCGGTGGCGTACACGTTGCCCGCGCGATCGACCTTCATTCCGTCGGGTACTCCCGGCTCGGTCGCCGCCGAGGCGTCGAAGAACACCCGACCCGTGCCGAGGGTGCCGTCGTTCTCCACGTCGTAGGCCATCCACACTTTCTGCTCGGCGTCCGAGTTGGCAACATAGAGCGTCTTCTCGTCCGGCGAGAGGGCGATCCCATTGGGAGCGCTCAGGCCCCGCTCGAGTAGTTCGAGACTGCCGTCGGTGCGAAGCCTAAAGATGCCGCTGAACGGAAGCTCCTTGGCGGGGTTGTAGTTCTGCTTCGGCAGACCGAAGGGCGGATCGGTGAAGTACAGCGAGCCGTCGGAGTGCAGGACGGCGTCGTTGGGACTGTTCAGGCGTTTGCCGTCGTAGTAGTCGGCGAGGGTGACCCGAGTGCCGTCGTCCTCGAGGCGCGCGAGCCGGCGATTGCCGTGCTCGCAGAGAATCAGGCGTCCTTCTGCATCGAGCGTCAGTCCGTTCGAGCCGCCCTCACCCCCGACGGTCGAGCCTTCTTCGGTAACGGGATCGACGAAGCGCGTCAGCTCGCCCGCGGGTGTCCACTTGTAGACGACGTTGGCGGGGATGTCCGAAAAGAGCAGGTACCCCCCTCCGTCCGCGTCGACCCAGACCGGCCCTTCGACGAAGACGAAGCCGCCGTGCAGCTTCTCGATGTTCGCGTCGGGGGGGACAATTGCGTCGAAGGCCGGATCGATGACGAGAACCGAGCCCGCCCCCCGATCGGAAGACTCTCCCACCTGCGCCGAGCAGGCCATCGTCAACAGAGCTAGGGCAAAGCAGCTTCCGCGACTCACTGTCGTTTCCGCTCGGGCGTCGGTCAGGTCGGGTCGATTTCGGTCGCCTTCAGCCTCGCGAACTCGACGCCGTCGAGTGGTGCCACCCTGCGCATGGCGTCGACGTAGCGGCGCCGCAGATCGGCCAGCAGCCCGTTGGTGCGGTAGCTGCGATGGTCGATCTCGCTCACCGGCGTGAGCTCGGTGATGGTGCCCACGAGTGCCACTTCATCGGCAACCAGCAGCTCGGAGCGCTCGAGCGGGCGCCTCTCGAAGGGCACGCCGTCACGGCGGCAGATCTGCTCGACGAGGTCCAGCGAGATGCTGGGGAGCACGCCCTCGGAGTGAGGCGGGGTCACTACCGCTCTACCGACCAGCGCTACGATGCACGAGCCCGTGCTCTCGGCAACGCGCCCCTGATCGTTGAGCATGACCGCGTCGTCGTAGCTGCGCCGGCCCACCTCGATGCGGGCGAGCCGCGCTACCACGTAGTTCGCGCTGCTCTTCACGCGGGCGGGGAGCTGGACATCGCCCGAGCGCCGCCAGGTGCTCACGCCGAGCTTCATCGGCGGCGCCAGCTCCTTGCTCTGAAGGAAGGCCGTGATGACGAGGTCGGCGCGCGTGCCCTCGCCCCAGTGCCCGTCTACAACGTACAGCGTGGTGCGAAACCACAGGTCCTTGTCGGTCGTGATCAGCTTCCGGCCGAGCGCCATACACGCATCGACGTAATTCTCGCACGTGAAGTCGATGGGAATTTCGAAGAGCGCCGCGGACCGGCACAGGCGGGCGTAGTGCCTCTCGGGCGTCCGCAGGCCGAACTCCTCGCTGGCCTCGTCCCAGTACCCCTTGAGGCCCTCGAAGACGCTGAGCGCACGCGTCAGGGCCTCGGCGCTTACGTGGATCGTGACGTCCTCGTAGTCGACCAGGTCGCCGTTGACCGACGCCCAGCGCGGCCGCTGGAGCTGCGATAGAGACGCGACGTGGCCCATCCTGCAAGGATCCGGCACGCGATGAGGTCTCGCAAGGTCCGGGGCACGAGTTGCGTTATGTTGAACCGGTCGCTTCGCGGCGATCGCCCCGGGGCGGTCGAGCGATCTCGCGGAGGAACAGGGTGACGCGCCGCGATCTTCCCGGGGACGGCGCGTTGGCGGCCGTGGTCCTGGCCGCTGGACGCAGCGAGCGCTTCGGCGTGCCCAAGCAGTACGCGCGGCTCGGCGGTCAACGGCTGATCGACCGGGCTGTGGGGCTCGTACGTCGCTTCACCGACCGCGTGATCGTCGTGCTGCCGGAGGGCCACGGCTGGGAGGGACCCCCGGTCCACGCGACCGTGGCCGGAGGCGCGACCCGTACAGAATCGCTGCGCCACGCGATGACGGCCCTGCCGGGAGACGTGGAGCTCGTCCTGGTCCACGACGTCATTCGGCCCCTGGCCACCTCTCGGGTGGTCCGTGACCTTCTCGCCGCCGTCGCCGTCGCCGGCGGCGCCGACGCCGCCATGCCGGTCTGGCCACTCCCGGACACTCTCAAGGTGTTGCACGATGACGGCCGGATCACGCACGCGGGTCGGGAGGAGTTCGTCATGGCGCAGGGACCCACCGCCTACCGAGCCGCCGCGCTCCGGCGCATGTTCGACGAACTCGCCGACATCCCGATCGAGGAGACGGTCGGCATCGAGCGCATCGGCGGACGCGTCGTCAGCGTGCCTGGCGACCGCTGGTCGCACCACGTCGTGGAGCCGCGCGACCTCGTCCTGATGGAGCGGCTGCTCGGCGCCCTCGACGACGAGAACGGGGATGGGAGTACTGGCCATCGATGACCACCGATAGCGACGCGCCCAAGGGGGAGGAAGCCAGGCCGCGGCGTCTGCGGGAATGGGCGCTTGGCGTCGGGATGAGCGTGGTCGTGACGGGCCTCATGCTCTACGCCGGCGAGCTCGCGCTCCGCGTGTTGCGACCGGATCCCGGCTTCGCCGCCATTCGGGCGGCCGAGCGAGAGGGCCGGCCGTACGACAAGCGCGCGCGCGTCGAGGTCGTGCGGGATCTCCGCGCGCGAGGCGTGGACGCGGTGTCGCGAACCATTCCCGGGGCGCTGCTCGAGGAGACCCCAGACGGATCCTACCGGTCGCGGATCTCGATCGACGGGCGGGAGGTCCTGCCGCTGGGCGGCATGTCGCGCAGGACCGTCGTGCTCTGCAACGAGACCGGTGAGTACGCCATCTTCGAGAGTGACGAGCACGGCTTTCGCAACCCCCCCGGCCTCTGGCAGCAGGCGCCGGTGGATCTGGTGCTGATTGGAGATTCCTTCACGATGGGCGAGTGCGTGCCGTCGGCGCAGGCCTTGGGCGCTCTGCTCCGCCAGCACCATCCGGCGACGGTCAACCTCGGCATGGGCGGGTTCGCACCGCTTTTTGAGCTCGCAACCCTCGAGGAGTACGGCCCGGTGCTACGGCCGCGCCGGGTGTTGTGGTTCTACTTCGAGAACGACCTTTGGTGGTTCGACCTCGGAATCCAGAAGCGGACCCCGCTGCTGCTGCGTTACCACGAGCCCGCTGGCTTCCGCCAGGGTCTCCTCCACATGCAGCCGGAGATCGACGCTCGCCTGGCCGAGCTGTGGGCCTCGGGAGCGGGCGACCCGGTGACCAACCCGGTCGAGCTCATGGAGGAGCTGCAAGGCACCGGGGTCGGGCGGCTGCTGAGATTCCTCAGGCTGTCGAAGCTGCGCGCGACCATCGGGGCGCTGCGCCGTCCGCCCGCGTCTCCCGCCGACCGCGAGCCCGCGGACTTTGCCCTCTTCGAGTCGATTCTGGAGCAGGCCAGGAACCGGGTCGCCTCCTGGGGTGGCGAGCTGGCCTTCGTCTACCTCCCCGGCAGCTGGAACTTCGACCAGGGCCTCGGGTGGCGGCCGCGTGACGACCGGGTGCGCAACAGTGTACTCGAGATCGCCGCAGCGCTGGGACTAGAGGTGATCGATGTCCAGGCAGCGATGGAGCAGCACGACGATCCGCTCTCGCTCTACTCGTACCCCGGTACGAGTATCCTCGGACCGCCCCATCTGAACGGGGCGGGCTACGCCTTCGTCGCCCGGCTCGTGCTCGATCGAATCGGGAGGTGAGTCAGCCCTCCGGTGCGACCTCGCCTCAGCTCGGCCCGGGGGGGAGCCGTCGAGCAAGCTTCCAGCCTCCCGGTCGGAACCCGGCGCGCGTCCAGAATCGCCGCGACAGCAGGTTGGCCGTGTTGAAG
>JBDHCY010000290.1:0-4692 GCA_039591795.1 Gemmatimonadota bacterium | reverse complement strand
TCCACGGCCCGGTCGACGTTCGGCTCGTCCAGCTCGGCGATCACCTCGTCGATCTCGGCGTCGATGAAGACCACCGCGTCCTCGTCCGGCTCGATCACGCGCAGCCGCGCGAGCCAGCGCAGCTTGGCGACGAAATCCGGTGCGGCGCTGGCGAGGACGCGGTAGGCCGAGCGCTTGTCCTCGTTCGAGAGCCGCGAGATGCGCGCCTTCCCCAGCACCTTCGTCGCCGCCTCGGGGTCGCCGCGCTCCAGCTCGATCTCCGCGATGCGAACGCGGGTGCCGTCGGTGATCGTTGCGTTCGGGTAGCGCCGCACCACCGTGTAGAGCCGTTCGAGCGCCTGCTCCGTATCGCCGCGCCCGAGCGCGATGTCGGCGAGCCGGCTCTGGGCCTGGGGGGCCAGCGCGCCGCGGGGCCAGATCTGGAGGAACTCCTCGAAGCCGCGCTCGGCGGCGGCGGGATCGGACGCCATCAGCGACCGGTTCGCGTGGTAGGCGCGCCGCTCCTCTTCGCTCACCGTTGCGCGCGCGGAGCCGCGCACGCCAGCGCATGCGGTGAGGAGCGCGAGGGCGACGACCCCGGCCGCGAGCGCGCGTCCCATTCCCATCCTCATTCGAAGAGGTCGCGGAGCTTGTCGAGGAAGCCCTTCGTCACCGGAGAGATCTCGGTGTCGGACTCCTCGGCGAAGGACTCGAGCAGCTCGCGCTGTCGCGCCGTCAGCTTCGTCGGCGTCTCGACGAATACGTGCACCAGCTGATCGCCCCGGGCGCCCGAGCGCAGCGTCGGCAGCCCCTTGCCGCGCAGGCGCATCACCTTGCCCGACTGGGTCCCGGACGGAACCTGGAGCTTCACCTTGCCCTCGACGGTGGGGACCTCGATCTCGGCTCCCAGCGCGGCCTGGACGAACTGGATGGGCACCTCGCAATGGACGTCCGGGCCGTCCCGTTCGAAGAACGGATGCTGCTTCAGCGAGACGACCACGTAGAGGTCGCCCGGAGGCCCCCCGGCGACCCCGGCCTCCCCCTCGCCGGCGAGGCGCAGCCGGGTGCCCTCGTCGACGCCCGGGGGCACGCGCACGGTGATCATCTGATCGCTCTCGACCCGCCCGGCTCCACGGCATTCGCGGCAGCGCTCGCGAACGACCTCGCCCGCGCCCATGCAGGCGTCGCACGGCCGGCTGATCCGGAAGAAGCCCTGCTGCATGACGACCTGTCCCGAGCCGTGACAGCGCCCGCACGTCTCGGGCGAGGTTCCCGCGAGCGCGCCGGAGCCGTCGCAGCTGGCGCACGGCCGCATCTTCGGGATCTGGATCTGGGCCTGGGCGCCCTCCAGGACATCGCCGAGCTCGATCTCGAGGTTGTAGCGGAGGTCGGCGCCGCGCTGGCCCCGCCCCCGCCGCTGCCCGCCGCGGCGCCCCCCGAAGATGTCGCCGAAGAGGTCGTTGAAGAGGTCTCCGAAATTCCCGAGATCGCCGAAGTCCTGGAAACCTCCCGGGGCGCCGGCGCCGACCCCGGAGAAGCCGAACTGATCGTAGGCGCGGCGCTTCTGGGGATCGGCGAGCACCGCGTAGGCCTCGGAAGCCTCCTTGAAGCGCTCCTCCGCCTGTGCGTCGCCGGGATTGCGGTCCGGGTGGTCCCGCAGGGCGATCGCGCGGTAGGCCGCCTTGAGGTCGGGCTCCGTCGCGTCGCGGGAAACACCGAGAACTTCGTAGTAATCGCGCTTTGCCAATGCAAAGGCCTCGAGAGGCAGCGACTGACGACAGCCTGCTGGGGGTGCCCGAACAGGGGGTTATTCGGAGTCATCCCCCCTGAGCTCGGCGTAGAGATGCTCGGTCATCTTGTAGGTGAGAGAGGAAAGTTCGTCAACGGCGGCCCGCAGGGCCCCGCAATCGTCGCCCTCCATCGCCTCCCGGACGGCGTCCAGGGCGGTCTCGATGGGCTTGCGGTCGGATGCCTCGATGCTGTCGGCGAACTCCTCGAACGTGCGCTCCGTGGAGTACACCAGGCCGTCGGCCTTGTTGCGCTGCTCGATCAGATCGCGCCGCTGTCGATCCGCCTCGGTATTCTGCTCGGCCTCCTTCACGAGCGCGTCGACCTCGTCCTCGCTGAGCCCGCTCGAGGCCGTGACCTGGATGGCCTGCTTCTGGCCGGTGCCGAGGTCCTGGGCCGACACGTTGACCACGCCGTCGGCATCGATGTCGAAGGTGACCTCGATCTGGGGGACGCCGCGCGGCGCCGGCGGTATCCCGACAAGCTCGAAACGGCCGAGGGTCTTGTTGTCCTTGGCGAGCTCGCGTTCGCCCTGCACCACGTGGACCCGCACGACGGTCTGGGCGTCCTCCGTGGTCGAGAAGATCTGGCTGTTCGACGTCGGAATCGTGGTATTGCGCTCGATGATCTTGGTCGCGACCCCGCCCTGGGTCTCGACGCCCAGAGAGAGGGGCGTCACGTCCAGCAGGAGCACGTTGGCCACCTCTCCGGTGAGAACGCCGCCCTGGATCGCCGCCCCTGCGGCGACGACCTCGTCGGGGTCGACGCACTTGCTCGGCGCCTTGCCAAAGATCTGCTCGACCTTCGCCTGGACCGCAGGCATGCGCGTCATGCCGCCGACCAGGATCACCTCGTCGACCTCGCCGGAGCTGAGTCCGGCGGATTGGAGCGCGACGCGGCACGGCTCGACCAACCGCTCCATCAGGTCGGAGACGAGGTCCTCGAAGCCCTCCCGCTCGATGGTCGTCGTCAGATGCTTCGGACCGGCGTCGTCCGCCGCGATGAAGGGCAGGTTGATGTCCGTTTCCCGGCTCGACGACAGCTCGTGCTTGGCTCGCTCGGCGGCCTCTTTCAAGCGCTGCAGCGCCATCTTGTCTTTGCGGAGGTCGATGCCGTGCTCGCTCTCGAAGTCCTTCATCAGCCGGTCGACGAGCATGCGATCGAAGTCCTCGCCGCCCAGGAAGGTGTCGCCGCTCGTGCTGCGCACCTCGAACACGCCGTCGGCGATGTCGAGAATGGAGATGTCGAAGGTGCCGCCGCCGAGGTCGAAGATCGCGATCCGCTTGTTCTCTTCATCGCCGAGGCCGTAGGCGAGGGCCGCAGCCGTGGGCTCGTTGATGATCCGCAGCACGTTGAGGCCCGCGACCTTGCCTGCGTCCTGGGTCGCTTGGCGCTGGGAGTCGTCGAAGTAGGCGGGTACCGTGATGACCGCGGTCTCGACGGGCTCCCCCAGGAAGTCCGAGACCGTGTCCTTCATCTTGCCGAGGACCATGGCGGCGATCTCCTGGGGCGAGTAGGCGCGTTCGCCCACCCGCACCCGCGCGTCGCCGTTCTCGGCGGCCTCGACCTCGAAGGGCGCCATCTCCGCGAACTCGTGGACCTCGGAGTGCTCGAACTTGCGCCCGATCAGGCGCTTGACCGCGAAGATCGTCTGCTGGGGATTGGTGACGGCCTGGCGCTTGGCGATCTGGCCGACGAGCGTCTCGCCGGATTCGGTGAAGCCCACCACCGACGGCGTGGTGCGGGCTCCTTCGGTGTTGGAGATGATTTCGGGTGTGCCGTTCTCGAACAGAGCGACACATGAATTCGTCGTTCCGAGGTCGATACCGATGACCTTGCCCATCGAGTGGAACCCCTCCCTCGCGCGAGAGGCCCTCCTCCCCGAGCGTTAGTCGGCGGCCTCTCTCCGATCTTCGCTGTCTGGCTCCGGCGCCTTGGCCACGATGACCCGGGCTGGCCGGAGCAAGCGATCGCGCAGCTGGTAGCCCGTTTGCAGCACGTCGATCACCGTATTCGGAGCCACCGAGTCGTCGGTCACCTGCGCCATGGCCTCGTGCAGCGCGGGGTCGAAAGGCTTCCCCAGCGCCTCCACTTCGCACACGGAGTGGTTCTCGAGGATCCCGAGGAACTCCCGCTGGACGAGCTCGACGCCCTGCAAGAAGCTCTCCAAGTCCCCGCCCCCGCTCTCGCGAGCGTGACCAATGGCGCGCTCCAGGTTATCGACCGTCGAAAGAAGATCCTTGACGAGATTCTGGTGACCGTACTGGTAGATGTCGTGGCGTTCCGCGAGCGCCCTGCGGCGGAAGTTCTCGAAATCGGCCTGGAGGCGGAGCAGGCGGTCCAGGATCTTCGCGAGCTCCTCCACCGGATCCAGGGCCTCGCCGCCCTCTTCCTCGGACGGCTCCCCCCCGCCTTCGGCTTCCTCCTGCCCGGATGCCGCCGCCCGGCCTTCGACGGACTCCACGGCCTCGCGCAGCGCGTCCTCGAGCTCGGGGTTCGGGGGCAGCCTCCCGACCGACTCCTCTTCCTCGGAGGTGGAGCCCGTGGCCTCCGCGCCGTCCTTCTTGGGATCTTCGTTCACGCGCCGAGCTTCTCCGTGATCAGCTGGGAGAGGTATTCGACCAGCGGGATCACGCGGCCGAAGTGCATCCGGCTGGGCCCGATCACTCCCAGCATCCCCAGAGGCTCGTCGCAGCCGCCGTAGGCCGAAGCGACCACGGCACAGTGGTGCAGCCCGGGCTCGTCGACCTCGTCACCGAAGACCACGCGGGTGCCGCCGTCCTCGAGCATCTGGTCGAGGACCTCGATCAGCCGCTCCTTGGTCTCGACCGCGGCGAAGAGGTCGCGGATGCGGGCCGGGTCGTGAAACTCGGGCTGCTCGAGCAGCGCGAGGCGGGTGCCCAACACCAGATCGATGGGGCCGTC
>JBDHCY010000289.1:0-4693 GCA_039591795.1 Gemmatimonadota bacterium | reverse complement strand
GCTCGATGGCATGCCGCCGCCAGCGGACTTGGGATACTTGGGAACGGCGACCGCGTGGCGAGCCCGCTTGCTCCTCTGGGACCGGAAGCCCGACAGCGTGCTTGCGCTGCTGCGCGGCACAGGGTTGGTGTTCGAAGGACAGGACTTCCTTGAGCCGACCACGCTGTACGCCGGCTGGGCGCACGAGGTGCGCGGTGATGCTACGGCAGCGCGGGCAGCGTTCGACTCCGCCCGCATGCTCCTAGACTCGATCGTCGCGGCGCTCCCGGAGGACTGGCGGGTGCACGCGGCCCGCGGACTGGCCCTGGCGGGGCTCGGCCGTCGGCCGGAGGCGCTGCGGGAGGCCCGGTGGCTGCAGCGATCGGAGATCTATCGGGGAGACGCGGTCGGAGGGACGCTGCTTGCCGAAGATCGTGCCCGCATCCTCGCGCGGAGTGGTGAGGCGGATGCTGCACTCGACGAGATCGAGCGATTGCTGGCCGGACCCTCCTGGCAGCTGAGCGTGCACAGCCTCCGCCTCGACCCGCGCTGGGACCCGATCCGCGAGCACCCGCGGTTCCAGGCGCTGCTGGAGCAGTACGATCCGCCGCGGCCGGTTGAGATAAGGTCAGGGCGATGACCGACCTCCTCGCCCGCCTCACCACCGCGCTCGCCGACCGCTACACGATCCAGCGTGAACTCGGTGCTGGCGGCATGGCGACCGTTTATCTCGCCGAGGACCTCAAGCACAAACGCAAGGTCGCGGTGAAGGTGTTGCGGCCTGAGTTAGCCGCCGTCCTCGGGGCCGAGCGGTTCGTGCAGGAGATCACGACCACCGCCAATCTCCAACACCCGCACATCCTGCCGCTGTTCGATTCGGGCGAGGCCGACGGGTTCCTTTATTATGTCATGCCGTACATCGAGGGCGAGACGCTCCGCGAGAAACTGAACCGGGAGACGCAACTCGGGATCGAGGAGGCGGTAAGAGTCACTACCGAGGTCGCCGACGCGCTGGACTACGCGCACCGGCACCACGTCATCCATCGCGACATCAAACCCGAAAACATCCTGCTCCACGACGGTCGCCCCATGGTGGCGGATTTTGGGATTGCGCTGGCGGTGAGTGCGGCGGCGGGTGGGCGCATGACCGAGACTGGTTTGTCGCTGGGCACACCGCACTACATGAGTCCCGAGCAGGCGACGGCGGAGAAAGACATCACGGCGCGGTCAGACGTGTACTCGTTGGGCACGGTGCTCTATGAGACGCTGACGGGCGAACCGCCACACATGGGCAACTCGGCGCAGCAGATCATCATGAAGATCGTGACCGACAGGCCCCGTCCGGTGACGGAATTACGAAAGTCGGTCCCGCCGAACGTGACGGCAGCAGTCGCGAAGGCGTTGGAGAAGTTGGCGGCGGATCGGTTCGAGAGTGCGGCGAAGTTCTCGGAAGCGTTGACGAATCCGGCGTTCACGCTTTCCACGACGCGGGCCACCGTGATGGCTGGGCCACCACCCGATTGGCGACAGCGATTGGCGGTTCCGCTTGTTGCCCTCGCGGTGCTGCTCGGCGCCCTTGCCCTATGGGGCTGGCTGCGCCCGATCCCGAAACCCGTTTCCCGATACAGCATCAATTTGCCCGAGGAGCAGGCGCTCGCAGCTGGGGGGGCACGAGTGGCCGTTTCGCCGGACGGGTCGCGGCTGGTGTATGTGGGACCGGGCGAGGAAAACTCCCGGTTGTGGGTGCGGAACCGGGATCAGTTACACGCCACGCCCCTACCGGGCACGGACGGTGCGAAATCCCCATTCTTCTCACCCGATGGATCGCGGCTGGGGTTTCACGTTGGCAGTGAGAATGTGTGGCGTGTGGTGTCGCTCGACGGCGGTCCCCCGATCACGGTCGCCGATTCCGGTATCGAGGAAGCCGGAGGGTCATGGGGCTCGGATGGCCACCTGTATCTCAATGGCGAACTCAATGGGCTGGTGCGCGTGGCGGAAGGTGGGGGGTCGCCGGAGGCCGTGACGATGCGCGACACCGCGCAGGGCGAAGTTTCGCATATCTGGCCCGACGCCCTCCCCAGTGGACGGGGTGTCGTGTTCACGGTACGACGTGGTGGACGAATGAGCTTTGCCGAGTGGGACATCGCCGTGGCCGACCTCGGGACGGGTACGCACACCGTGTTGGTGCCCGGCGTGCGGGCGCGCTACGCCGCGTCGGGGCATCTGCTGTACGTGACTGCCGACGGCACTCTGATGGCCGTTCCGTTTGATGAAGCGACACTTGCGGTAACCGGAGATGCCGTGGCCCTCGTACAGGGTTTGCGGGTCGCGCTTCACGGTTTCATCGACCTCGCCGTCTCCGCGACAGGGACGCTCCTCTACACGACGGGTGGCGTCTTGGGAGGCGGACTTGCGGAAATGGTGTGGGTGACGCGGGACGGGACCGCCGAGGAAATCGACCCCGGTTGGATGGGGGACTTCACATGGCCAAGGGTCTCCCCCGACGGGACGCAACTGGCCGTGACCATCGCGGCGAACGACGAGCGGCAGATGTGGGTCAAAGAGTTGGGTCGAGGACCGCTCCGGAAACTCACCTTCGTTGGCAACAACAGCCAGCCCGCCTGGACACCGAATGGGCGGGAGGTGGCGTTCGTGTCGAGTCGCGGGGAGAACAATGATCTCTATGTCCGGCGGGCCGACGCGAGTGCCCCGGCGGAGTTGCTTCTCGACGCAGGGCAGCCCATTGGGGAGGTGACGTACTCCCCAGATGGGACGTGGCTAATCTATCGGGTGAACGGTGATCTCTACGGAGTCCGTGTCGGTGGGGACAGTGTGCCGGTGCGGTTGGTGGCGACGGCAGCCTCACCGGCGGTGTCCCCGGATGGCCGGTGGTTGGCCTACAACTCGTACGAGTCGGGTCGCATCGAGGTATATGTATGCCCGTTCCCCAACACGAGCGAAGGCCGGTGGCAGGTCTCGACCGATGGAGGTATAGAGCCCGTGTGGGCGCACAGCGGACGGGAGTTGTTCTACAAGGGGGGAAACCTCATGCTCATGGTTGTGGAGGTGTTGCCGGGACCCACGTTCGTGACCGGGGAACGGCGGGCGCTGTTTGCTACTCAACGGTTTCTTCCAGATCCCAGCCATCCACAGTACGATGTGATGCCCGACGGGCAGCGGTTCGTCATGATTCGGACCCGCACTGTTGACGAGGCAGGCGGGTTGATTCTCGTCGAGAACTTCTTCGAGGAGTTGAAGGCCGAGGTCGGCAACTAACGCGACCGACCTCCTCTGGCTGAATGAAACACGAGGGCCGGCGCGGCGCGTGCCCTGCACACGCGCCAAGCGGCTGTGAACGCATACTCACTGCGGCGCAGGAGAAGGTCATGGCGGAGAAACTGATCGGCACAGTGGTGCACTACTTTGGCGGGCCTGGGGTCGCGGTCGTGAAGTTGACCGACGGAGACTTGGCCACGGGTGACCAAATCCACTTCGTGGGGCACACGACGGATTTCACGGAGCAAGTCGCGTCGATGGAGGTCGACCACGAGAAAGTTGAGCACGGACGGAAGGGTCAGGAGGTTGCGGTGAAAGTCCTCGAGCGCACGCGCCATCACGATCGAGTGTTCAAGGTCATCGGCGCCAAAGCTTGAGCAAGACGCGATCCGGCTCAACGGTGTTAGGCTGCACGCCCTACCAGGACCGGCTGATAGATGATCGTGTCCAGTCGTCGGCAGTCGGTGAACTCGGCTTCCTGCATGATTTCGAGCAACCGGGCAATGGAGACCGCGTAATACCGCGTAAGGGTTTGGAGCAAGGTGGTCGGCTCGGCGGGGTCAACCCTCTCCACAATGAACTTCAGGTCGTAATGTGTGATCCCCTGCCAGGTCCATTCCTGGCGCAACCGGTACACGTCACCGCCGCGGCGTCGCTCACCGCTTTGACTACGCGAAGGTGCGTGCAACGCGATCGGAGGTGAGGAAGTACATCGTCCATACCGCGGCCCAGGCGATCGCAATCGACACGATTGCCGACAAGGTCGTGACGGCCGATCTCGTCAGCTTCGCTTCGTCCGCGAGAAGCACGCCGTGTAGTACACGCACCGAGATCAATCCCGCTCCAACCCATAGTCCCACAATGTTCCATGCTGGCGCAGACGGAACCTTCAAGACCAACAGCACTAGCGGCGCAGCGAGTATGAGGAAGATCCCAACAAAGAGCCCCATGGGATAGTCAAAGAACCACCCGGACAACCCTGCGGCGTAAAAAGCGAATAGTGGCATTGAACCAATGAGATATACCAACAACCAACCTTTGATGCCGTCCAAGGTCATCCATCCGATCGCGGACATATGACTAACCTAGCGATGACGCGCCGCGGCGTCAGCACCCCGGCAAGCTGTGAGCGGCGAGGCGGGTAGTACGAATCGACCGAATCTAGCGCCATTCCAGCGCCAGCCTCATCTTAGCCCCAGTCGCCAGAGTGGGCGACGAGACCCGGCTCCAGTTCATGACGTACTTCACGACTTAGCGCAGCGAAATCCGATTGTCATCCGCAGAGGGGAGCGATCGATTCATGACGAGCGCAGCACAGGTTGGATCGGCCGGTTCGTCGGCTAGAGCTAACAGAAGGCCCATGCGTCGCTGGGTGGTCGCGGGCATTGTCGCCGCGGTGGTCGGCTGCGGCGAAGAGACTCCCACTGACCCGAATCCC
>JBDHCY010000288.1:0-4762 GCA_039591795.1 Gemmatimonadota bacterium | reverse complement strand
TGGTGGCGGACTTCGGCATCGCATTGGCCGTGAGTGCGGCCGCCGGCGGCCGCATGACGGAGACGGGTCTCTCCCTCGGCACGCCGCACTACATGTCCCCGGAGCAGGCCACGGCCGAGAAGGACATCACCCATCGGTCGGACATCTACTCGCTGGCCAGCGTGCTGTACGAGATGCTGACCGGCGAGCCGCCGCACATCGGAAACTCCGCCCAGGCGATCATCATGAAGATCGTGACCGAGGATGCGGCCCCGGTCACGAGGCTCCGGAAGTCGGTTCCACGCCACGTGGCCGCTGCGGTCGCCAAGGCGCTCGAGCGGCTGCCGGCGGATCGGTTCGAGAGCGCCAAAGCCTTCGGAGAGGCCTTGACGAACCCGGCGCTCGCCAGCGCAGCCGCCGTCGAGTCGGTCCTTCCAAGGGTCGATGTGCCGGTCCGCCCTTCCCCCGCCACACTCGCCCTCGCCATCTCCACGCTGGGCGCGCTCGGTCTCGCCGCCTGGGGCTGGCTGCGGCCCGGGCTCACACCGCCCGAGACCAGCCGGCAGCGCGTCGTGCTGTGGCAGCATGCCCTGGGGGACATGCTCGATCCGGGGATCGCCAGAGTCGGAAGCCAGGCAGCCATCGCACCGGACGGATCGAGCATCGTCTACGTCGACTCGACGGACGTCGGGTATCACCTGGCGCGGAAGCTCCGCAATGAGCGCCTCGCCACGCCGATGGCCGGCACCGAGGGAGCGCTGTCGCCGTTCTTCTCCCCCGACGGCCGTTGGGTCGGGTATCGCACCATCGACGGAAAGCTCAAGAAGCTCCCGATCGATGGCGGCGGTTCCGTCACCCTCGCAGAGGACGCCGATCCGATATACGCGTCAGCCGCCTGGTTGGACGATGAGACGATCGTCTACGCCGCAACCGACGGCCTGAGACGCATCGCCGCGGCAGGCGGGGCCAGCCAGCCGGTCGCCCGGGATACGTCGCTGATGAGGAGCAGCGTCAACATGCTCTCGCCGCTGCCGGGGAGCAAAGGCGTTCTCTGCACGTATTGTCCGGGCAATTGCGCCATCTCGTCGGCAGTGCGTGTACTTGATTTCGAGTCGGATAGTAGTCGAACCCTCGTCCCGAGCGCCGCCGGGGCCTGGTATTCGCCCACCGGCCACCTCCTCTACACCGACCGCGCCGGCGGGCTGTACGCGATGGGGTTCGACCTCGAACGGCTCGCGGTGACGACCGGTGCCATCCCGGTAATCGACGATGTGGTGGCGGGCAGCTTCGCGATATCCGCGTCGGGGACGGTGCTCTACACGACCACCACCGGTGTCAGCGCGCCGACGGAGCTCATGTGGGTGTCCCGTGACGGGAGCGCCATACCGCTGGACTCGACCTGGCGAGGCGACTTCCAATACCCCGCCCTCTCGCCCGACGGCACGGCGCTCGCGGTCAGCATGAATGAAGAAACGACGCAGCTCTGGATTCGGCGATCCGACGGCACCCGGCAGAAGCTCACGCAGGAGGGCACCGTCAATTGGCGACCGGCGTGGACGCCGGACGGCCGGTCGGTGGCGTTCTCCTCGAATCGACGGGGCGGTGGAACCTCGGACGACTACGATCTCTACGTCATGCCGGTGAACGGGAGCGCGCCGGCCGAACTGCTGCTGCATCACACGTTCGGAGTGTGGGAGGGAGAGATTTCACGGGACGGGCGCTGGCTGGTGATGCGGGCCGATGAGGAAGGCGGCGACCCCAACATCCGAGGGCGGCAGCTCCACGGCGACACCACGCTGGTTCCCTTGGTGACGGATCCGAGCTTCACCACCCAGATCGCTCTTTCGCCGGATGGGCGCTGGATCGCGTACTCCGGAGATGCGAGTGGGCGACCCGAAATCTATCTGGCCCCGTTTCCCGACATCACGACGACTCGGCTGGTCTCCCGCGACGGCGGCACCGAGCCGCGCTGGGCGCACAGCGGGCGCGAGTTGTTCTATAAGAGCGGCAATCGATTCATGGTGGTCCCCGTTACGCCCGGCCCAACTCTCACCCTCGGCTCCCCCCGTGTGCTGTTCTCCCTGGCGGAGTACCGGTCGGCCCGTAACCGCCAGCAATACGACGTGGCGCCGGACGACCAGCATTTCATCATGATCAGGAATCTGCCCAGGAGCGCGGGCGCCGTGGTGTTCGTGGAGAACTGGTTTCCGGAACTGCTCGCGAAGGTGAGCCGGTGACGGCGAGCGGGGCAAACCAGCCCACGGAGCCGTGATGACCGAGCCGCTTGATCGGCCCTCCGCCGCCCTCGCCGACCGCTACAAGATCGCTGGCCGCCTCGGCGCAGGCGGCATGGCGACCGTGTATCTCGCGGAGGACCTCAAGCACCAGCGACAGGTTGCCGTGAAGGTGCTCAAACCCGAGCTGGCCGCGGTGCTGGGCGGCGATCGGTTCCTGCGGGAGATCACGGTCACGGCAAACCTGCAGCATCCGCACATCCTGCAACTCTACGACTCCGGAGAAGCCGACGGGTTCCTCTATTACGTGATGCCGTACGTCGTGGGCGAAACGCTGCGTGACCGGCTGGGTCGGGAACGTCAGCTCGCGATCGACGATGCGTTGGAGATCACCAAGGGCGTGGCGGGTGCGCTCGACTACGCGCACCGTCAGGGAGTGATTCACCGAGACGTCAAACCCGAAAACATCCTGCTGCTCGACGGCGTGGCCCTGGTCGCCGATTTCGGGATTGCCTTGGCCGTGACCGCCGCGGGTGGCGAGCGCCTCACCGACACGGGTCTCTCGTTGGGTACGCCCGCGTACATGAGTCCCGAGCAGGCGGCGGGTGATCGCGATCTCGACGGCCGCAGCGACGTGTATTCGCTGGCGTGCGTGACCTACGAGATGCTGGCGGGAGACCCGCCGTTCGTCGCCTCTACCGTTCAGGGAGTGTTGGCGAAACACATCGCGGATCCGGCACCGCCGATCACCACGATGCGCGCGAGTGTGAGTCCCGCGATCGCAAAGGCCCTCGCCAAGGCGCTCCAGAAGACACCCGCCGACCGCTACCACAGCGCCGGTGCGTTCGTGACGGCATTGACCGCGCCCGTCGAGGGACAGGACCGCGAAGCGAAAGCGGTCGTGGTGCTCCCCTTCGAGAACATGAGCCCCGATCCCGACAACGAGTACTTCGCCGATGGATTGACCGAAGAGATCATCGGTGACCTCGCAGGCATTCACGGACTGCGGGTCATCTCGCGGAACTCCGCCCTGGCGCTCAAGGGCACGGTCAAGAGCACGCCTGCGCTGGCGAAAGAGCTCGGCGTGAGCCACGTCGTGACGGGTTCGGTGCGTCGCGCCGGGAACGCGCTCCGGGTCATGGCACAGCTGGTGGAGGTGAGGAGCGACGCCCCCGTCTGGAACGGCAAGTACTCGGGAACCGTCGAGGACGTCTTCGGAATCCAGGAGGAGATCGCCCGGAAGATCGTGGCGGCACTCGAAGTGAAGCTCTCCGAGACCGAGAAACGGCAGATCGCCGAGCGGCCGACCGACGACGTGGTGGCCTTCGATCACTATCTGCGGGCGCGACGGGAGCTGTACGCGTGGACACCCGGTTCCCTGGATCGGGCGGCACAGCTCGTGGACGTGGCCCTGGAGATCGTCGGCGAGAACCCGCTGCTCTTGGCGATGAAGGGACAGGTGCAGTGGATGTACGTGAACGCTGGTATCCGGCCGGAGGAGCAGTACCTCGACCGGGCCGCCGACCTTGCGACGCAAGCTCTCGCCATCGATCCGGACCACCACCTCGGCATCTTCGTGCGGGGCATCGTGGCGGCGCTGCGCGGCGACACCGAGCGCGCCCTCACCGATCTGCTGCGCGCGCACGAGCGGCAGCCGGGGGACCGCAACATCCGAGCGGAGCTCTTTCGCTTCACCCAGTGTGCCGGGTTGCCTTCCTTCGCACGTCTCGCGGAAGAGGAGGTCCGCGTCGATCCATTGACGTCGATTTCCTGGCTCTCGTTGGCCTTTTCCCGTCATATCAACGGCCGGTTCGCCGACGTGCCGGAGCCAGCACGCAAGATCGTCGAGTTGGGGACGGCGAGCTCGCCGCTCCAGATCTATGCCGCCTGGTACCTCGCCAGCGCGGGGCTACGCGACGAGGCGATGTCGATTCTCGAGCCGGTCGGTGCGGATCTCTCCGGGACGGTGAACGGCTCCTGGGCGCTGTTCTTGATGCACGCGCTGGCGGGGGATGCCGATCGGGCGTTGGCTGAGGTCACCCCGGAGCTCGAGCGGGCTGCGAGCTTCGTGGAGGTCTTTGCCCTAGCCATCGCCGACGGCTTCGCGGCGATCGAACGGCACGACCAAGCCATCGCCTGGACTCGAACCGCGGTTCGCCGTGGGTTCATCAATTATCCGTTCCTGTCTCGTCACGATCCGTTCCTGGAGGCCGTGCGCGAGCATCCACGGTTTCAGGAGCTACTGACCGCAGTGAAGCCCCGCTGGGAGGCCGCGGGAGCGTGGGGGCGTTCGGTTAGGCGAGGCTCGTGAGCGACTTCCGCTTCTGAGCGCTGACTGGCGCCATCACGTCCCGTCCGTCTAAGCTGCTGCGGTGCAGTAGCCAGTCGCGATGGACGTGAATGGCACCTCGCCCCGCTTCGCGCCCACGCCTAAGTTCTCCAGCATGTCCGACGTCGCCGCCAAGCTCTCCACCGCCCTCGCCGACCGCTACCAGATCGCCCGCCGCCTCGGCGAGGGCGGCATGGCCACGGTCTACCTCGCCGAGGAC
>JBDHCY010000287.1:0-4770 GCA_039591795.1 Gemmatimonadota bacterium | reverse complement strand
GGAGATCTTCTCCCCGCCGCCCCGTGTCTACATAAGCTCCTTCGGCGAGGACGCCTCGGGCGAGCTGTACATCTGCGCCTTCGAGCGGCTCGACGGCAGCCGGGGACGGATCTACCGGCTCGTCGAGAGATGACCTGGCCCCGCCCCGCCCGCCCCGGACCGGAGCCCACCCCACCCCCGGATCGGGCAGATTTCTCAGATTGGCTGACGGGCGGCGCCCCCTTTTCGTGCCTCCTCTGGTGAACGCCATTCATTTGACGTCCCCCTCTCACAAGGAACGCATGACATGTTCGGACACCACACCACGACAATCGTCGGTGCCCTCGCCCTCGCCGCCCTTGCGGCTCCCGCCCGGGGCGGCGCCACCTCCAGCTTTGCCGATCTACCCGACGGCGTCTTTATCGAGATCGGCCTCGGCAACCCCGTCGGTCCCTTCGGGCCCTTCGACTTCGATTTCGGAGCAGGGCACATCGTTACCGCAACCCTCGACGCTTCCGCCATGAGCTGCCCGGACAACATCGGGTCCTTCGGTGAGCCCATCTCCCACCCCAACGATCCGCTCGTCGATCCCGGCGACCATCAGGGCCGCTACGTCGTCAACAGCGCCTCATGCCCCGACCAGTCCATCACGCTCGACTTCTCCGAGCCCGTCCTCGCCGTAGGTGTCACCTTCAAGCACTACTCCTGCGGCTTCCTCCAGCAGGGCGACCGCACGATCCAGGCCTTCGATGGGCCGGGAGGCACCGGCAACCTGATCGGCACCGCCTTGACGGAGGGGTACGCCATCCGCTGCTTCTCCATCTGGCTCGACTTCGTCGGCGTCGTCTCCGACCAGGCCGACATTCAGTCGATGGTGATCCTCGCCGATTCGGACGAGACGCTGATTACCGGCATCGCCGCGTCCCCCGGAGCCCCGGCACCGTGTCCGGCTGACCTGGATGGTGACGGCGAGGTCGGGGTCACCGACTTCCTCGATCTCCTGGCGGCGTGGGGCCCCAACCCGGGTCATCCCGCCGACCTCGATGGCGATGGGATCGTGGGTGTGACCGATTTCCTGACGCTTCTGGCCGACTGGGGTTCATGCCCGTAAGGCGAATCGAATCCGGATAGCCGAGATTGCTCCCGAGCCGCGAAACCGCGGTCGGGAGCAATCTTGTTTTCCGTAGATCGGGATACCGGCTACGGCTCGAGCCGCGAGCGCAGCCATGCCCTGGCGAAGCGCCAGCCGCGCTCGACGGTCGCCGTGGAGATGCCCAGCGCCTCGGCCGTCTCGTCGACCGTGCACTCGCCGAAGAACCGCAACTCCACGACGCGGGCCTTTTGCTCGTCCACCGCCGCCAGGGCCGTAAGCGCCTCGTCGAGGGCGAGAAGATCCACGCCTGTGTCGTGGACGGCGACTTGGGAAGCCATGTCGTCGAGCGCCGCGTGCTGGCGCCCGCCGCCGCGCTTCTGGGCCCCGCGGTCCCGGGCATGGTTGATCAGCACGTGCCGCATGATTCGAGAGGCGACGCGGAAGAAGTGACCACGGTCGCGCCAGGGCGTGCGGCCATCGCCGGCCATGAGCACAAAGACCTCGTTGACCAGCGCCGTGGGCTGGAGCGTGTGGTCCCGCCGCTCACCCCGCAGCGAGCGCTGCGACCGGCGGTACAGCTCGTCGTAGACGAGCGGAAGGACCTTGTCCCAGCCTTCCGGCTCGTCCGGGGCCAGCTCGTGCAGGGCTTGGGTGATTTGAGCGGCGGTTGACGTTTTCACGCGCATCCCCGGGGGCAGTATACCCTCGTGGCTGCGCAGGCAAGCCCCTAGACTCACGGCAAGGAGACGTGATGCCGAAGGACGCCGACCCGCCTTCCCCGACGACCGCGCGCGACCGGCACCGGAAGGTCGAGGCGATCTTCTTTGAGGCCCTCGAGCGCCCGAGCGAAGAGCGAGAGGCGTTCCTCGCCACGGCGTGCGCGGGTGACGAGGACCTGCGCGAGGAGGTCGTGCGCATGCTCTCAGCCGATGATCCGGATGGCCGGTTCATGGCGCAGACGCCGTGGACGACCTCGGCCCGCGCGCGGGTCCTGCCGCCGGATGAGGGTGCGGGAGCGCGGCCCGGAGATCGGGTGGGTCGGTTCCGCCTGGTGGAGCCGATCGGGCGGGGAGGCATGGGCGATGTGTGGCTGGCCGAGCGTGACGACGAATCGTACGAGGACCGGGTCGCGATCAAGTTGATCCGGCGTGGGCTGGACACCGATGATCTGCTCGAGCGGTTCCGCCACGAGCGCCAGGTCCTGGCGAAACTGCGTCATCCGAACACCGCGACCCTGCTCGACGGCGGGGCGACCGAGGACGGGCGCCCGTACCTGGTGATGGAGTACGTGGACGGCGTCCCTATCGACGACTCCTGCCGGCGGCGGGACCTCTCAAATGACGAGCGGATCCGCCTGTTCCTCAAAGTCTGCGGAGCCGTGCAGCACGCGCACCGGAACCTCGTGGTGCACCGCGATCTCAAGCCGAGCAATGTCCTGGTGACGCCGGACGGCGAGCCGAAACTCCTCGACTTCGGGATCGCCAAGGTCCTTGATCCGGGCGGGGCCTCGGCGGCAGCCACGATGACGCAGGACCGTCGTTTCACGCCGCATTACGCCAGCCCGGAGCAGGCTCGGGGCGAGCCCCTCACGACCGCGACGGACGTGTACTCGCTCGGCGCGCTGCTGTACGAGTTGCTCACCGGTGCGCAGCCGCACGATTTCACCGGGGTCCCGCCCACTGAATACGCCCGCGTCATCTCCGAGGCCCAGCCGCGTCGGCGGCTCGCCGGCGATCTCGACCGCATCACCATGATGGCCCTCCGCAAGGAGCCGGACCGCCGATATGCCTCAGTCGACCAGTTGGCCCGGGATCTCCGCAACTACCTCGATGACTTCCCGGTGATGGCGCAGCCGGATTCGTTGGGGTACCGGGCGCGGAAATTCGTCCTCCGACACCGGGCGGCCGTCAGCGCCGCGGCGGCGATCGTGGTGGCCTTAATCGCGACCGTCGTGGTCACGACATCGATGTACGTGAGCGCCGAGCGGACTCGCGCGAGCGCCGAGGAGACGAGCCGGTTTCTCGCGTCGCTCCTCGGCGCCGTTGATCCCCGAGAAGCGCAGGGCCGCGATGTGACGGTGCTTCGCGAGCTCCTGGACAACGCGTCGGCGCGGGTGGAGACCGAGCTGGCTGAGCTGCCGGAGGTGGCAAGCGAGATCGAGCTGACGATCGGACAGACGTACCACGCGATCGCGGAGTTCGAGGCGGCCGAGGAGCACCTGCGCCGCGCGATCGCGGGGCGGCAGCGGGTCTGGGGAGAGGATTCGCTCGAGGCGGCGACCGCCCTGCACGCGCTGGGCCAGTTGCTCCACGCCGTGGGTCGTTACGACGACTCGGCAGAGACGATGCGCGAGGTCCTGGCCATCCGGCGCGGCCGCCTGCCGGCTGACGATCCGGAGATCGGTCGGGCGCTGAACGACCTGGGCCTCACCCATCAGGGCGCGGGCAGATACGACGAAGCGGTGACCATGCTGGCGGACGCGGTCGTCGCGCTCCGCGCGGCGCGCACCGATGACCGCGCTGCGCTGGGCAAGGCGCTGCGTGATTTCGGCTGGATCCAGGCCGACCGGCGACGCAGCGAGGCGATCGAGCCGTTGCGGGAGTCGATCGAGATCCTGGTGGAGCTTCACGGCGAGCTGCATCCGGGCGTCGCCCAGAGCTGCCTGGGCATGGGCTGGGCCCTGCGCCGGACGGGGCGCCCGGGCGAGGCCGAGCCGTACTACCGCCGCGCCCTGGCGATCGACCGGGCTCTCTACGGCCCGGATCATCCGGAGATCGCCAGCGACGTGAACCACCTCGCCGGCGCGCTGGAGGAGCAGGGCCGTTTCGACGAGGTCGAAGGCCTTTATCTGGAGGCTCTTCGGGTCTTTCGAACGTCCTTCGGTGAGGATCATCGCGACGTGGGGACGGCGCTGAACAACCTGGCCCACTTCTACCGCAAGCAGAAGCGCTACGACGAGGCCGAGCAGAACTTCCTGGAAGCGATTGAGGTATACCGCGGAACGATTGGACGCGACCACGTCTTCGTGTCCATCGTCCTCGTGAATCTCGTGGCGTTGCTGGAGGAGCGGGGCAATCTGCTCGCGGCGGCGCCGCACGTGCGCGAGTGCCGCCGGATTCACGATCTCGTCTACCCCGACGGCAACGTGCAGACCGCGCGGTTGCGCAGCGTGGAGGGGCTGATGCTGGCGTTCGAGGGTGACTTCGCGTCGGCCGAGCCGAGCGTCGTGGGAGCGTACGAATTCCTGTGCGCGGAGGTCGGGGCGGGCGATCCCCGGGCCCGGGAAGCAGGTCGCCGAGTCATCGACGTGTACGAGCGGTGGGGGCGAGCCGAGGATGCCGAGGTCTACCGCCAGCGGATACGTCGCGCCGAAGGGGCGCGCGAAGACGGTGACGGGCGATAGCCGCGATGCGGCGAACTCATGCCGGGCCCGTCCCCTCAGCGGGTGGTCCAGCCCGGGGAGGGGTCGCTGACGGTGTCCGTCTGATGCGAAGGGATGAAGATCGGACCGATGGTGGACGAGAACGGGTCATCATCCGGACAGTCCGGCCACGGCCCTTGCGCCAGGTAATGACCCAGCCAGCACGCGCAGTTGTCCTGCTCTTCGGGCGAGCCGTTGGTGATGCAGTCCACGAAGATGTCCCAGTCGTCGGGCCACTGCAGCCCCGCGTCCTGGATCTCCTGGGGCAGCGACGGCG
>JBDHCY010000286.1:0-4799 GCA_039591795.1 Gemmatimonadota bacterium | reverse complement strand
ACGACGTGGATCTCAGAGATCTCAATCGCGAGAGAGCGCAGGCAGTCGGCCATGCGATCCGCCGGTGCACGGCGGCGATGGGCGGCATCGACCGCAAGGGCGATGACGTGCTGTTCAGCGGTGTCTTCGTGAAGTGGCGACGCCGGCCGTTCATAGTGACTGCGTCCCACTGCATGGCGGAATTGGCGACGCTAGAGTCGCTTCGCGTTCTGTCCGAGAACGTGACCGAGGCGGATCGCCGCCCGGAGTTCAAAGCCGCTCGGGGCTACAAGGACATCGAGGGCCGCGACGTGGCTTTCATAGAGCTTTCGGAGGAGGAAGCGGCAAAACATGACCCTGACTGGGTGGAGCCGTCGCAATTGGAAGGCGCGGGGCTTGATGAGCGAGACATCCTGTGCCTCCGCGGCTACTCCAGCGAGCACGCTCGGCCGGAGGAAGGGCCCACCCTCACGATCCGACGCGACGACGTGGTGTTCGCAACCGAGGTCCTGCCCGTCCGCGGTGACGCTCCTCGGACCGAGTACACAGATGTGAGAGTCCAGTTTGACCCACGACTGTGCTTCGATGTCCGTACAGGAGTGAGAACGCGAGCCCCAGATCCCAGAGGCATGAGCGGTTGCGGAGCGTTCGCGCTGGGCGAAATGCGAGACGGGGAAATCTGGTCACCAGAGGACATCCGACTCGTGGGGATACAGAGTTCCCACGTATCTGGAGTGCAGGAAGCCCTCGTGATCAAGCCAGTCGCGCTCGTTCGGGAACTCCTGAACCACTTCTACCCGGTCGGTTCGTGACCTGCCCAGCCCGTCCTGAGCCGGCAGTTGACCGAGGCCGCGGGAGTCGTCCCCTTCCACAGCAACATCATGCGGGCGTGGGAGGGGCATCGCGAATCCAACGATGCATAGGCTGCGACCCTCGGGGCATGCGCACCAAGCAGTCGCAAGAGACGCGGCGCGTGTCAGGAGCTGTCACCTCTCGCGGCGAAAGTCGGAAGCATGCGAGCGCGACCCGATTCGACGCCGGTAGAGGACTCCAGGACACCACTTGACTCCGTACCACGGTACGGACCGTAGAATCTCTCCGAGGAGGCGCACATGGCTTCTCGAACGATCTCCAAAGCCGCGCGGGCTGCTGGTGTGCATGTGGAAACGATCCGCTACTACGAACGGCGAGGACTGATCGATCGGCCGCGACCGTCGGTCGGCAGCTATCGCACCTATCCCGACGAGACGATACGCAGGATACGATTCATCAAGCGAGCGCAAGGGCTGGGATTCTCCTTGAGGGAGACCCGGGAACTGCTCACGCTCCGGAGCGATACGAAAGGCCAGTGTGTGAGCGTGCGCCGCCGTGCACAAGAGAAGCTGAGAGAGATCGATGCGAGGCTCCGCGAGCTGCAAGGCAAGCGGGACGCTCTTTCCACCTTGCTGGGGGACTGCCCGGGACGTGGTTTGGCGGAGCGGTGTCCGATCCTCAAAAACATGGATGGCGGGGGAGCCGTTCGCTCTGCTGGAAGGGAACACCGATGAGCACACGAAGTGTTGAGGTTTTCGTGGCGGGCTGTTCGCTGTGCGACGAGGCCGTGGCCATGGTCAAGCGACTCGCCTGCCCTTCTTGTGAGGTCACGATCCGCGACATGAGCGAGCCCGACACCGCGCGACATGCAAGGAGCTTGGGTGTGCGCAGCGTTCCCGCCGTGGTCGTCGATGGCCAGTTGTTGGGGTGTTGCGGGAGCGGTGTGGACGAGACTGCGCTGAGAAACGCGGGAGTTGGCACACCGATGCACTAGGACGCAGGCGTGAGGAACGTCGCGACCCGACGGCGGAAAGTCAAGTGGGGCCCCAAGTAGACCGATCACAGCGCGAGCGTGGCGCGAAACATGCGTATCACGATGCGTATCACGGCTCGATCCGGGGGCGCCACTCGGCACCGCTGAATTCCTCCCCAACGCCCTAACTCCCGCCTTGCCAAGTAGATAGAATGGCTCCCAAAGCGTTGGGGTCGTAGCTCAATCGGTTAGAGCGGCGGACTCCCAAGCCGGCCCGGTCTTGCCGCAGCGCAACAGTTAGTCCCATGTTGACTCAATTGGGTTCATTGGTTTGACACCCATTGGACCGACGATAGCGTGTCAATGCCTGCGGAGAAGCCCGCAACACAAACGAGGGCTGCCGTCAGAAGGCCCGGGACAGAGGACTTCACGCTCCTCGAATCGAGCCTTCTAGCCGCTGCATACGCTTGAAGAGAGTCAGGCCCGGTTCAAGATAGAGACGCCCGCCCTTCCCGATAGCGCCTGGACACCACCGGACGCTGTTTCGGGCCGTCGGAGTTGGCCCAATCCGCGGTTTGAGACCCGGGCGGAGCGCCTGAAGAGGAGAAGTAGCATGCAGCGCACGTTCCTGATTCTATTTGTTGTCGTAGCGGGCTGCCTGCCTGGGGCGGCCACCGGGACGACGAGCGCGAACCTGGGCAACATCGCGAGCTGGGCAATCCAGCTCCAGGATGCGGACATCGATGCCCTAGCCAACGCTCCTTACGACCTGGTGGTCATCGACTACTCCTACTACGGGGACGCGGCCACCGAGTACACCTTCGACGAAATCCAGTCCATCCGGAACTCGGGCAAGGTGGTGCTCGCCTACTTCTCCTGCGGAGAGGCGGAGGACTACCGCTTCTACTGGAAGTCGTCCTGGGGGGCCGGCGAGCGCGGCATCATCGGCGAGGAGAATCCGGACTGGGAGGGCAACTACACGGTCAAGTACTGGACGAACAGCTGGTGGACCGAGGCGCTCCAGCCCTATCTCGACCGCATTCTGGACGCAGGTTGCGACGGGGTCTATCTCGATCGCGTCGATGCCTACTGGGACTGGTACGAGGCGGGCGTGCCCTTGAAGCAGAGTGCGGACCGCATGGCCCAGCTGGTGCGCAAGATCGCCGAGTACGCGCGCGCCCGGGCGGGCGACGGTTTCATGGTCTGCCCCCAGAACGGAATCTCGATCCTCGATGATGCGTCAAGCACCTGGGCGGCGAACTATCTCGCGGACATCGACGCCGTGGGTGAGGAGGGCCTCTACTACAACCTCTGGAGCAACGAGGACCAGCAGCACCGGCTCGACCTGCTCTCCGGCGCCGGCAAGTTGGTATTGAACCTCGAGTACATGGGGCCCGCCTGGTACGAGGACTACATCGACATCCTCGCGGCCAGCTCCCTCGACATCGTGGGTTATGCCGCCGATCCAGACGAGCAGCTGGACGAGCTGATCCTGTATGAGTAGGCGACCCGGCATGGGTTGGGACTCGGGGCGGTCTCGCTACATGATCGAGACCGTCACGCTCCACGGTGGTCTCACGCGGGTGTGGGAGGAGCCTGACGCCGGCAGCACCAGCGGAGATGAATGGACCCGAAGCCGCAGACCGATCGGTCTCAGGCAATCCCGATGATGCCGGGGCTACGCCGACTCGGGGGCCTTCTCGAGGCGAGCGGTCACTCCCATCAGCAGGAGTTCAGCCTTCCTCTGGCTGCTGGTCGTCTCGAAAGTTCCGAATCGCACGCGAACGCGTGTCAGATTGCCCGGGAGCTTCTCGACCTTGACCCAGGCACCGCTGATCTCGATCAGGCCGTCGGTCGGTCCATGGGAGAGCTGTTTCGAGATCTCGTAGCCCATCTCCTGCATCTCGGCCACGGTCGCGTTCCATGTCTCACCGAGGCCTGCGTGGTATTCGCGGGTCATCTCGTTCTTCACATAGCTGACCGTGCCATAGGTAGCCGCTGCACCAACCGCCAGCGCCGCTGCCGCGCAGCCGGACGTGGCGAGTGCAATCGCCATCAATGCCGCGAATCCCAGGTTCTGGATGGATTTGGGAAAACACATGGCCGTTGGCCCTATCGGCGTTTGGGCTCATGAGCCGCACGGTGGGACGGCGCCGGTGCCCCGCGAAACGAAATCATGCGTATCACGATGCGTATCACGGCCCGATTCCACCGCGCCGGACCGCACCGCTGAAATCCTCCCCAACGCCCTAACTCCCGCCTTGCCAAGGGGATAGAATGGCGCGAAAAGCGTTGGGGTCGTAGCTCAATCGGTTAGAGCGGCGGACTCATAATCCGTTGGTTGTAGGTTCGAGTCCTACCGGCCCCACCGCACTCTCATTGCCGGGAGGGAGGTTTCGAGCATGCGACTCTTCGGTGCGCTGCTGATCCTGGCTCTCTTCGCCTCGTCCCTGCTGGGCGCCGATCCGGCGCTGGACGTGCGGCACTACGACCTCGAGGTCCAGGTGCTGGAGACCTCTTTGAACGTCAAGGCGACGTTGGAGGTTCTCGCCAACAGGCCCCCCAAGAACTGGACGCTCGAGTTGGCGGATCGCATGACCCTTTCGTTCGCCTCCATCAAGGGGCGCAGCGTCCCCTACTCTTCCGAGGAGTCCGGGGTGGTGCTGGACCTCTCTTCCTTTCGCGACCTGAAAGGGACCGCGTTTCGCCTGGAGCTGACCCTGACCGGCAAGCCCCACACCCGTTTCTCGAAGCGTCGCGGCGGGTTCCTGCGAACCTCGGTGGGTTCGGACATCACCTACATCCGCGGCCAATACCCCTGGTATCCACGCGCCGTGGACGATCCGGCCACCTACAAGGTTTCGGTGGAGACCCGCGAGGGGTGGGTTGTTCGGACCGCCGGCGACTTCAAGGGAACGTCGACAAAGGGAATCCGCAAGACCTGGACCTTCGAGCTTTCGACGCCGGTTCTTCGCGTCGGCCTTGTGGCCGGCCCCTACAAGGTCGTGAAGCTGAAGCACGGTGGCGACTTCGT
>JBDHCY010000285.1:0-4829 GCA_039591795.1 Gemmatimonadota bacterium | reverse complement strand
GCCGGCGGCCGTGTGGTCGGGGTTGTCGGTCTTGACCGACGACCGCAAGTGGTGGCACGTGACGGCGGACCTGTACTACGGGCACGACGCCGCCGGCGGGTGGACCGCCGGAACCGGCATCTACACGAGCTTCAAGCCGTCATCGAGTGTTCGCCTGCGCGTCGGACCGTGGGTGGAGCACGCCCGACCGACAGCGCAATACGTGCAGCGACAGCCGGACTCCTTGGCGACGGCAACCTACGGCAATCGCTACGTGTTCTCCGCTCTCGAGCAGACCAACCTCTCGGTCAGCACGCGCCTCGACTGGACCTTTTCTCCTCGAGTCTCGTTGCAGCTGTACGGCCAGGTGTTCGTGGGCTCGGGACACTTCTTCGACTACAAGGAGTTCGAGACACCGCGGACGTTTGACTTTGCGGTCTATGGGAAAGACCGCGGTACGATTTCGCGTGACTCCGAAGGCGACTTCCTCGTCGATCCCGACGGCGACGGGCCGGCGGAATCGTTCACGATCTACAACCCAGACTTCAACTCGCGGTCGCTCCGAAGCACCGTCGTGCTGCGGTGGGAATACCGATCGGGCTCGACGATCTACCTCGCGTGGCAGCACCGCCGATCGGACTACGAGCAAGTAGGTGACTTCTCGCTCCGTCGAGATCTCCCGACCCTCTTCAGCGCCGAAGGTCGGAACGTCCTGGTGCTCAAGGCGACGTATTGGCTGGGTCTCTAGGCCGCGCGTGAGGGCAGCTGTTGTGGCAGGGACGCCACGGCGGGCCGTCTTTGTGTTGCGAGTCCGCGGCAGCGTGGCCCCTACGGTTGTGCCGCCTGCGCTCGACGAGCTGTGCGCTCACGGGATCGTGCCGCACTCGTCATGGCTCCCTCAGGCCACATCTGCGCCGCGGCCCCCTAAGTACTTCGCGGCACGTCACTTGCGCAGATAGCAGCGTTTCCGATTTCTGCCGGACGGTCGCCGCCCTTCTCCACCAAGAGGGGTGCTCATGCAGTTGAACTAGCAGCACGCCGGTGCGCCCATGGAATTGCGCCCAGTAACGCCGCGCTCGCGGGCGCGGCCCGCAGGGCCACAATCGCTCACTGCCGAACCCCCTCCTTCCATTCTGGACACGGGGACCCAGTCACGTTCTCCGCTCGCCGTCTCCGAGCGTCCTCGCGTCCACGGGAAGTTTCTCGTGGTCGGAGACGAGCGATTCTACGTCCGCGGAGTCACGTACGGCACGTTCCGCCCGCGCGACGACGAGAGCGAGTTTCCAGAACCCGAAATCGCCGAGCGCGACTTCGAGTTGATGGCGCGGTGCGGAGTCAACGCGGTGCGCGTCTATTCGGTGCCGCCGATCTGGCTGCTCGACGCCGCGCAGCGCTGCGGGCTCCGGGTCCTCGTGGGGCTCCCCGTCGAGCGGTACATCGGGTATCTCGCCGACCCGCGCAAGCGAGGGCCCGACGTGATGGGACTCGTGCGGAGCGCGGCAGAGCGGTTTGCCGGCCACCCGGCCGTCTTGGCCTACTCGATCGGCAACGAGATCCCGGCTGCGGTCGCCCGCTGGCACGGCGCGAAGCGCATCGAACGCTACCTCGAGCGCCTTTACCACGCGGCGAAGGACGCCGATCCCGAAGGACTCGTCACCTACGCCAGCTATCCCTCGACGGAATACCTATCCCTCCCCTTCCTCGACCTGGCCTGCTTCAACGTCTTTCTCGAATCGCCGGAGCGTCTCGAGAGCTATCTCGGGCGACTGCAGACCTTGGCCGGTGATCGGCCCCTGGTCATGGGGGAACTTGGTCTCGACGCCTACCGGAACGGAGACCTTGCACAGAGCCGCTCCGTCGACTGGCAGGTGCGGACTGCGTTCGGCGCTGGGAGCGCGGGTGTCTTCGTCTACTCCTGGACCGACGAGTGGTACCGAGGTGGCGAGGACGTGCGCGATTGGCGGTTCGGGCTCACGACTCGCGACCGGCGGCCCAAGCCGGCCCTGCACGCGGTGCGTCGCGTATTCGCCGAGTCGCCGTTCCCACCGAATGGGACCTGGCCGAAAGCGTCCGTCGTCATCTGCACCTACAACGGCTCACGCACGTTGAGAGAGTCGCTCGAGGCGTGTAGCCGGCTCGACTACCCGGACTACGAAGTCATCGTCGTCGACGACGGATCTACCGACGAGACGGCGGCGATCGCGCGGGAGTACCCCTGCCGGCTGATCAGCACCGAAAACCGTGGCCTCTCACGGGCGCGAAACACCGGGTACGAGGAGGCGACCGGGAGCATCATCGCCTACATCGACGACGATGCGTACCCTGATCCACATTGGCTCCGTTACCTGGCGACCACGTTCGAGCGGACGGGTGCAGCGGCAGTCGGCGGCCCGAACCTCTCACCGCACGACGACGGGTGGATTGCCGACTGCGTCGGGAACGCGCCGGGCAACCCGGTTCACGTGCTCGTCTCGGACCACGAAGCCGAGCACATCCCTGGCTGCAACATGGCATTCCGCAAGTCCGCCCTCGAGACGGTCGGCGGGTTCGATCCGCTGTTCCGCGTGGCCGGTGACGACGTGGACCTGTGTTGGCGGATCACAGACGCCGGGATGAAGATCGGCTTCAGTCCGGCAGCCGTGGTGTGGCACCATCGGCGCAACTCGGTGCGCGCCTTCTGGCGGCAACAGCGGGGCTATGGTCGGGCTGAAGCGATGCTCGAGCGCAAATGGCCCGAGCGGCATGACCAAGACGGGCATATCGCGTGGGAAGGTCGCATCTACGGCAAGGGCGCGATCCGCGCGCTGACCTGGCGTCGCTCCCGTATCTATCACGGGGTCTGGGGGATGGCCCCATATCAGTCGCTGTATGAGCCGGCTCCGGGCGTGTGGGCCTCGCTCGTGCAGACTCCTCTCTGGTACCTCACGATGGCGGCGCTCGCGGTCCTGTCACTCCTCTCCCTGGACTGGAGTCCACTGCGCATCACCGCCGTCGCGTTCGCGCTCGGATTGGCCCTATCACTCGTACAGGCGGGGAAGAATGCGGCTCACGCGACGTTCAGCACGCCCGTTCGTGGCGCGTGGGACGCGGCGCGGCGTCGCATCGTGATAGCTGCCCTGTACCTGGCGCAGCCAGCCGGCCGTCTGTGGAGCCGGCTGATGTACCGCGCGAAGCATCCACAGCCTCGGGGCAAGATGCGGATGCGTGACGTCCGTCCACGGAAGACTGCCACCTGGAGCGAGACCTGGACGTCTCCCGAGGCCCGGCTTACCGCGCTCGAGTCGGCTCTTCGCAGGGAGGGGGGCCTGGTGCGACGCGGGGGCAACTACGACCGCTGGGACCTCGAGATTCGGTGGGGAGCGTTCGGTTGTGCGCGCGCGCTCATGGCGGTGGAGGAGCACGGAGGAGGTAGCCAATTGGCGCGCATTCGGACGTGGCCCAGTCTTGCTGGGCGCGGGCCGCTCCTCGTCCTCGGCGCCGGCAGTCTCGCGCTCGGAGCAGCCGTCGATGGTGCCTGGATGGCCAGCCTAGCGCTCGGTGCGATCGCGCTCTTCTTCGCTGCTCGCACGCTGGCAGACCTCGCCACAGCTGGAAGCGCCATGCGAAAGGCCGTCGACCAGGTCAGCGCGGGCCCGTGAGACCGGCAACAACGCCGTCCGACTTCGCGCTCGCCCGTCGACTGGCGGCGCACGCGCGTCCCTACTGGCGCCACTTGACCCTGCTCGCGCTCCTCGGCCTGTTTGCCGCGCCGATGGCACTCCTCAACCCGATCCCCCTCAAGATTGCGGTAGACAGTGTGCTCGGCTCCCAGCCGCTGCCAGGCTTCTTGCAGGCACTGCTGCCGGAAGCGCTGACTGGCTCGAAGAGCAGCATCCTGCTCTTCGCAGTAGGCCTCGTGGTCCTCATCTCCCTGATCAGCCGGCTGCGCGACCTCCTGTATAACGTGCTAAAGACCTACATTCGCGAGAAGCTCCTGCTCGACTTCCGCGGACAGTTGTTCGACCGCGCCCAACGGCTCTCGCTCTCCTATCACGACACCACCGGAACCGCCGACACCGTCTACCGGATCCAGCGCGACTCGGCGGCCATCGGGCAGCTCGTCGTCGGGAGCGCCATCCCCTTCCTCTCGTCCGTGGCGATGGTGGTCGGGATGATCTACGTGTCGATGCGCATCGACTGGCAGTTGGCGATCGTCGCACTCGTCGTCATCCCTGTCCTCTACCTGGTGACGAATGCGATGAAGCGCCGCACGCGCACCCAGTCGAGACAAGTGAAGCAGCTCGAGTCGCGCGTTCAGGCAGTCGTTCAGGAGACCCTTGGGGCCCTCCTCGCGGTCAAGACGTTCGGCCAGGAGGAGCGAGAAAACCGGCGCTTTGCTCGCAAAGCCAAGGACGGCGCACGCGCGCGAGTCGGGCTCGCATGGACCGAGGGTACCGCCGGCTTGATGATTGGCCTCACGACGGCCGTGGGCATGGCGCTCGTGCTGTACGTCGGCGTGAGCCACGTGACCGCCGGCGTGCTCACGTTGGGTCAGTTGCTCGTCGTGGTGGCGTACCTCGGGCAGTTCTACGACCCGCTGCGAACGATCAGTCGCAAGATCGCGGCGGTCCAACTGGACCTCGCCAGCGTCGAGCGAGCGATGGCGCTGCTCGACGAGCCGCCCGACGCACCCGAGCGTCCCGATGCTCGGTCCGTCGAGCGCGCACAGGGCTCCGTCGCTTTCCGCGACGTCACGTTCGCCTACGAGCCAAATCACCCCGTGCTTCACGACCTTGCGTTCGAGGCGCCGGCTGGGACGCGTGTCGCGATCATGGGTGCTACCGGCGCCGGGAAGAGCACGCTCGTGAGCC
>JBDHCY010000284.1:0-9209 GCA_039591795.1 Gemmatimonadota bacterium | reverse complement strand
CATGCGCACCAGGCCCAGGCCGCCGCGAACGTCACGGTCCGCAACATCATCACCAGCATGCGGTGGATGTCCTCCATCAGCTGGGCGGACTTCTTCGAGAGCGTAAGCCTGGTGGACGAGACCCTCCGAACGGTTCCCGGGTTCGCTGCGATGGATTTCGCCACTCGCGACAAGTACCGGACGGCCATCGAGGAGCTTTCCCGGGGTTCGAAGCTCTCGGAACTGGAAGTGGCACGCGACGCGGTGGCGCTGGCCCGCGAGGCACGGAGCGAACGAGAGCGCGCCTCCCCGCACACCAACCCGCGCGACAGGACCGCCCTTGAAGACCAGTCAGATGCTCTCGCCGTTCCCGAGCGGCGCGAGGAGGACCCGGGATACTACCTGGTGGCGCGCGGCAGGTGGGCCTTCGAAAAGCGGGTGGCCCATCGCGTCCCCATGCGAATCCGGATCCGGCGCGCGTGGCGCGCCCATGCAAGTGCCGGCTATTTCGGGCAGCACGCCCTCCTCACTGCTCTCGTGCTCTCCGGCCCGCTGTTCCTGACCTGGAGCGCGGGCGTTGGCATACCGATCCTCATCCTCCTGGGAGTCCTCGCCTTCGTACCCGCCTCCGATGTCGCGGTGGCCCTGGTCAATCGCCTCGTCGCTCTTCGCGTTCCACCCCGGTTGCTTTGCAAGCTCGAGCTCGCTGGAGGCGTGCCCGCCGAACTGCGGACCCTGGTCGTGGTACCGACGCTGCTCACTTCCCACACGGACATAGAAGAGTCCATCGAACGGCTCCAGGTGCACTACTTGGCGAATCCTGAGGGCCATCTCCATTTCGTCCTCCTGACCGATTGGAAAGACGCCCCCCACGAACACATGCCGGGCGACGAGGATCTCCTCGCCGCATTGGCCGACGGAATCAGGGATCTCAACGAGCGATACGGGAGCCCGCCGGCGGGAGGGGAACGGTTCCTCGTCTTGCATCGTCGACGCCTTTGGAACGAGGGCGAAGGCAAGTGGATCGGCTGGGAACGAAAGCGGGGGAAGCTGCACGAACTCAACCGGCTTCTCCGTGGAGCAACCGATACCACGTTCATTCCGGTCAAGGGCAGACCGCCCACCGTGCCCGATGGCGTTCGATATGTGATCACGTTGGATGCCGACACCCGACTGCCAGGGCGGGCCGCGTATCACCTCGTTGGGGCAATGGCTCATCCGTTGAATCGACCGCGCTTCGACCCCGAGATCGGCCGGGTGATCGAGGGATACGCAATCCTCCAACCGCGGATCACGCCATCCCTACCGACGGGACCGGGAAGTACGATCTACCAGCGGATCGTGTCGGGCCCCGGGGGCGTGGACCCCTATGCGGCCGCGGTCTCCGACGTCTATCAGGACTTGTTCGGCGAGGGATCCTACACGGGAAAAGGGATCTACGACGTCGACGCGTTCGAGGCAGCGTTGGCGGGCCGGGTCCAGGAAAACACGCTGCTGAGTCACGACCTCTTCGAGGGGCTGTTCGCACGCGCTGGACTGGTCACCGATATCGACCTGTTCGAGGAGTTTCCCACCAACTACAAGCTTGCCGTCCGCCGTAACCACCGGTGGGTGCGGGGCGACTGGCAGCTGCTCCCCTGGATCCTCGGCCACAGGGGCAACGAGCCTGGAAGGAATCAACCGACACGGATTCCCGCGCACGGCCGATGGAAGATGCTGGACAACTTGCGCCGAAGCCTCTCCGCGCCTGCGTCGTTTCTCCTCTGCGCAGCCGCCTGGACCGTGCCCGCCGTCTCACCAGTGCTGTGGACCGGCCTGTTCCTGGCGGCCATCGTGTTGCCTGCGTTTCTGCCGGTGGTCGACGGTCTGATTCCGCGACGGGAGGGCTTCTCCAAGCGAAGTCACCTGCGCGCCACGGGCAGAGACGTCCAGGTTGCATCGCTGCAGGCCCTGCTTGCAATCGCCACCCTGGCGCACCAGGCCCGGTACATGGCGGATGCCGTGGTGCGCACGCTCGGCCGACTCTACATCACCAAGCGACATCTTCTCGAGTGGGTCCCCGCCGCGCAGGCCGGGTACGGAATCGACCTGAGGCTTCGCGCGTTCTACTGGCACCTTCGCTGGAGCGTGGTCCTGGCCGGGAGCGCCGGCGTCCTCTTCGTCATGTTCAAGCCGGAGGCATGGCCGGTTGCCGGACCGTTGGTTCTCTGCTGGGGCCTGGCGCCCATTTTTGTCTGGCGCCTGAGCGTTCCACTGAAACTGGCCGAACGGCGACAGCTATCGCCGACGGAGACGCGCACCTTACGGCTCATTGCCCGGCGCACGTGGCGTTTCTTCGAAACGTTCGTGAACGAGGAGGAGCACGCTCTCCCGCCCGACAACTTCCAGGAAGATCCCGAGCCGGTTGTTGCCCACCGCACCTCACCGACCAACATCGGGCTGTACCTCCTGAGCACCATGGTCGCCCGCGACTTCGGCTGGATTGGGATCTCGGACATGGTGCAACGGCTCAAAGCCACCCTGGAGACGATGAACACCATGCGCAGGTTCCGCGGTCACTTCTTCAACTGGTACGACACCAGGGACCTCAGGCCGCTCGATCCCCTCTACATCTCCACGGTCGATGGTGGGAATCTCGCGGGCCATCTCATGGCGCTGGCTCAAGGATGCCGCCAGCTCGCCCGGCGACGGCTGTTCGGCCCGCAGGTCTTGGATGGGATCCGCGACGCCCTGGAGCCGGTGCGGGATTGGGTGGAGAGGTCCCCGTTCGGCGCGCGCACCGAAACGGTCACGGCGTTGCAGGTGCAGGAGGCCCTGGACGAGACGGCGGCCCTTCTGGAGGATCCCCCATCGTCGCTTCTCGAATGGGGCACCCGGTTCGAGCAGTTGGAGACCCGTGCGGAGAACCTGCTAGACATCGTCCGGACACTTTCAACCGCCGCGGGGCACGAGTCCGGCCCGCAGGTCCTGGTCTGGGCGACCGCCGTCAGGGACACCGTCCAGAGCCACGCACGTGACCTGGAGATGCTCCGAGCCGAGGACGACGGGACCGCGGCAGCGACTACGCTCGAGCACCGCCTCTCGGCCGTCGCCCTCCAGGCGGAACAGCTGGTCCAGGCGATGGACTTCCGATTCCTCTTCGATTCTTCGCGCAAGCTGTTCTCCATCGGCTTCCGGGTGGCCGACAACACGCTCGACCCCAGCTGCTATGATCTGCTGGCCTCGGAGGCGAGGCTCGCGAGCTTCGTGGCCATCGCCAAAGGAGATGTGTCGCCACGGCACTGGTTTCGCCTCGACCGGTCCCTCACGCCGGTGGGGCGCGGGGCTGCGCTGGTGTCCTGGTCGGGATCGATGTTCGAATACCTGATGCCGCTCCTGGTGATGGAGCAGCCCGCCCGCAGCTTGCTGGACCTCACCAGCCGCCTCGTGGTAGCGCGCCAGGTCCGCTACGGCTCGGAACGAGGGGTCCCCTGGGGAGTTTCCGAGTCGGCCTACAACGTGCGCGACGTCGAGCTCACCTATCAGTATTCGGATTTCGGCGTGCCCGGTCTGGGGCTCAAGCGCGGGCTCTTCGAGGACGTCGTCGTGGCTCCCTACGCCACCGCACTTGCGGCGATGGTCGACCCCAAAGCCGCCATCGGCAACATCGCCCGTCTCGAAGATATCGGGGCGGGCGGTGCCTATGGGTTCTACGAAGCGCTGGACTTCACGCCATCGAGGCTTCCAGAAGACGAACGGGTGGCCGTGGTTCAAGCCTACATGGCGCACCATCAGGGAATGACCATCGTCTCCCTGGGCAACGTCGTTCACGACGGCCTCACCCGGAGACGTTTCCACGCGCATCCCGTGATCCAGGCGTCGGAGCTCTTGCTGCAAGAACGGACGCCGCGTGCGGTGGCCGTGACTCGACCGCGCGGCGAGGAAGTGCAGGTGGCAGCCCATGTTCGCGACCTCGTGCCACCGACCCTGCGACGGTTCGAATCGCCGCACGACATCCCACCGCGCACTCATCTTCTCTCGAATGGCCGCTACCTGGTCATGGTCACCGCAGCGGGCTCCGGCTTCAGCCGGTGGCGCCACCTCGCCGTAACCCGGTGGCGCGAGGACACGACCCGTGACTGCTGGGGCACCTTCATCTTCTTGCGGGACGCGAAGACCGGTGACGTCTGGTCGGCCGGGTTCCAGCCGAGCGGTATTGAAGTAGACGAGTACAACGTCGTGTACGCCGAAGACCGGGCCAAGATCAGGCAGCGCGACCGGTCTCTGTCGATCATGCTCGAGATCGTGGTCTCGCCCGAAGACGACGCCGAGCTGCGCCAGCTGACGGTGACCAATCTCGAAAACCGTGATCGTGAGATCGATTTCACGTCCTACGCAGAAGTCGCACTTGGTGGCTGGCTCACCTCGCTGCGATCCAAGGTGAGCTCGTCGGCACGTATCAGTACGAGAGCGACCGCGCCCGCTTTCTGGGTCGTGGCCGCGGGGTCAGGACGCCGGTCTCGCTGATAGAGGGCGAACCGCTCACGAACACCACGGGGACGATTCTGGATCCAATCGTGAGCCTCCGGTATCGGGTAGCGATTCCACCCGGAGGAACGGTGCGTCTCGTCTTCACCACGCTGGTGGCGCCCTCGCGGGAGGAAGCACTCGACTTGGCGGAGAAGTACCGCCAGCCGGGAACGTTCGAGCGAGAGAGTTCGCTGGCCTGGATGTACGCGCAGGTCCAGCTGCACCATCTGCGGATCACCCAGGACGAAGCGCATCTCTTCCAACGTCTTGCCAATCGCATGCTCTACGCCGATCGCACGTTGCGCACGACTGCCAAGGAACGGGCCTCCAACCGTCGTGGTCCCTCCGGACTCTGGGCGTACGGCATCTCCGGCGATCTCCCAATCGCCGTCGTACGGGTCGAGCGCGACGAGGAGCGCGACGTCGCGAGACAGCTCCTGCGGGCCCACGAGTACTGGCAGCTCAAAGGGATCGCTTCCGACCTGGTCATCCTGAATGCGAAGGGCACCTCCTACGCCCAGGATCTCCAAGAGGCGTTTGAGGCCATGGTGCGGGCGAGTCAGTCCGCCCTCGGCGGCGAGGCGGACGGGGCACTCGGCAGCGTCTTCGTGCTTCGCGAGGACCTGATCCCGTCGCAAGACCTGGTCCTGCTGCGTTCCGCAGCGCGCGTGGTCGTCCGGGCGAACGCGGGCACGCTGTCCGAGCAGGTGATCCGGCTGCAGCGAGCGAGGCCGGGCCCGGTGCCGCCCCGGCTCCGCACCCCGCGCGCAGGAGCGGAGCCGGTCCCCCCCCCGACGCTCGATCTCGAGTACTTCAACGGCCTGGGAGGATTCTCGCAGGACGGCCGCGAGTACGTCACGGTACTGGGCAAGGGGCAATGGACGCCGGCCCCCTGGATCAACGTCGTGTCGAATCCGAACTTCGGATTCCAAGTCTCCGAGTCGGGCTCCGGCTACACGTGGGCCGCGAACAGCCGGGAGAACAAGCTGACGCCGTGGTCGAACGATCCGGTTAGCGACACGCCGGGCGAGGCGTTCTACGTGCGCGATCTGGACAGTGGCCTGATCTGGGGACCGACATGTCTGCCGATCCGCGAGGAAGCCCGCCCGTATGTCGTCCGGCACGGTCAGGGATATAGCCGCTTCGAGCATACGTCCCACGGCATCGCGCTGGATTTGCTGCAGTTCGTGCCGCCGAGCGACCCGATCAAGATCTCGCGGCTCACCCTGGTGAATCGGTCGAGTCGCAAGCGTCGGCTTTCGATCACGGCTTACGCGGAGTGGGTACTGGGTGTCACGCGCAGCCACTCCGCGCATCATGTGGTCACCGAGATCGATCAGGTGACCGGCGCCACGTTCGCGCGCAACGCGTGGAACGGTGAATTCGCGAGTCGGATCGCCTTCGCCGATCTCGGTGGGCGCCACACGTCGTGGACCTGCGACCGCCTCGAGTTCCTGGGCCGCAATGCGAGCCTCGACCACCCGGCCTCGCTCGAGCGAGGCGAAGCGTTATCGGGAAAGACCGGCGCGACCCTGGACCCCTGCGCCGCGCTGCAGACGGAGGTGGAGGTCCAGCCGGGGCAACGCGCCGAAGTAGTGTTCATGCTGGGCCAGGGCGGGAGTCCCGAAGAGGCGCGAACGCTGATTGAACGATATCGTGCGGAGGATTGCGACGCGCTGCTCCGTCAGGTCCGGGAACGGTGGGACGCCGTGCTCGGCACGGTCCAGGTCCGGACGCCGGATGCGTCGATGGACCTGATGCTCAACCGTTGGCTCCTCTATCAGACGCTTTCCTGTCGCCTCTGGTCGCGCTCGGCCTTCTACCAGGCCGGAGGGGCATATGGGTTCCGCGACCAGCTGCAGGACGTCATGGCGCTATTGGTGGCGCGGCCCGATCTCGTGCGCGAGCACATCCTGCGGGCCGCCGCCAGACAGTTCCTGGAAGGCGACGTCCAGCATTGGTGGCATCCCCCGACCGGGCGCGGGGTACGGACGCGAATCTCCGACGACCTCCTGTGGCTGCCCTATGCCGTGGTGGAGTATCTGGCGGTGACCGAGGACTGGAGCGTGCTCGACGAGACGATCCCATGGCTCGAGGGCCCGATTCTCGAGGAGCACGAGCACGAATCCTACTTCGAACCCAAGGTATCCGAACACCGATCGACGCTGTTTGAGCATTGTGCGCGGGCACTTGATCGCAGTCTCGACGTGGGGAGTCATGGTCTCCCATTGATGGGTGGGGGCGACTGGAACGACGGGATGAACCGTGTCGGTCGAGAGGGTCGCGGGGAGAGCGTGTGGCTGGGCTGGTTTCTCCATTCGAACTTGAGCCGGTTCGCCGACATCGCCGAGGGGCGTGCGGAGGCGGAGCGTGCGGCGCGATGGCGAGAGAGCGCTGCGGCTCTGCAGACATCGGTGGAGAGCGAAGCGTGGGACGGCGAGTGGTACAAACGAGCGTTCTTCGACGACGGGACGCCGCTCGGATCGGCGCAGAACGACGAATGCCAGATCGATTCGATTGCCCAGTCCTGGGCGGTCCTCTCCGGCGCAGGTGATCCGGACCGTGCGCGCCAGGCCATGGCGTCGGTTCAACAACGGCTGGTTCGCGAGGACGACCGGCTACTGCTGCTCTTCTCTCCACCGTTTGACCAGACCGAGAGGGATCCCGGCTACATCAAGGGATATCTGCCCGGCATCCGGGAAAACGGTGGGCAGTACACCCACGCCGCGATCTGGTCAGTCATGGCATTCGCTCGGCTCGGCGAGGGGGATACGAGCTTCGCTCTCTTCAACCTGCTCAATCCGATACACCATTCGAGCCGTCGTGCGAGTGCGCACCGTTACAAGGTTGAGCCCTACGTGGTCGCCGCAGACATCTATTCCGCACCCGCGCACGTCGGACGGGGAGGATGGACGTGGTACACGGGCGCTGCCGGCTGGCTCTACCGCGCGGGACTGGAGTCGATTCTCGGATTCCGAAAGCGAGGTGCCGCTCTCGCCATCGATCCGTGCATTCCTCGAGATTGGAAACGCTTCGAGATCGTCTATCGTCATGGCAACACGCGCTATCGGATTACGGTCGAGAATCCGGATGGCGTCTCTCGCGGTGTTACCAGCATCAGTCTTGACGGAACGCCCGTCGCCAGCGAGGCGCTCGTTCCGCTATCCGACGACGGACTCGTGCACCGGGTTCACGTCGTGCTCGGCTAGGCCCCGCGCACCTGTGTGGACCGCTCGTTTGGGCACAATTCGGGCAGCCCGCGCACCTTAGAGTGCTTATTTAGAGTGCTTATGTGGAAGGCGACCCCACGCGGTTTGTCCGAGTGCGCGGTTTGGGACGAAGGGCGAACTAGTGAGGGAGGACGTCCCCTGTCGCCTTTCTAGGTGGAATGCGAACGGTTGGGCAGCGTCTCACGCAAGTCGCCGTTCGTCCAAGATCGCTTGGTGCGACCGTGGGGCCCTTCTAGCCCTTCGGGAACAGCAATTGGACCTGGAACCGGCTGCTCCACCGTCCGACGAAGTCGGGTCGGGCGACGTTGTAGTAGAGCTGGGCGTTTGCGTTGATCGGCTGGCTACCGATGGCGAACACCTTGCCAGCCCCGCCACCCATCGGGATCGTCCACTTGTTCCCCTCGCTCGCTTTCCAATTCGCTGTCCAGATCGGTGCGGTGACTAGATACCAGCCGTTCTCGAGGTTGAGGTTGATGAACGGCTGGGCGAGGAAGCTGCTGACGTCCGAATCGCCCGACCCCGCGAACGACCACACCTGGCTCGCCAGCGCTCCCGCGACCCACCTGCCCGCGATGGTCAGGACGACCGCAGACGGCCCGACGCCCCATTTGTTCGTGCCGAGGCGGTCATTCGTGGCTGTCGGGATCAAGACCACGGGGCCGGCCCCCCAAGTCACGCTGCCCGCGTTCCTCGGCGAGAAGAACGCGGTGAACGTGAGATCGCCCAGTCCCGTCTTCGAGCCCTGACCTGGGGACAGTTCAGGCTGCGTGACCACGGGGAGGATCGTGCGGGTGATCAGGTTGACGCCGTCGGAGAGCGTGAACGGCAGCACTGGCTGGATGTTGAGGACGTTGAGCGTACCCCCCTGCGGCCCCCAGTCGAACGCCGTGTTGTTTTGGAACGGCAGGCTGATCAGATCCGCGATGGGATTCTGCGCGGCCCTCGCGAGATCCCCTTCTTCCTGGGCCGTCACGGGGAAGGCCGCGGCGCTAACGAAGAGACAGGTGGCGAACAGCGAGCGAACGTTGCTCATGTGTCGAATCCTCGGACGGTGCGCGAGCGCGCAAGGTAGGTGGTAGCAACTGGGAACGGTAGGCAGCCTCGCGGTTCGTGCAGCGTGCGCCTTCGGGACGAAAGGCGCAGTGCTGGGTGCGCGATTGGGGACGGAAGGCGAACCGTGAGGGACGGCGTCCCCGGTAGCGTGGAGAGAATCCTCCTGTCTTCCAGGGGCCCGTGCGTCGTACAGTGGACTCGCGGCCTCGGTCTCTCGCGCTGGCTTGCCGACCAATACTGGAGCCTCAGGAGAATCCAGATCCCGGACCTCGTCGGGGGTTAATGGCCAGTCCACCCCATGCACAGCGCGGCGAAGCGGGACACGTTCACCATCTCGGCCGAGCGTGCGCCGTGTCCCCAGCTGTTGGCGACCACGGCGACCACCAACTCGTCGTCGGGGTAGACGACGAGTCCTGCCTGCAGTCCGGGGTTGGCCCC